>PHBI01000081.1 GCA_002841945.1 Deltaproteobacteria bacterium HGW-Deltaproteobacteria-14
GGTCGACGCAGTCGGCCGGAGGGGGCCGCGGAGACCGCAGTGGCCCGACCGATACGACAGCTGGCCCCGGAGGTCGACGAAGTCGGCCGCTTGCGCGGCCTTGTTGCGGCGCAACGTAACCGGTCGGGTAGCGCCGCCTGGGGACCTCGGACGCCCGCGGGCCGCGCCGATCGCGACGCCTCGCAATCCCGCACCGAGGCAGCCGCGTTGGCCGCTCGCCCGCGGCGGGTCCCGCACACCGCCGCGCTGCAGAAAACGCACTTTCGCGGCCGCGAAGGGGCGTGCTAGAATCGCAACCGCGTGGAGGTCACCACGCGTCCACACCTCCGACCCTCGGGAACCGCTCACTTGACGACGACTTTCAGCGCGGCGCTGGGTCTCGCCTCCCTCTCCCTCTTGACGGCCTCGTGCCTGGGGGAGAGCGCGGCGCCGGGCGGCGACGTGGGGACGCCGGAGGCGGGGAACGTCTCGATCGAGGTCGCGTCCCTCGATCTCCCGGACGTCACCAGCGCGCTCTACACCCTCTCGGTGCGCAACCTCAGCGGCCAGACGATCGCCGCGGTGACGATCGACAGCGCCGACTACGGCAACGGCCAGGGCTCGGCGACCTACATCACACCCTGCGACGCCGACCCGAACGAGCAGCCGAACCAGGTCACCGCGACCCTGGTCCAGCTCTTCGCCGGCAACACCCCGGTCTCGGCGACGATGCCGCCGCCGATCGTGCGCCCGGTGACCTGCCTCGCGAACCGGGACACCTCGGTCGAGCTCGACTTCACCGTGGTGCGCAGCGCGCAGCAGGGCTTCTTCGATATCAAGGCGACGGTCGAGGACATCTTCTGCTCGGCCAAGCTCGACTGCTCGACGGACTACACGCCGAACGCCGCGACCACCGTCGTCATCGGCTTCGCGTGCGGCGCGGGGGCCCCCGCGGACGTCGACACCTTCCTCTATATGTCCGACATCCTGGTGGACTGCGGCCTGCTCGGCCAGGCGATCATCCACCCCGAGGGCGACGGCTACGTGTCGCCGGGCAACATCACCGACACCGACCCGAACAACCTCATCACCGGGGTGCGGGTCTACCGCGGGCCGCAGCAGCTCAACGCCCTCGACGCCCTGTACTGGAACGTGACCTTCGGGATCACGAGCTGGGGCGCGACCGCCGACTGCTCGGTGTCGCTCCAGGCGACCGCCACCGACGGCTCGGTCGCCCTCGGGCCGACCTACACGGCGCCGTACCTGACCGCCGCCAACTACCCCCAGGTCGAGTGGGACGTGCCCATCACCCAGGACGCGGCCGTCGTCTGCAGCAACCACCCGGTCAACGGCGCCAACGGCGTCGAGGTGACCTTCCCCAGCGACGGCTGGGAGTTCGACAACGAGTACGGAGGGACAGGACCATGAGGATCGCCGCTCTATTGTGCGCCGCAGCGTTGCTGGCCCCGGCCTGCGCCGATGAAGGGACCACCGACGAGTCCGGTCCGGGGATCGCCATCGAGCTGGCGGCGTTGAACACGTCGAACGTCACCTATGCGCAGTACACCATCACGGTGAAGAACGCGGATACGACCCCGCTGACGATCGCCTCGGTGCAGATCGACTCCAACAGCTACCAGGTCGGCGCCCCATCCTTGGTCCGCTACGTCGCGCCCTGTGACGCCACGTCGAACAACAACACGGTGACCGTCACCGTCGACGCCCTCTCGGTCGGCGGCACCGCGCTACCGGCAGCGGCGCTACCGGCGTCGCAGACGAAGTCCGTCCAGTGCGTCGCAAACCAGGACGTCCCGGTCGCCTTCGACTTCTTCGCGGTGGCCTCCTCTGAGCTGGGCTTCTTCGACATCACCGTCGGGACCGACGTCATCACGTGCTCGGCCAAGCTGGACTGCCAGACGGACACCGGCTTCTTCCCGAGCGCGAGCGGCGTGGTCCTCGGCTTCTCCTGCACCATGCCGGCGGCGACGACCACCGACCCGGTGCTGCACATGGACACCATCGACATCACCTGCTCGGGTGGCCCGGCGACCGTCACCGTCGATGCCGACGTGGCAGGCAACATCAGCGTCGGAGACACGACCAAGGTCAGCGTGACCCCGTACTCGATCGTCAACTCCGTCACGGTGTTCCGTGGGGAGGACACGATCGGCACGACCACCAACACCTACTGGAACGTGGCGCTCGGCATCGACCCAGGTGTGCTCGACGAGACGTGCACGCTCGTCACCAAGGCGACGGTGACCGACGGTGACACCGTGCCCGCCGACCTCCCCTACATCGACTGGAACGTACAGCTGACCACGGCGTCCGGCTCGGCCCTGACCTGCACGACGCACCCGCTGTTCGGCGAGTCACCCAACGGCGGGGTGACCTCGGCGTGGCCGACGAGTCCAAACCCCGCGGAGTTCGACAACATCTACACCGGCAACCCCACCGCGTTCGTGACCTCGGACACCTACACACCGGGCACCGCCTACACCGGGAGCAACGCGTTCTTCGCCTCGGTCGCCGACGCCAACGACATCTGCATCGACGTCGCCGACGCGGCGGGCCTCGCGGGCGCGAGCTGGGTCGCCTGGCTGAGCGACACGGCGACGGTCGATCCGGTCGACGCGGCGGGCCAGGTCTCGATCGAGCAGCTCCGCCTCGTCGGCGGGATCGTGATCGCCCTCGGCAAGACCGATCTCCTCGACGGAAGCCTGGCGGTGGCCATCAACAAGGACCAGGCGGGCGCGGTCGTCTCCGGCGCGCCGGTCTGGACCGGGACAAGCGCCGACGGCACGGCCTCGGGCTCGGACTGCCTGGACTGGACGGACGGCAGCGCAGGCCAAAGCGGCACCGTCGGGACGCAGTCCGCCACGGCGACGTGGACCAACAACGGAACTCAGCTCTGCAACGTCCCGGCCCACCTGATCTGCATCCAGGTGCCGTAGCCCCGACCCCCGACGACTCCGCGAAGCGCGCCCGGCCCCCGGCCCGGCGCGCTTCGTCGTTTCTGGCTCCCCCTGGTCCTCCCCCCGGCGGCGCGGTACCCTCGGCGGCATGAAGGCCTTCGACATCGTCGTCTACGGGGCGACCGGCTTCACCGGGCGGCAGGCGGCCGCCTACCTCCTCGGCCACCCGGACGCCGCCGATCTGCGCGTCGCCATCGCCGGGCGCAGCCGCGAGCGCCTCGACGCCCTGCGCGTCGAGCTGCCCCGCGACCCCGGCGTCATCGTCGCCGACGCCGACGACCCCGTCAGCGTCGACGCCATGGTCCAGATGACCCGCGTCGTCGCCTCCACCGCCGGCCCCTTCGCCCGCTACAGCGACGGCGTGGTCGCCGCCTGCGTCCGCCACGGCGTCGACTACGTCGACATCACCGGCGAGACCCCGTGGGTGCGCCGCCTCATCGACAGCTTCCACCAGGCCGCCGCCGCCACCGGCACCCGCATCGTCCCGATGTGCGGCTACGACTCGGTCCCCGCCGACCTCGGCGCCTGGCTCGTCGTCGACCACATCCGCCGCGTCCTCGGCCAGGAGACCCGCGAGGTCAAGGGGTTCTACCAGGCCAAGGGCGGCCTCAACGGCGGCAGCCTCGCCTCCGCTTTGGCCATGGCCGAGGCCGGCGAGACGCGCCTGCTCGACGACCCGGTCCTGCTCAACCCGCCCGGCGACCGCACCCCCGAGGAGCGCCGCGCCAACCCCGACCAGACCCGCCCGCGCTTTGACCGCGACGTCGCCCGCTGGACCGCCCCCTTCATCATGGCGCGCATGAACACGCGCGTTGTGCGTCGCAGCAACGCCCTCGCCGCGATCCTCGACAATGCACCCTACGGAACTCCGTTCCGCTATCATGAGAGCGCCCTTGTGCGGCGCAAGAGAGGCCGGGTCCGCGCGGCCGGCGTGAGCCTCGCCATGGGGGCCGCCGAGCGCGCCTTGCGCCTCGGGCCGCTGCGGCGCTTGGCCCGTCGCTTCGGCCCCGACCCGGGCACCGGCCCGTCAGAGGGCTCGCGGCTGGCGGGGTTCCACAAGACCCACTTCGTCGGGCGCGCCGCCGACGGCGCCCGGGTCGACGCCGAGCTCAGCGGCCAGGGCGACCCGGCGAACACCGCGACCGTCGCCATGCTGTGCGAGTCGGCCCTGTGCCTCGCGCTCGACCGCGACCGCCTGCCCGGGGGCCCCACCCGCGGGGGCCTCTTGACCCCGGCCACCGCCTTCGGCCCGGTGCTCGTCGCGCGCCTGCGCGCCGCGGGGATGCGGCTCGAGATATTGCCCGCCGGGGGCTGAGCCCCACACCTCGGACCACCCCGAGGGGACGGCGGCCATCGCCGTTGAGCGCGGCACGTACAAAGTGCTCGCTGGGCACTTGGTCATCGGCGTCATTTCGTTCGCGGAGTCGATGTCGACGGCCTCCCCGCGAGGCCAGGACCGCCTGCATTATCAAACACTTGCACACCCCTCGTGCGCGACGGGTGCCGCCGAGATCGAAAAAAGCGAATGATCGCTAGCACATACGCGCGGCGCGGTGCAATACTCCCGGGCCTACCCTCTAGACACCATCCAAATCCTCTGTGCCGAGCCGGATTTTCGCGCCCGCGCGAACCGCAAGGCTTCCGGACACGGGACACCCCGAGGTGAACCCTTGAAGCTTCAACTGCTCCTCGTCTCGCTACCTGCGCTGACCATCGTCGGCGTTCCCTTGGATGCCAGCGCCAACCTGGATGTGGGCTCCACCCTGAGCGGGACCATCATCAAGGCGGACTCCGTCGGGACACTGCGCACGCGCACCGTCATGCTGCATAACCACGAGCCTGTGGGCGATGCTGACTCGACGTCCGATGGCGGCGCGCCGGAGATCGCCTACGTCACGTACACATTGACGGACTTCAGCGGACCGGCCCCGTTGGAGAACCCCGTCACGGCGCCGTTGGTGTGGGAAGACTCGGTCACTGGAGCGCGAACGTTCTCGTCGGTCATCGCGTTCGAGGACGACGCCGTCGACCAAGCGTACACCATCGTGACCACCTGGTACGACGCGTTCGGCAACCCGCTGGGGTCGGCCGAGGAAGACGTCGTCGTCGAGGGGCGCGGCACCGCACCGGTGGCGCTCGACGTGCTCAACCCGTCCACCGAAGCGGGCGACGTCGTGCTCCTCCGGGGCGACCTGGTCCAGGTCAACTTCGCCGTCCTGTGCGACTTCCCCTGGCTGGCCGCCGACTGCAGCGCACAGCAGGCCGAGAGCAGCCACAAGGACCGCATCCTGCTGATGACGCGCGCCGGGGAGGTCATCAGCAAGACCAAGCGCGGGCAACCTCTGTCCGGCCTGGTGCTGCTGAAAGCGAAGACGCTCGCCGCCGAGCCCCTGGTCGTCGGCTACCTGCGCAGGGACTCGGGGACCGTCACCGACACCAGCGACGCGGTCATCACCGTCGTCGCCGATCCGTCGACGGCCGCGCTCATCGCCCGCGCCGACGCGCTGGAGGCCCGGGTCGCCGCGCTCGAAGCGCGGCTCGACGAGGTGTCCGCGGGGCAGGACGCGCAGGACGCGGCGATCGCCGCGAACAGCGCCGAGCAGCTCCGCAGCTGGGAGTTGATCCTCGATCTGCAAGCCGCCGACACCGTCCTCGACGGCCGCGTCACCGCGAACGCGGGCACCGGCGAGGCGAACGCCGCAGCGCTCGACCGTCACAAGCAGCTGACCGAGCCCATCTGGGAGACCTTCGAGAGCCAGATCACTCACAACGCGGGTGGCATCGCGGCCAACGCCGCCGAGCTCAGGGCGCACAAGCAGCTGACCGAGCCCATCTGGGAGACCTTCGAGAGCCAGATCACCCACAACGCGGGCGGCATCGCAGCCAACGCCGCGGGCATCGAAGCGGCCAGGCCGTGGTGGCAGCAGCTGCAATCCGCGACGCCCCTCGCCGAGACCGAGGCCCGCGTCGCGGCCAACGAGAGCGGCATCGCGAACAACGCCGCGGGCATCGCCGCGAACACGCAGAAGCACATCGACGATGGCTTCCTCTACGAGAGCACCATCGAGGACCTGGAAGAGTTTATCGGGAGAACGAGCGCGGCGACCGTGACCAACGCCGGGGGCATCGCCGACGCCTTGGGCGCCTCCCAAGCCAACTACGAGGCCATCCTCCGCGATCAGGCGACCCCGCTGGTGGGCGGCGAGACCGCGCGCATGACGTTCGCGCACGCCGGGCTCTCGCTGACCGGACAACCCGTTGGCGACTACCAAGACGCCGACGGCGGCTACCGCTATATCGCCGATGCCTCCGTCGTCGACCTGACAGGTGACACCGTCGACAGCCCCTTCGAAGTGGGTATCACCCTGACCGGCAACCTGCCGGGCATCGTCTTCGAAGCCGGCGCGGAGGTCGTCTTCCCCAACGTCACGTCGGCCCCGCCGGGCGCCCAAGCCGATCTCTTCAGCGTCGGTGCCGACGGGGGCACGTACCTCGGGCGCGCCACGGTGCTGGGAAGCGGCAAGTTCTACGCCATGCTCGAAGGCGAGATGCACCTGAACTGAGCCAGCGGCTCGCGCGCCTCACCGAGGGCTCGCTGCGTCGCGCAGCGGGCCCTCTCTCGATCCGGGCGCGGGCTCGGCCACCGCCTTCGGCCCGGTCCTCGTCGCGCGGCTGCGGGCCGCGTTGGGATGGCGATCGAGATAAGATAGTGCCCGCTGGGGGCTGATCCGAGTCCACCAATGCGGCAAGATGGGAAAAAGACCCCGTCCCACACGCGCTGTCCCTATGAAAGCCAACCTCCGCATCGGCCTGCTCTCGCTCGCGCTGCTCGGCGCCGGCTGCATCTCGTCGGACCGCCAGCACGCCACCGACACCGCCCCGGACACGGCGGACGCCGACGCCGACGTCACCGACAGCGAGGACAGCGACGCGAGCGGCTGCGAGAGCGCCGCCGAGTGTGACGACGACGACCCGTGCACCGTCGACAGCTGTGGCGAGGGCGGCGTCTGCCTGCACCAGGCGACCCCCGGCTGCCAGCGCTGCGACGCCCCCAGCGACTGCCAGGGCCAGGGGGACGCCTGCGAGACGCCCCGCTGCGACGCCGGCTACTGCACCTACACCGTCACCGACGGCTGCCGCAGCTGCGCCGACACCACCGTCTGCGGCGACGGCGACGCCTGCACCGTCGAGAGCTGCGACGGCACCTGCCACTACGCCGCCCTCGGCTGCGACGACGACGACCCGTGCACCACCGACGGCTGCGACCCCCTCGCCGGCTGCACCCACGCCGACACCTGCGGCCCGCCGACCATCACCCTCGCCCAGAGCGCCGAGATCGCCGAGGGCGACACCCTCATCCGCGTCGGCAGCGTCAGCGGCCCGCCGTCGGAGACCTTCACCGCGAGCGTCGACTGGGGCGACGACGACGGCGCCGACCCGACGCCGCTGACCCTCGAGGCCGACGGCACCTTCGCCCTCGACCACGTCTACCCCGCCGACGGCGAATACAGCCTGGTCGTCAACGTCGTCGACGCCCACCAGCGCGCGGCCCACGCCGACCTCGTCGTCACCGTCGCGAACGTCGCCCCGACGGTGCTCCTCGACGCCCCCGCCCCCATCGAGGAGGGCGGCCAGCTCGCCCTCACCGGCGCCGTCACCGACCCGGGGGCCGACGTCACCGGGGCCGTGGTCGACTGGGGCGACGGGACCGACCCGGAGCCCGTCAGCCGCGACGACGCGGGGGCCTTCGCCCTGACCCACCGCTACGACGACGACGGCGTCTACACCCTCGCCGTGACCGCGAGCGACGACGACGACACCGGCGGCGCCGAGCTCGACGTCCTCGTCGCCAACGCCGACCCGCACTTCGTGCCGCCCTCCAACCGCGTCGTCCTCGAGGGCACCCCGACGACGATGCACCTGCCGATCTCGGACCCGGGCGCCGCCGACACCTTCACGGGCGAGGTCGACTACGGCCTCGGCGGCGCCCCGACGCCGCTGGTCATCGAGGACCACACGATCATCGTCACCCTGCTCTACCCCGACGACGGCACCTGGCCGGTCACCCTCACCCTGCGCGACGACGACGGCGGCGAGAGCGTCGACGCCTTCGTGGTCGCGGTCACCAACGTCCCCCCGGACGTCGCGGGGCTCGCCCCCCAGCAGCTCACCGAGGGAGACGTCCTCGACCTCCACGCCACCTTCAGCGACCCCGGGGCCGACAGCTGGACCGCCCAGGTGTCCTTCGGTGACGGCTCCCCGGTCGCCACCCCCGAGGTCGACGGCCCGGCCCGCAGCGTGCCGCTGACCCACACCTGGGCCGACGACGGGACCTTCGTCGCCTTCGTGAGCGTCGCCGACGACGACGGCGGTGACGACGCCACCACCTTCGTGGTCGCCGTGGCCAACGCCCCGCCCTCCCCCGCCGCCGGCGGCGACGAGACCCTCGACGAGGGCGCCACCTTCACCCGCGACGCCGTCGCCCTCGACCCCGGCGCCGGCGACGTCCTGAGCGGCACCGTCCGCTGGGACCCCGCGGAGCCCGAGGAGACCCTCGCCATCGACGTCGCCACCCGGGCCTACCACCTCGAGCGCAGCTACCCCAACGAGGGGACCCACGACGTCACCGTCACCGTGCGCGACGACGACGGCGGCACCCGGAGCGAGGCGTTCACCCTGACCATCGCGAACGTGCCGCCGAGCATCGACTGCGGCAGCCACGCGGTCCTGGCCGCCGGCGGGCGCCTCGAGCGCGTGTGCAGCTTCACCGACCCCGGCGCGGACAGCTGGAGCGGCAGCGTCGCCTGGGGCGACGGCGGCGAGCCCGAGCCGCTGACCCTCGCCGGCGACGGGACCTTCGCCATCGGCCACACCTTCGTCGCCGAGGCCACCTACACCGTCGTCGTGACCCTCGACGACGGCACCGAGCCCGGGACGACGGCCTTCGACGTGGCGGTGGGCAACGCGCCCCCGCTCGTCGACGCCGGCCCGCCCGCGACCCGCGACGAGGGGAGCCCGTTCGTCCGCGAGGGCCAGGCCTTCGACAGCAGCGAGGGGGACTTCTCCGGGGCGGTCGACTACGGCGACGGCGGCGGCGAGGAGCCGCTGAGCCTGACCCCGGAGCTGCGCTTCACCCTCGACCACACCTTCGCCCAGGACGGCGTGTACGACGTCGTCGTCCGCGTCACCGACCCCGACGACACCGTCGGCAGCGACGCGGTGCGGGTCACCGTGCGCAACGTCGCCCCGACCGTCGCCGCCGGAGGCACGGCCAGCCTCAGCGAGGGCGAGCGCCTGACCCGCGCCGTCGCCGTCACCGATCCGGGCGCCCTCGACGTCCTGAGCGCCACGGTCGACTACGGCGAGGGCGACGGCGCCGGCGCGCTACCGCTCGACCCCGGGGGCGCCGCGACCCTCGACCACGTCTACACCCACGACGGCGACCACACCGTCACCGTCACCGCCAGCGACGACGGCGGCGGCGTCGGGCACGCGAGCTTCGTCGTCCACGTCGCCAACGGCGCGCCGATCGTCACCGTCGGCGGCGACGGCGCGGCGGACGAGGGCGCGAGCTTCACGCGCACGGTCAGCTTCAGCGACGCCGGGGCCGACGTCTGGGCCGCCAGCGTCGACTGGGGCGACGGCAGCGCAATTGTCAACATCATTGACGTTAACCCGGGCGTCCCCATCCCGCTCTCCCACGTCTACGCCGACGACGGCGACTACGACGTCCTCGTCGGGGTCAGCGACGGCGCCGCGACCGGCACGGGAGGCTTCACCGTGGCCGTGGCCAACCTCCCGCCGATCGTCTCCGCAGGCGGCGCCGGCAGCGTCGCCGAGGGCGCGACCTTCACCCGCGCCGGGACGGTGACCGACCCCGGCGTACACGACGCGCTGACCGCCACCGTCGACTGGGGCGACGGCCTCGGGCCGCGGCCGCTGACCCTGGGCGCCGGCGGCGCCTTCACCCTCTCCCACGTCTACCCGCAGGACGGGGTCTTCGGCGTGACGGTGGCGGCCAGCGACGGCCACGCGAGCGCCTCAGGCGGCTTCACGGTCACCGTCGGCAACGTCGCGCCGGTCGTCAGCCCGGGCCTCCCGGCGACCCTCGACGAGGGCAAGACCTTCACCCGCACGGTGACCTTCGCCGACCCCGGCGCCGACACCTGGACCGCCACCGTCGACTGGGACGACGGGGCCGGCCCGAAGCCCGCCGCGGTCGGCCCGGGGCGCACCGTGGCGCTGTCCCACCCCTTCCTCGACGAGGACGAGGTCGACGTGGTGATCGCCGTCCACGACGGCGTGGCCACCGGCACGGCGCACCTCGCGGTGACGGTGAAGAACGTGGCGCCGACGGTCGAGGCCGGCGGCGACGCCGGGCTCAGCGAGGGCGGCAAGCTCTCCCGCAGCGGCACCGTCACCGACCCCGGCCCGAACGACACCTTCACCGCGACGGTCGACTACGGCGAGGGCGGCGGCGCGACCCCGCTGACCATCACGACCCAGCGGACCTTCGCGCTGTCCCACACCTACCCGAACCAGGGCGACTTCCCGGTCACCGTGCGCGTCACCGACGACTTCGGCGGCGTCGGGACCGACACCTTCCTCGTCAAGGTCTCGAACACCGCGCCGGTCGTCACTCCCGGCCCGGACACCGAGCTGAACGAGGGCGCGACGCTGACGCGCACCGTGGCGTTCAGCGACAGCGGCGCCGACAGCTGGACGGCGACGGTGGACTACGGCGACGGCGGCGGCCCGCAGACCGCGCCCGTGAACCAGAGCGCACGCACGGTCGCGCTGTCCCACGCCTACCTCGACGACGGCGACTTCGAGGTCGTCGTCACCGTCAGCGACGGCACCGAGACCGGCCAGGGGAGCTTCCGGGTGGTCGCTCACAACGTCCTGCCGATCGTCACCCTCGGCGCCCCGGCCGCCGTGAACGAGGGCGCCGTCTGGACGCGCGGCGGCTCGTTCACCGACCCCGGCGCCCTCGACCCGCACAGCGCCACCGTCGACTGGGGGGACGGCAAGCCGGCGAGCAGCCTGCCGCTGACCCCGCAGGGGACCTTCACCCTGAGCCACGCCTTCGCCGACGACGGCGACCTCGCGGTCACCGTCACCGTGAACGACGACGATGGGAGCGGCGTCGCCACGGTCGCGGTCCACGTCGACAACGTCGCGCCGGACCTCCCCGCCACCCTCGGCGACGTGAACCTCGCGGTCGGCGAGCCCTGGCAGCGGACGGTGACCTTCACCGACCCCGGGGCCGACACCTGGACGCTCTCGGCCAGCTTCGGCGACGCCCTCGGTTACGTCGCGTCCCTGACGTCGCGGTCGTTCTATGTCAACCACGTTTACATGACCCCCGGTGACTACGCGGCGAGCTTCACCGTCAGCGACGACGACGGCGGCAGCGACGTGCTCGGCGCCGCCGTACACGTGGCGAACGTGGCCCCGAGGGTCGAGGCCGGGGCGAGCCGCACCGTCGCCGAGGGCAGCCCGCTGACGATCACGGCGAGCTTCGACGACCCCGGCAGCGAGGCCCACACGGCGACCATCGCGTGGCTGCCGGGCGAGGTGCGGGCCGCGGCGGTCGACGAGCCGGGGCAGCTGGTGAGCGGCACCTACACCTACGCCGACGACGGCGGACACGACGTCGTCGTCACCGTCCGCGACGCCTACGGCGGCGAGGGGAGCGACGGCCTGCACGTCGCGGTCACGAACGTGGCGCCGGTGGTGGACGCGGGCGGCGACACGACCACCGCCCCCCTCGGCTGGCTGCGGCAGGCCGGGAGCTTCGGCGACCCCGGGGCGGACGCGTGGACGGTGACGGCCAACTGGGGCGACGGGAGCCAGCCGCAGGGGGTGCCGCACGCCTCGGACAAGTCCTTCGCGCTCCTCCACCAGTACGCCGTCGGCGGCGACTACACGGTGGTGGTGACCGTGACCGACGGCGACGGCGGGACCGGCACGGCGACCTTCGACGTGTCGGCGACCGTCGTCGACTGCTCGCAGGTGCCGGGCGCGACCGGCAAGCAGTGGGTCGGCGGGGCCGCCGGCGACCCGACCGGCTGGAACGTCGACGCGAACTGGAGCCCGCCGGGGGTGCCGGCGAGCGGGAGCGACGTCTTCCTGTGCGCGGGGCACGTCTACTACCCGGTGTTGTCGCAGGCCGCCAGCGTCCACACGGTGCGGATGGCGCCGACGGCGTCGATCGCGAGCGCCGGGCGCGGGCTCAGCGTGGGCGGCGACCTCCTCGGCGGCGCGGTCACCGGCGCCGGCACGGTCGTGATGAGCGGCGCGGCCACCAAGCTCAGCGCCCAGGCCCCGAGCCTGGTGGTGTCGGGCGGGGTCGAGGCGGCGGCGCCGCTCACGGTGAGCGGCGACCTGACCATCACCGACGGCGCGAGCTTCGGCCTCGCGAGCGTCGCCGTGTCGGTCCAGGGGAACACCACGGTGTGGTCGGCGGCGGACGGCAAGGGGCTGGTCCTCGACGGCGCGCAGGACGTCCTGACCGCGTCGGGCGGCTTCACCGCCCGGGCGGGGAGCGGCGCGGGCGCGCCGGTGTCGTCGCTGACGGCCGGGCGGCTGCGGGTCGGCGGGAGCTTCTCTCAGAAGGGCGACGTGAACGGGCCGATCTCGTTCTTCTCGACCGGCACGGTCGTCGAGCTGCTGGCACAGGCCGACCAGACCGTCGCCTTCGAGGACCCGGGCGCGACCCGCGCGCGCTTCGCCGACGTCCAGGTCACCGGGCCGCGCACGGTCACGTTCAACACGGACGCCGTCGTGATCGGGACGCTGAGCGCCCCGAGCGGCGCCACGCTCGCCGGCGACAAGACGCTGTCGCTCGCCTCGGCGCTGCCCGAGCTCGGCCCGACGTCGCGCTACGACGTACACACCACGCGGATCGTCGGCGATGTGACGATGCTCGACGACCTCACCCTGCCGGGGGGCAAGCAGGGCCTGACCATCGACGGCGGCGGGGCGCTGCACGTCGGGCCGCACCGCCTCGAGATCGGCGGCCCGCTGACGGTGAGGATCACCCCCAACGGCGGGATCGGGCTCCACATGGACCACGCCAACGGCGAGGTCATCGTCGGAGGCACGGCGTCGTTCACGAACCTCCTCACGACCGCGCCGAGCGAGCCCGGCGCCCCGCTCGAGAAGGGCCACCTGCGACTGCGCGGCGGCCTCGCGGTCACGGGCAGTCAGACCGCGCCCGCCGCCTTCGCCCCCGCCGCGGGTTTCCTCACCCACGTCGCCGGCCCCAGCGTGAAGGCCCACGAGGTGAGCTTCGTGAACCCCGACCGGGACCGCTTCGACACGCTGGTCCTCGAGCCGGGGGCGTGGATCAAGCTCCTCAGCGACGCGCGGGTCGCCGGCACCCTCGAGGCTGACAACGTCGAGCGCGCGCGCGTGTCCGGCCCGCACACGCTGTTCGCGGCGAGCCTCGACGCCGTCGGGGTGGACTTCTCGGCGACGCGGCTGTGGACCTCGAACCTCGTCCGCCTCGACGACGCGACCTTCTCCGGCCAGCCGGCGAGCGTCGATCAGCTGACCGTCGAGGCGAGCGACCTCGCCGTGACGGTGCACGGCTTGCGCTTCGAGAGGGTGCCGACGACCGGGAGCTACATCTACGGCGTCGGCGCCTCGAGCGGCGAGCCGGGCGAGGCCAAGCTGACCGTCGTCGACAGCGTCCCGCTGCACGGGCTGCCGTGGTGCCGCGTCAACGGCGCGTTCACCATCACCTGGGGCGACGCCGACGACGACAGCGACAGCGACGGGCTGAGCGACGCCGGCGAGCGCGGCGCGCAGACCGACCCCCTCGATCCCGACAGCGACGGCGACACCTTCCTCGACGGGACCGAGGTCGCGGTGGGCACCTCACCGGTCCTCGCCTCGAGCGTTCCGTTCGTCCTGGGCGCCCCGACGGCCTACGCGACCGGGCCGTCGCCGGCGGCGGTCGCCGTCGGCGACCTCGACGACGACGGCGCGCTCGACCTCGGGGTCGCCAACGAGGGCGACGACTCGATCACGGTGTGGTTCGGAGACCTTGCGGCGCCGGGCGCCTTTGACGCGCGGATCGACCTGCTGCTGCCCGCGGGGGCCGCGCCGCGCGGGATCGCCTTCGCGAAGCTGCGCGGGAACCCGGTGTTCGTGGTCGCCGAGACGGGGATCGACCAGGTGTCGCTGATCGAGGGGTTCACCCCCGACCGGACCCGGGGTCTGAACCGCGCGCTGCCGCTGCCCGCCTGCGAGGGTCCCAACGCGGTCGCCGCCGGGTACGTCGGCGGGCTGTGGCCGACCGGCCTCGCGGTGACCTGCGGCGTCGCCGACGCGGTGCGGGTATACGTCCCGAGCTACGACGTGCTCCAGGGGACCTGGAGCTTCCCGCACACCGACTACAGCGTCGGGGCCGGGCCCAACGACGTCGTCCTCGGCGACTTCTCGACCGCCGCGGTCCCGGACCTGGCGACCTCGAACGGCGACGCCGAGGCGGTCACGATCCTGCGCGGGACGACCTTCGCCCCCTTCGCGACCCTCGGCGCCGGCGGCGCGCGCGGGCTGGCCGGGTTCGACCTCGACAACAACGGCTACGACGACGTGGTCGTCGTGCTGGGCGGCAGCGATCAGGTGGACGTGCGCTACAACCCGTCGGGCTCGGGGAGCTTCTCCGCGAGCCACCCGTGGGACGTCGGGGTCGGGCCGCGGACGGTCGCCGTCGCGGACCTCGACGGCAACGGCTGGGCGGACATCGCCACCGCGGCGTCCGACGACGACGGGGTGAGCCTGCTGCTGCAGCCGACCGCGACCGACTCGCTCAAGACCTTCGTGCCACACACGCTGCCCGGGCTCGACGGCGCCGGGGAGTACGCGGTGGTGCTTCGCGACCTGAACGGCGACGGGCAGCCCGATCTGATCGTGGTGGCCAGGGCGCTGAACGAGGTCGTGGTGACGCTGCAGGGGGCCGACGCCGGCGGACCGTGAGGGCGGCTGGGCGAGCGCATTGATCGATGTTGATCAATGCTGATCAACGACTCCGCTTCGTCTCGGGAGCCCGTCGATCGACCGGGGCGCGGGCCTTGGCGAAGCGGCGGGCCGAGCCGGTGACCTTGCGCTGCTCGGCGGCGGCGAAGCGGCGCTCGACGGCCGGGGTGGGGTCGCCGATGTTGTTCATGAGGCTGCCCGGGGTGTCGTTGTGGGGCAGCCCGAAGAAGTGGCCGAGCTCGTGGGCGAGGACCTGGGCGGGGGCGACGGCGGAGAGCAGGATCCAGCGGTCGCTGCGGCGCTCGCGGTCGCGCCAGTGGACGCCCCGGATGTCGCCGGGGTCGTCGACGTTGGCGAGCTGCGCGACGACCCAGACGTCGATGACGCGCCGGTCATAGGCCTCGCGACCGATCGCGTCGCGCTCGGCGCGAGTCAGGACGCGGTGCAGCTCGGCCCCGCCGGGGACGACGGCGACGACCTCGAAGCCGACGGCGACGTCGGCGAACACCAGCTCGGCGTGGGCGACCTGCTCGGCGAGCCACGCGCCGGTGACGACCGGCGTGGCGTCGTCCCCCTCGGTGACGTGGAGGCGCACGCCGAAGCAGCGCGCGGCGGCCTCGGGGCAAGGCGACATCAGCGCCATGGCGGCGTCGGCGTAGCCGCTCGCGAAGGTGTCTCCCGGGGCGGCGTGGGCGCTCGGGGGGGCGGCGAGCGCGAGGCAGAGGGCGGTGATGACGCGGAGGCTGAGCATGGGGCTCATGGTGCGAGGCGCGGCGCGTGGGGTCAACGCGGGGCGCCGCCGGTGGTATACTGCGCAACGACCAACGACATGAGGTGTGCGGTGAGCGAGGTCTACATCGCGGCGGTCGGGCAGATCCCGGTGTCCAAGGGCGGCGACACCCTCGGCCGGCGCCTGGGCGCCGCGGCCATCGAGGCCGCGCTGGCCGAGGCGGGAGGCGTGGTCCCGACGGCGCTCTACGTCGGCAACATGATGAGCGGGATCCTGTCGGACCAACAGCAGCTCGGCGCGCTGGTGGCGGACGCGGCGGGGCTGCGCGGGATCGAGGCCATGACGGCCGAGGCCGCGTGCGCGTCGGGGGCGGCGGCGCTGCGCCTCGGCGTGATGGCCGTCAAGAGCGGCCTGCACCGCGCCGTGCTGGTGTGCGGGCTCGAGCGGATGACCCACGCGCCCCGCGCGCGGACGACGGCGGCGCTGGCGACGGCGTCGGACTGGGTACACGAGGGGGGCCACGGGGAGTCGTTCATCTCGCTCAACGCGCGGCTGATGCGGACCTACATGGACGCATACGGCGCGCGCCCCGAGGACTTCGCGCCGTTCTCGCTGGTCGCCCACGACAACGCCTGCGGCAACCCGAACGCGCTGTTTCACAAGGTGGTGACCCTCGAGACCTACCTCGGGTCGCGCGAGCTCGTCGCGCCGGTCCGGCTCTATGACGCCTCGCCGGTGTGCGACGGGTCGGCGGCGGTGCTGCTCGTGGACGAGGAGCTGGCGCGGGCCGCGGCGCGGGACGGCAAGCCGCTGGTGCGGGTGGCGGCGAGCGCGGCGGCGACGGACTCGCTGGCGCTGTCGGACCGGGCGAGCCTGTTGCGCCTCGACGCGGTCATCGCGTCGACCGGTGCGGCCTACGCCCAGGCGGGGATCGGGCCCGACGACGTCGACCTCTACGAGGTCCACGACGCCTACACCATCATCACCGTGCTGAGCCTCGAGGGCGCGGGGTTCGCGGCGCCCGGCGAGGGCACGCGCCTCGGGGTCGAGGGCGCCATCCGCCCCGGCGGCAAGGTGCCGATCGCGACCCGCGGCGGGCTCAAGGGGCGCGGCCACCCGGTCGGCGCGACCGGGGTCTATCAGGCGGTCGAGGCCTACGAGCAGCTCACCGGTCGCGCAGGCGCCAACCAGCTGCCGCTGGCGACCGTCGCGATGATCCAGAACGTCGGCGGCACCGGCGCCACCGTCATCACCCACGTCCTCGTCCGCGAGGGCTGACGAGCGCGGCCCGCTTCCGCTGTGCCGGCCCCGGCCGCACGATCGCGGGGCGGCGGTGGCCGAGCCCGGCGCGGTGCGTCCGGATCGGCGCGGAGGCCACGCGGCGATCTCGTGAACGTCGTTCACGAGATGCGCTCGCGTCGTCCCAACGGCCCTCAGCGTGGTTCGGAATCCAGGAACTCCTTGACCTGTGGTCCCATTTTGCATTGTCTGCCGGCTCCACCGCGGCGCAGTTGCGCGCCGCGGTACAGGTCACACGGCCCATGGCGAATGGGGGACAGGATGCGGATGTCGATGCTGGGTTGCGCTGCGGCGACGGCGATTGTGGTTTTGGGGATGGGGCTCACGGCGTGCGGAGACAGCGGGGGCAGCGGCACCAACCCCGACGCGGACGCGGTCACGGGTGACTCGTTCGTCCCGACAGACACGCTGGTCACCGGCGCCGACACGTTGAGCACGACCGACACGTCGAGCACGACCGACACGTCGAGCACGACCGACACGTCGACCCCGACCGACACGTCGACCCCGACGGACACGTCGAACCCGACGGACACGACGACCCCGCCGCCGGCGCGCCAGTGCACCGACGCCGAGCTCAACACGCTCAACACCTGCCTCGAGGGCTGCCCCGACATCGGCGGTGAGCAGTGCGCCCAGACCTGCTTCAACGGGCTCTCGACGGGCTGCAACGCGGCCTACACCGCGTTCGTCCAGTGCGTGCAGACCAACGCCTGCTTCAACGCCGACAACACGCTGAACGTCGAGTGCGCGGCCGAGAAGTGCCCCGACCAGCTGGCGGGCGTCTTCGGTAGCGGCGTCGAGCCCACCGACTGTGACCCCGTCACGAGCACCGGCTGCACCGAGACCCAGACCTGCACGGTCATCGACAACGACAACAACCTCGGCTGCGCGCCGAAGGGCACCGTCCCGACGGGCGGCGACTGCCAAAACGACCTCTGCGAGAAGGGCGCCTGCCTCACGACCGACAGCACCACGTTCCAGTGCTACGAGTTCTGCGACGCCGCCAACAACACCTGCCCCGAGGGGCGTCCGTGCAACATCGGCCTCCAGGGCACCGACCTGACCGTCTGCGGCGACATCCCGGTGACCTGCGACGTGCTCGCCCAGGACTGCGCCAGCCCCAAGGGCTGCTACTTCATCGACGCCCAGGGCAACACCGACTGCGCGGCGAACGCCGGCAAGACCGCCGGGCAGTCCTGCCAGTACATCAACGACTGCGCCCCGGGCCTGATGTGCGCCGGCCAGCCGGCCACCTGCCTGCCCTTCTGCGCGACCGACGGCACCGTGACCTGCACCACCGGCACCTGCACCTCGGTCGGCATCGGCGTCATCGGCGTCTGCGCGCCGTGAACCCGCTCCGGGAGCGCAGCAGGGCCATGAGGCCCGGCGCGCCCCGGTAGTCGCCTCGAAGCAAAGACCCGGCCCCACGGCCGGGTCTTTGCGTTGCAGCTGCGGGCCGCGGGCCGGTTCGAGCCGCGCGCCGGCGGTGGCCGGCCTCGGGGCGGAGTCAGGCGCGCTCGGCCGTCGCCTCGCGCGGGGGGAAGAAGAAGTGCCACGGCCGCCGCGCCAGGCGCCGCAGCAGGATGCGGAGCACCGCCCGGTTCTCGCGAAAGGTGATGCGCCGAGACTCGAGCGCCATGGACAGGGTCATCCCGAAGCTGACGACGAAGTTCACGAGCCCGATGAGCATCACGCCCAGGGCGGCCTCGGCGACGACCGAGGCGGACACGGCGTGATCGAGCCCCTCGAGGGCCATCCCCAGGTTGGCCGACGAAAACGCGATGTGGCGGATGTCGAAGGGGAGACCGAGGATGATCCCGAGCGTCCCGGCGCACCCCAGGCAGATCCCGAGGAAGACGTTGCCGAGCAAGGCGCCGCCGTGCTTGTCGACGAAGGCGCCGGCGCGCTCGGCCCGGGCGGCGCCGAGCCCTCGGACCAACCACGGGTGCCGCGCGACGCGACGCGACAGCCCCCGATAGAGGTTGCGGTTGTCGAAGTAGCCCGAGACCAGGCCGGCCATGAACAAGAAGACGCCGGCCACCGCGGCGTAGAAGAGCGCGCCGCCGAGCCACGGGTGGACGCTGGCGAGCAACAGCTCCGCCTTGGCCGCCGACGCCGGGGGCGCACCGCTGGCCACGCGGAACAGGTCCGCGAGGAGCATCGCGACCGGGAACGCGCAGACCAGGTTGCCCAGAAACGAGATGAACTGGCTGCGCCACACCTGCACGACCATCTCCGCGAGCTGCTCGAGCTGGTGGGTGCCGCCCGGGCCGTCCATCGAGCGCGCGATGGTGTTGGCGGTCATCGCGGGCTGCTTGGTCGCGAGCGCGGCCCCGGTCAGGTAGATGAGGATGAAGCAGGCCGCGTAGTTGAGGCTGTAGAGCAGGGCCTCGGCGCCGAGGGACAGGTCGGCCTTGGCCAGCAGCAGCTTGAACAGCGCGAACACCGCGACGATCAGCCCGCCACCGACGCTCGCGACGAAGAAGCGCCCGAACTCCCGGCGGGTGGTCGTGATGTACTTGCTGCCCTTCTTGGCGGCGTGCTCGACGATCTGGTAGGCGAGCAGGTCGGCGCTCGCCTTGACGTGCCGTCCGACGTGGTTGCGCGTGTTCTCGGCCTCGACCAGCTCGCGAAACAGCGCGATGGCGGCGCGCTGGAAGTCGCGCTGGATCGGCTCGGTCAGGTGCAGCAGGACCTCGAGACGCTCGACCTGGCGCAGGAGCCGAAAGGTCAGCGTCGTCAGGCGCAGGCTCGTGCCGTGGACGTGCTTGTTCGCCCGCAGGTGGGTCACCGCGTCGCGGCACGCCGCGAGGGTCTCGAGGGCCTCCACGAGCAGGGGGTCCTCGTCGCCCGCGACGTCGTTGTCGAAGCTGTCGGTGTAGCGACGCACGCGGTCGGACAGCACCAGAAACGGCGACTCCACTCCGTCGAGAGGCATCCTGTCGGTGATCTCCGGCAGGAGACCCAGGCTGGCGACGTGGTGAGCCAGGATGCGGACGGCGCTCGACAGCTCCGCCGGGACCCCGACCACCGACTCCGCGGTGACGCCGAGCAGGTCGAGGAGCCGCCGCCAGGTCACCTCGTCGACCGCTCCGAGCCAGTGGTAGTCGCGCTGCTTGGGGAACACCCGGCGGATCACCGCGCGCAGGTCCTGGGGGTCGCCCACGTCGGGCAGGAAGCGGCGGCCGACCTTGTCGAGCAGCTCGTCGAAGAAGCCGTGCCCGCTGGGCACCCCCGACTCCGTGAGGGCATGCACGCACCGCGCGCTCGCGAGGATCCCGCGCACCAGCGCGGCGAGCTCCCGGCGGACCTCCGCCGGGCCGACCTCGAGCCGGTCGCACAGGGCGGCGACCCGCGCGTCCGCGGCGGCCGTCTCCAAGGGTCGCAGCGCGTCGACGAGCGACGCCAGCGCGCCGACCGGGTCCCCGGCGGCCGCGGTGACCCGCACCTCCGCGAGCACCTCGCGCAGGTCTCGAGCGTCTCGTCGTGGGCCCATCTCACCCCTCGTCGGCCGTCGCGGTGGCTTGCGAGGGGTAGATTCGGCTCAATCCCGTCCCCGGGCAAGCCGGAAACGGGCTTGTTCTCCGCGGCGCGCGACCGGATAGTGCCCCGGTCCACCCCGTCGCCACGCCGCCACCTCCCGAGGCACCATGCGCTGTCACGCCCTGCTCTCCCTCGTCGCCCTGGCGGCCGTCGGCTGCGGCGCCGACGACGGCGGCCCTGCGGCCACCTGCGACCCCGGCGAGCGCCCCATCGTGCTGGCCCACGGCTTGCTCGCCGCGAGCGACACCTGGCAGAGCCAGGCCCTGCGCCTGCGCGCCAACGGCTACTGCGACAGCCACGTCCGCGCCTTCGACTGGAACACCATCGACCAAGCCGGCGCCGAGGACCGCCTCGACGCCTTCATCGACGCCGCGCTCGCCGCCACCGGCGCGAGCCAGGTCGACCTCGTCGGCCACTCCGCCGGGGGCGCGCTGAGCTACCGCTACCTCTCCGACCCGGCCCACGCCGCCAAGGTCGCCCACTACGCCCACGTCGCGAGCCCCCCGAGCGACCCGCCCGGCCCCGCCGGCCCCGCCGGCGCCCCGCTGCCGACGCTCAACGTCTGGTCCGAGGGCGACGAGGTCGTGGCCTCCGGCGACGTCCCCGGCGTCGCCAACGCCCAGGTCCCCGCCCAGGACCACTACCAGGTCGCGACGTCCAGCGCGTCCTTCGAGGCCATCTGGGCCTTCCTCCACGACGGGGCCGCCCCGAAGACGACCGCCCTCGACACCCGCGGCGCCGAGCTCTCCGGCAAGGCGCTGTCGCTCGGCGAGAACACCCCGGTCGCCGGCGGCGAGGTGCGCGTCTTCGAGGTCGACCCCGCCACCGCACAGCGCTTGACCGCCGACCCCGTCGCGACCTTCGCCATCGCCAGCGACGGCGCCTGGGGCCCCTTCGCCGCCACCCGAGGCGCGAGCTACGAGCTGCTGCTGCGCGACCCGACCGAGGGCGCCCGCCCGGTCCACTACTACCTCGAGCCCGCCTTCGGGGTGCGCCGCTTCGTCGTCCTGCGCTCGCTGCCGACCGCCGGCCTGGTCGCCGCGCTGCTCGCCGCGATCCCCTACAACGACGCTCACAGCGTGGTGATCGCCTTCTCCTCGAGCCAGGCGGTGATCCACGGGCGCGACACCCTGAGCTTCGACGCCCTCGACCTCGCCACCGAGGCCCTCGCAGCTCCGGCCCAGACCGCCATCGCCTACTTCCTCTTCGACGACGGCGAGGACGGCGTCTCCTCGGGTCCCACCGACACCTTCTCGGCGATCGTCCCCTTCTTCCTCGACGCCGTGGACGCCTTCATCCCCGCGGACGCCAGCGCCACCAGCACGCTGACCTTCAACGGCCGCAGCCTCGCCGTCGCCCGCTGGCCGTCGGACAGCGACGGCACGGTCGTCGCCATCTTCGACTGACTTGACGCCGCAGGCGCGGCCCTCCCGCCAACCGGGAAGGCCGCGCCGCGGGGTCAGGGTCGCGGCTTGCCGAACGGCAGCTCCCCGCCCGTGATCTCGGAGACCGCGGCGTCGAAGCGCTTGATGATGTCGTCGAGCCCCTTGTTCGCGTAGCGGTCGTCATGCCAGACGTCAGCGCCGCAGACGTGGTCACCGCTCCGGGCGAGCTCGAGCATCACCGGCACGTCGCCGGGCTTGCGCTTGCCGTCGACCGGCGCGATCGCGCAGAAGCCGTCCCGCGCGAGCGCCGCGCCGAGCTCGGCCAGCCGGTCCGGAGCCCAGCGCACCGTCCAGTCCCGCACGGCCCCACTGCGGCGCGGCTCCACCTTCACGTCCCCGTTCGCCTGCACCCGCAGGTGGATGCGGCCGGTGCGAAAGCCCTCGATGCCGACCGCGATCTTCACCCCGGCCTTGGCGTCGTCGGCCCGACCCGGGACGCTGCTGTCGACGTCTTCGTCCTTGAGCCCGAGCTGGTGGCCGAGCTCGTGGGCGAGGGTGATGTTGTCGATCTGATCGACGTACCAGTTCTCGGAGTCGTCCCGCCCCTGGCCCGCGTGGAGCGTCACGGCGACGTGCTGCTTCGCGTCCACGAACGCGAGCGACACCCGCAGTTTGTACTTCGTGTTCGTGGTCTTGTCCGTGATCGTGAACTTGTTGTCCCAGTATTTCTCGAACTGGGCCTCGGCAAAGTCCTTGATCTTCTTGACATCCTCCGCGGTGACGGTCGTGTCCTCTGGCGTCAGCTTGACGCGGACGGCGATGTTGCACTCCTTGGCGCTCTCGTCGAAGGCGACGTCGTAGGCCGAGGTCCACTCGTAGGGGCCATCCTTGATGGTGTCGTTCACCTCGACCCGCCGGACCGCGGCGCCGGCCTCCTTGCGCTGGACGGCGGCGCTTGCGGGCGCCATGCCGTCGAGCAGGCCCTCGGCGGACTTTCCAGCGGTGACCGCGTCGGCGACCGCGTCGGCGTGACGTTCGTAGCCGTCGCCGCGCGCTCCGACGCCGCCTGCCAAGTCGTCCAACGCCGACCCGTCCGACTACTTCGGGCCGCGGTCGCGTTCCACGAGGGCACCCTGGTCGTCGGCGCGTACGCGCAAGACAGCGCCGCCGTCGGCGTCGACGGTGACCAACAGGACGACACGTTGAGCTCCAGCGGCGCCGTGTACGTGAGGAAGATCGCGCCGTAGCGTGGGCCCCGGCGGCGCCCGTCGAGGGTCAGCGGCGGCGCTTGCGCATCTCGCGGAGGGCCTCGGCGACGCCTTTGCCGCGGTCTGGAGCGCCCAGCGGCGCCGCCGGGGCGCCCTGTTGCGATGCATCAATCCCCCCCGGCCCACGAGCGATTAGTTTTTTCTTCCGAACTGTTCGCGCCTTTCGCAACTGCGGAATCCTGAGCTGGCTCGGCCACCCGAGGCGCATGCGGCGGACCGCCACCTCGGCGAGCAGCACCAGCAGCGCCAGGATGACCAGCAGCGGCGCGACGCTCGCGAGCTGCCCCGCCGACGCCGGGTTGTCGTAGAGCCCGTCGAGGTCCGCGCGCACCGTCCCGCGGGCGTCCCGCGCCAGCTCGGCGAGGACCTGCGTCCCCGGCGGGCGGCCCCAGCGCGGCTCGGCCTCCGGCGTGTAGGGCAGCTGCAGCGCCGGCCCGTGGACCGCGAAGGTCTGACCGCTCGCCGCCAACCCCACCGTCGGCAGCAGGATGCGGGTGTCGTCGAGGGTGATCCGCGCCTCGTACACCCCGTCGTCCACCGCCTCCATCGCCACCGCGCGCACCGCCCCGATCTCGCCGTCCGCCGCCAGCACCAGCGACGGCGTCGTCACCGGCCAGTCCGCACGCCGGGTCGGGTCGAGCTCGAGGGTCAGCGTCACCGTGCGCCCCTCGCGCACCGCCGTCAGCGCCCCGGGCGCCGCCTCGCCCGCCCCCGCCGCCCAGCGCGCGAGCCCCGCCATGAGCGGCCCATAGCCCCCCCAGCGGGTGAACGCCGGCTGATCGGGGTCGTCGACGTCGAGCGGGATCGCCACCGCGCGCCCCGTCCCCGCGCGCCCGACCGCCACCGCCGGCGCCGCCGGGTCCCCCAGCGCCATCGCCAGCACCTGCGACCTCGGCCGCGCATAGGTCAGGTTGTAGCCGCCCACCACCGGCCAGGCCCCGTCGAGCTCCGCCGCCGCCCCCAGGACGCCCGGCAGCAGCGGCTCCGCGCGCAGCGGCGCCGGGTCCGAGATCCACGCGCTCCGCGCCACCAGCAGCGTCTCCTGCGCGAACACCCGCGGCAGGTCCTCGGCGCGGTCGCTGAACCACAGCCGCCCCCCGCCCGCCACCGCGATGTCCTTGAGCAGCTGCGCGTCGCTGTCCGCCTCGGTCCCCATCCCGATGACGCTGACCGTGATGCCCGCGGCCGTGAACTTCGCGAGCAGCGTCTTCCAGTCCCCGGGCTCCTCGGCGTCGGCCGCGTCGGCGAACATCACCAGGTGCCGCGTCCCGAGCCCCGGCGCCGCCAGCTCGCGCCCGGCCGCCACCAGCGCCTCGTAGACGTAGATGCCGCCGCCCTCGCTCTTGATACGGTTGACCCGCGCGATGATGGAGCCGGGGTCGACGACGTCGCTGAGCGGCACGACCACGTGGGGCGCCGAGTCGACCGCGTGCACGGCGACCTTGTCCCGCGGCCCCAGCAGCTCGATGGCCGCCACCGCCCCGGCGTTGGCGAGCGCCATCTTGGTGCGCCCGTCGGGCACCGTGGCCCCCATCGACCCCGATCGGTCCAGGGTGATCGCCATCGCCAGGGCGATCTTGCGGTGCTCGTCGCGCAGCTCCATGCTGACCGGCAGCACCGGCTCGATGGGGCTCGCGTGATACCCACCGGCGCCGAAGCTGCGCCGCCCGCCGGTCATCACCAGCCCGCCGCCGAAGTGCTCGACCCAGCGCGCGATGGCCGTCATCGACTCGATGCCGAGCTCGTCCGCCGGGACCTGCTCGAGCACCAGCGCGCGATAGCCGAGGAGCTCCGCCAAAGACACCGGCCCCTCGGCGCGCAGCGCCACGTCGAAGCCCGCCGCGGACAGCGCCGCCGACAGGTTCCCCGGGGTGCCGTCGCCCCCCATCACCAGGATGGCCTCGCCCCCCTCGACCCGCAGCGCGGTGGCCGCGCGGTTGTTCTCCGGGACGCGGTCCCCCTCGGGGTCGAGCCACGCCTCGTAGCGCGTCACCCCGGCCGCCGCCGGGCGGTCGGCGAAGCGTACGGTCGCCACCCGCCCCGGCGCCAGCGCGACCTCGCCGCTCGCCACCTCGCGCTCGACCAGGGCCCCGGCGGCCGTCGTGTGGCGCGTCACGACCCTCCACCTGCGGGTCGCCGGCGCCTCGCCGACGAAGCTCACCGCGCCGATGAAGCTCTCGCCGACCCGCAGCCCGTCGGGCACCTCGACCCCGATGACGGCGGCGTCCGCGATCGGCGCGCGCGCCACCGGCAGCACGTCGACCGGGATCTGCCGCCCCGCCAGCTGAGCCGCCGCGCGGCGCAGCCCCGGCCCGGTGATCTCGCCGTCGCTGTGGACCAGCACCCGCCCGGTCCGCCCCGGCGCGATGAGCGAGCTGGCGACCTCGAGCCCGGCCGCGAGCTCGCTCGCGCCGTCGGCGATCGGCCGCTCGAGCAGCCGCACCACCCCCTCGTGGGCCGGCGCCTGGGCCACCGTCGCGCCGGCACCGACGACCACCACCCCGAGGCGGTCCCCGGTCGCGCGCGCGCTGCCCACCAGCGACGCCAGCTCCTGCTGCTCCTCGCGAGCCGCGCCCAGCGACGAGGAGCGGTCGAAGACGACGATCACGTCGCTCCCGCCTCGCTCCCAGGCGAGCTCGGGGCCGGTCGCCGCGACCACCAGCAGCAGGATCGCCGCCAGGCGCCACCAGCGCCCGCTGCCGTCGCGGCCCAGCGCCCACCACCCGAGCAGCGCCGGGACGGCGAGGACAAAGACCTCCGGCCACTCGAAGGTGAGGCTCATGACGTCCCCCTCGCCGGATGCGGCGCCGGCGCCTCGGCCGCGCCCCGCTCCTCGCGGCGGAACGCCACCCACGCGCCGAGCCCCGCGAGCAGCGCGACGAGCAACGGGATGAGGTGCGCCGCCGCGCCGCGCCGACGCTCGACGTCCCCCTCGCCGAGGTCCGCCGGGGCGACGTCGAGGGAGGTCGCGCCTGAGAGATCGGACAGCTCCGGTCCCACCAGCAGCGCGTTGATCCGCCCCCAGGGGCCGGCCGCGGGGGCGGGGGCGGCGGGATCGGCGGACGGGTCGGGGCCGAGCTCGAGGGTGTAGGTCCCCGGGCGGTCGAGCGGCGGGATCAGCACCTCGCCCCGGGCGTCGGCCGCCAGGTCGAGCGCCACCCCACCGTCCGGGGGCACGAGCCGCAGGGTGTCGCGCCCGACCGGCAGGGTCACCCGCGCCGCCTGGCCGAGGGGCACGTTCGTCCGCAGCGGGCCGGGGAGCGCGTCGCGCCGCGCCGCGACGAGGTTCGCGATGAGCCCCGGCCACGCCGGGTGGTCGCTCAGGTTCGAGCGCGTCAGGTCGACGTGGACCACCACGTGCCGGGTCCGCCCGATCCGGGTCTCGGCCACGAGCCCGGCCGCACCGGCGACGAGCAAGGAGTCTCCCGGGTCCTCGCCCTCTCCGGCGGCGGGCGCGCCGACCCAGATCACCCCGGTGAAGTCGACCCCGCGCAGGAGCGCGTCGCCGCGCGCCGCCAGAAACGGCCCCAGCACCACCGCGCCCGCGCCAGGCACCAGGCGCAGGGTCCACGCGTCGTCCCCCGCTGGCGCCGGCGTGTCGGCCCCAAGCACCACCAGGTCCGCGGCGTCGGCCTCGGTCACGAGCGTCACCCCCTCGACCGCGTTCAGCGCGCGCCGCACCGGCCCCGCGACCTCGGGCGGCACGGCGATGGCCACCCGCACCTCCCGCGAGGGCGGCCGCACCAGGGTCGCCTGGTCGTCCGCCGCGACCGGGTCGTCGCCGAGCAGCGTGACGGTCAGGGTGTCCGCCGACGTTTTTGATAGGCCCGCCGGCAGCGGCAGCACCACCGTCTGGGCTTCCTCGGGGCCGAGCGACAGCGCGCGGCGCGCCAGCTCGCGGTCCCCGGCGCGCGCCACCAGCGTGCGCAGCGCCGGCGCGCCGTGGGCCACCGCGCGGACCGCCAGGCGCTCGCCGTCCGCGGCGCGGATCCAGCGGGCGTCCACGAGCCCGCTCGCCGGGCGCGCGAGCCCCCGGGTGAAGACCCCGGCGGTGTCGGCGAGCCCGAGGGGCGCCCGGTCGCTGACGACCAGGAGGTTCGCGGTCTGCTGCGCGCCGACCCCCTCGGTGGCGAGGTCGACCGCCAGCCCGATGGCGTCGTCGAGGGCGTGCATCGGGGCCGCCGGGCGCCAGCGGTCGAGCAGCGCGGCCGCCTCGGGGGGGGACGCGGCGGGG
>PHBI01000082.1 GCA_002841945.1 Deltaproteobacteria bacterium HGW-Deltaproteobacteria-14
GCGGGCTGGACCTGCCCGCCGGCGCGCCGCCGGAGCTCGCGCCGGGGACCGAGCTCGTGGGCGCCCCCGGCGACGACAAGGCGGTCGCGCGCCTCGGGACCATCGCGCGGCTGCCGGGGCGCGAGGCGGCGGTCGCGCTCGCGGTGGTCAAGCGCAAGCACGCCGAGCCCGGAACGACGCTGTATCTGCCGGACGGGCGCGCGGCGACGGTGCTGGCCCTGCCCATCGAGTGACCCTTCGCGGGCCCGAGGATGCGCCGCTCCGACGGCGTCGGGTTGAATCCGGGGTCCAGCCCGGGTTGAATAGGCCGGCGTCGGGTCCGTCGCGGACCTCCGCCGCCCTCCGGCGCGGCGCGCCCAAGCCAATGACGCCCCTCCAGGAGACGACATGAAGCGCATCTCGAGCGTCCTGCTGACGATCTGCGCGACCGCGGCCATCGCCGTGACGGCCGCCGCCGTGACCGCCGCGCCCCCCGCCCCGACCGACGACGCCGTGACCGCCCGCGGCGCCGGCGCCACGATGGACGACGACGACGAGGACCTCGGGCCCTGCAAGCACGGCGACTTCAAGACGCAGCTCGTGAAGGACGCCTGCGCCGAGGGCGGTCAGCTCGCGGCGAAGCAGGTGATGAAGCGCTTCGTCAAGGACGCCAAGAAGAAGCTCGCGGTGGGCAACGTGAACTGCAACACCTGCCACGACGAGCTCGCCCCCGAGTACACGCTCAAGGACGACGGCCTCGCGCGCTTCGAGGAGTGGCAGAAGAGGCTCGCGGCGAAGAAGGCCGCGCCGGCGGAGTAGCCTCTCGCCAACGGCGGGCCCGCACCCGCTCGAAGCGCTCCCCGAGGCCGCGCTGTCGATGGCAGCGCGGCCTTGATGCGTCTGGTCTTGGGGGCCGCGAGGTGGTAGACCCGGAGCGTCCAAACGCCCTGGAGTTCGCTATGGTCGACTTCACCCTGACCGAGGAGCAGGAGCTGCTGCGGCAGTTGTCCCGCGACTTCGCCAAGAACGAAATCATCCCCGTCGCCGCCCACCACGACGAGACCGGCGAGTTCCCCGTCGAGGTCGTGAAGAAGGCGTGGGAGAACGGGCTGTGCAACACCAAGATCCCGGAGGCGTACGGCGGCCTCGGCCTCGGGGTCTTCGAGAGCTGCCTCATCGCCGAAGAGCTCGGCTACGGCTGCACCGGCATCACGACGGCGATCGAGGCGAACAACCTCGCCCAAGCGCCGCTCATCGTGGCCGGGAGCGACGCGGTGAAGAGGAAGTTCCTCGCCCCGATGATGGACGAGTTCCAGATGGCCGCCTACGCCGTCACCGAGCCCGGCGCCGGGTCCGACGTCGCGGGGCTCAAGACCACGGCCGTCAAGAAGGGCGACAAGTGGGTGATCAACGGCACCAAGCAGTGGATCACCAACGCGGCGAAGGCGAACTGGTACTTCGTGCTGGCCAAGACCGATCCGGCCGCCGGCCACCGCGGGATGACCGGCTTCGTCGTGCCCCGCGACACCCCCGGCGTGTCGGTCGGGCGCAAGGAGAAGAACATGGGCCAGCGCGCGAGTGACACGCGCCAGGTCGTGTTCGAGGACGTCGAGATCCCGGCCGACCACATCGTCGGCGAGGAGGGCCACGGCTTCAAGGTGGCGATGGCGGCCTTCGACATCACCCGGCCGATGGTCGCCTCGTGCGCGGTCGGGCTCGCCAAGCGCGCCCTGAACGAGTCTGTCGAGTACGCCAACCAGCGCAAGACCTTCGGCCAGCCCATCTCGAACCACCAGGCGATCGCCTTCATGATCGCCGACATGGCGACGTCCGTGGAGGCCGCGCGGATGCTGGTGTGGAACGCGGCGATCACCTTCGACCAGGGCCGGCGCAACAGCCTCATGGCGGCCCACGCCAAGCGGTTCGCCGCGGACGAGGCGATGCGCGTCGCGACCGACGCGGTGCAGGTCTTCGGCGGCTACGGGTTCAACAACGAGTACCCGGTCGAGAAGCTCATGCGCGACGCCAAGATCTTCCAGATCTACGAGGGCACGAGCCAGATCCAGCGGCTCATCATCTCGCGCCACGTGCTCGGCTAAGCACACAAACGGCGAGGGGCGCCAGGAGTTGACCTCCTGGCGCCCCTCGCCGCTGTCGGCCGGGTCAGCGACCTCAGGGTGAGACGGCCCACCCGTCGAAGTCGGTGAAGTCGGAGAAGTCGTCGCCGCCCGCCGCGGCGGCGGCGTGACCGCGCGCCGCGCGGTCGGTGTCCTGCCAGCCTCGGCCGGTGGAGTGGCCGCTGGGCTCCCAGGGGCGCTGGGCAGCCGGCGCCCGGTCGTCGTTCTCGAAGGCGAACTGCGAGATCGCCTCCGACAGCGTCTGGGACAGGCTCTGGAGCATCTGCGACGCGTCGGACGACTGCTCGCTCATGCGCTGGTTACGCGCGACGACGTTCTCGACGTCGTGCATCCCGAGGTCGATCTGATGGACCCCATCGGCCTGGTGCTCGCTCGCCTCGGCGACGTCGCCGATGCGTCGGGTCACCTGGATGATGCCCTCGACGATGGAGCCGAGCGCCTCGGCCGTGTCACCGGCCAGGGATGACCCATGCTGCACGTTGTCGCGCGCGCCCTCGATGAGCTGCGCGGTCTCCCGGGCCGCCTGAGCGCTGCGCGACGCGAGGTTTCGGACCTCCTCGGCCACCACCGCGAACCCCTTGCCGTGGACCCCCGCGCGGGCCGCCTCGACCGACGCGTTGAGCGCGAGCAGGTTCGTCTGGAACGCGATCTCGTCGATGACCTTGATGACCTTCGCGATGTCGCGGCTCGAGGTGTCGATGGCCTGCATGCCCTCGACGAGGCGCTCCATCAGGTGGTTGCCGGACTCGGCCCGCGACCGCACCGCCTCGCTGAGCTGCCGCGCCTCGGCGACCGACTCGGCGTTGGCCTGGATCTGGGTGGCGATGACCTTGATCGTCGCGCCGATCTCCTCGACGGTCGCGGCGAGGTTCGTGGCGCTCCTGGACAGATCGAGCCCGGACGCGTTGATCTCGCACCCGGTGGCGTCGATGTACCCCGACGTGGTGTGGATCTCGCGCAGCACCGAGGAGAAGGCGTCCACCGTGCCGTTGATCGCCTCCTTGATCGCGGCGTAGTCGCCGGCGTACTCGCCGACCATCCGCGCCCGCAGATCCCCCTGCGCGACGCGCTGCAGCACCTCCCCGGCCTCCTCCACCGGGCGCAGCACCTCGCCCGCGAAGCTGTTGACCCCCTCACCGAGCGCGCGGTACTCCCCGGCCCACGCCGACACGTCGATGCGCGCCTGCAGGTCCCCGGCGGTGGCCGCGGCGATCATCTGCTGCAGCGCGCCGTTGAAGCCTGAGACCGTCCCCTGGATGGAGTCCAGGGTCTCGACGCAGTCCACCACCTCGTCCCGGAAGGTCTGCCGCACCCGCTCGCGGTGGTCGCGGGAGAAGTCGCCGGCGGCGATCTGCACCAGCCCATCGCTGACCACTCGGAAGCCGCGCGCCACCCGGGTGGCGATGAACAGGATGACGAACCCGACGAAGAGCCCCAGACCGATGCCGAGCGCGAGGAAGCGCTCGACCATGGTCGAGCGCAGGGCCTCCGTCTCGACCCCGGGGTCGATGACGGCGCCGATGTACATGCCGAAGCTCGGGTTGTGGGTGAAGGTCACGAGCAGCTCGTCGCCGTCGCTCGCCAGGACATACTCGGTGCCGGCCTTCTTCCTCATGACCTCGGCGACCCACGCGTCCGTAGAATCCCCGTGGTCCACGCGCGGCGTCGTCTTGAAGATGATCTCGCCCTTCTCGTTGAGCACGAACACGAACCCGGTCTGCCCGAACTGGAGCTTGTCCATCGCCTCCTTGAGGCTCGTCAGGTCGTCCTTGATGCCGAAGTACAGCATCCCGGCCACCCGCCCGTCGACCCGGATCGGCTCGTAGGCGGTCGTGTACCAGGCGTTGACCACGAAGGCGCGGCCCCGGAACGTCTCGCCGCGCTCGATCGCCTGCGCGACGGGCGAGTCGCTCGGGATGTAGGTGCCGACCGCCCGCGTCCCGTCGGTCTTCAGCACGTTCGTCGCGACGCGGAGGAAGCCGCCGTCGATCTTCTGGAACAACGTCACCGTTCCGCCGAGGAGGTCCTTGATCCCGTCCACCAGCTCCGCGTCGCGCTGTAACACCGAACCGCCACGCCGCCACACGGGGACCTGCACCTCCCGGCTCGCGAGGGTGACCTGATCCACCGCGGTGAACGCGACGCGCTCGTCGGGATCCGCGACGAGCGGAGCCGTGGCGAAGACGTGGCGCGCGACCCTCAGCCCGGCGGCGCAACGCTCCTCCTTCGACTGGCGATCCGTCTCGAGGAACTCGCCGACGAGCGAGACCGCAGACCGCATGTTGCCCTGCGTGACCTGGAGCAGGTTCTCGCGGGTGGTCGCCAGCACGACGATCAGCATGACCACCAACGCGCCGACCCCGACCCCGAGGGTCGGGATGACGAGCTTCATCCGTATCGAGAGGCGCCCGCGGTAGCGCCGTGCGGGGACCGATTCAGCGGGGGTTGGGGGCATCGGGGACCTCACTCGTGAGCGGTCGGGACTGAACCAGTCCCGGCTTCGGCTCACGCTGTGAGGTTCGGCAGCGCAATCGCGACTCTTGAGTCGGGATTACAAGGCTCGCTCACTTTGGGTTGTGCGGCGCAGCAACGCCCCTCCCCACGGGAGCTCACCTCACTCCCCGCGCGCTAGCGCCAGCACCTCGTCCGCCTTGACCGGATCGCCGCAGCGCCGCAGGTGCTCGGCGTACGCGGTCACGGTTCGCGCGAGCTCCATCTGGTCGCCGGTCTCGACGAAGACGCGGACGGCGTCGTCGAAGCGGGCCGTCGCCTCCTCGGCGGCGTCGCCGCGGCGGCTCAGGATCGTCCCCCAGGTCCGCATCACCTGCGCGACCGCCGGCCTGGCCCCGATCGCCTCGCCGATCTGGCGCGCCCGCGCGACGGCGGCGAGGGCCTGATCGAACTGGCCGCGCTCTCCGGCCAGCGCGGCGAGGTTGCGCACCACGTCGGTCGCGGTCCGCTGGTCCCCGGTCTCCGCGGTCAGCTCCTCGGCCTCGAGCAGCGCCGCCTCCGCCCGCTCCAGGTCCCCCAGCTCGAGGTAGGTCTCGCCGATGTTGTTGAGGAAGGCCCCGATGAGGTCACGGTCGCCGGCGATCTCGGCCAGCTGGAGCCCGTCCTTCCACAGCGTCAGCGCCCCCTCGAGGTCGCCGATGGCGAAGTGGACCGCCCCGAGCCCGACCCGGCAGGTCGCCTCGCCCTGGGGATCGCCCACCTGGCGACGCAGCTCGAGGGCCTCGCCGAGGAGCGCCTTGGCCGCGTCGAGCTCACCCCGCTGGATGCGGACGTTCGCCAGCGTGCCGAGGCTCTCGGCGATGGGGCGCGCCTTGCCGAGCCGCCGCCGCATCTCGAGCGCGCGCGACGCGCAGTCCACGGCGTCATCGTAGCCCCCGAGGCCGCCCTCGAGCCACTCGACCTTGGCGAGCTGGTCGAGGGCCGCGGCCACGCCGCGGATGTCGTTGACGCGCCGGTAGAGCTCGGTCGCGTGGTGCAGGCACGGGCGCGCCCGCACGTAGTCGCCGAGCCCCCGGTGCGCCTTGGCGAGCTTGAGCCAGGCGGTGGCGCCGAGCCGCATGTCGCCCGTGATGAGCGTCGCCTCGAGCATCGCGCCGAAGGCCGTCCGCGCGACCGTGAGGTCGCCCGCGCGAAGGGTGAGGTCCCCGAGCCCGGCGAGGCAGTCGACCAAGAGCGCCGCCCGATCGAGCCCGATGAGGCCAAGCGCGCGCTGGTAGTAGCCCGCGGCCCGTCGCATCGCGTAGCCCTCCGCGGCGCTCTCGGCGGCCCGCATCAAGAGCCGCGCCGCCGCGCTCGCCCGCCCGCCGGCCTCCCAGTGGTTGGCGATCACCTCGAACCACGGCGCGGGCTCGTGGAGGTCCCGCTGCGAGAGCCACTGCGCGACGCAGGCGTGGATGCGGGCGCGGCGCGCCTCCGCGAGGCCGGCGAAGACGGCGTCGCGGTCGCGCTCGTGGACGAAGTTGAGCTCGCGCTGCCCCGCGACGCTCGACCGCGCCGACGCGGCGACCAGCCCGTGGTCCTCGAGGGTCGCGAGGACGCGCTCGATCTCGTCGCGGAGGTGGTCGCTGATCCACGGGATCTCGTCGCGGCTCGGCGCGATCGCGTCATCGCCGCGCACGCTGCGAAGCACCGCCACCAGGCCGTCGACCCAGAACGTGAAGCCGAACACGCTCGCGACCTCGAGCGCGCGCCGCTCGGCCGGACCGAGGGCCGCCACCCGGCGCTCGGAGGTCGCGGTGATGCTGTCGGCCAGCACCTCGTCGAGGGGGGCGGCGGCCGGATCGTAGCTCCAGCGGTCGCCGCGGCGCACCACGAGCCCCCGCTGCACCAGCAGCCGGATGTTCTCCTCCGCCAGCCGCGGGCTCCCGCCCGACCGCGCGACCAGCGCGTCGACCAGGGCGTCGGGGAGCGCCTCGACGCGCTGCAGGATAGCGCGCACCAGGCGCGCGATCTCGCGATCCTCGAGCGGACCCACCTCGACCCGGATGGCGCTGGCGCCGGCGGGGTCGAAGCCCTCCGGGGTCGGGCGGGTCCCGACGAAGACGATGACCAGCGGGGTCGCGCGCAGCTCGACGGCCATCGCGCTCAGCAGCTCGGCGGAGGTCGGGCTGAGGTGCTGCGCCTGGTGCACGACCAGGATCTGCGGCGCGCGCGCCAGATCGCTCGCCATGATGTGGACGAGCTGCCGCAGCGCGCTCCGCTGGAACTGCGCGAGGTCACCGGGCGGCGTGTCGGCGCTCGGCCCCGACGCGCGGAGCCCGGCCAGAAACCCCAGCATCCGGGCCACGGAGTTCAACGCCCGCGGCTCGACCAGCGGCTCGACCCCTTCGAGGATGCGGTCGCGCGCGACGAGGTCACGCTCGCTCGCGGTGAAGCCGAAGCGCCGGCGGACGAGCTGGGCGATCATCGAGGTGGCGCCCGCCTCGTCGGGGGAGCACGCCACCGGCAGGACGTCGATCCCGCGCTCGACCGGATCGATGATCGCGAAGGTCTCGGCCAGCAGCCGCGTCTTGCCGGCCCCGGGGGCGCCGACGACGTGGATCACCTGCAGCTTGCGGCCGGTGACGGCCTCCCGCACGGCGTTGTAGACGGCCTCGAGGGCGTCGCGGCGCCCGAGGAACGGGGTCTTGACGCCGCACACCGCGCGCTCGGTGGTGAGCATGCGCGCGAGGCGGACCTCGTTCGGGTCGTTGACGACCGCACGGGACTCCGCCCCGGTGCCCAGGTCGCCGGGGCCGGGGCGGCAGAGTGCGTCGAGCGCCTCCAGCCCCCCGTCGGGGATCAGGTCGTCAGACGGCGTAACCATAGGTCAACGTGGTAGCATCGGCCCACCCAGCGCGCAACGACGAGCGCTCCTGCCTGGCCCTCGGCGGAGGCCGCGCCTGGCGAAGGTCGGCTACTCGTGCTTGATCAGCCCGGCCCGCCCGCGCTTGGGCCGCGGCGCTGGCGCCGCTTCCACCGGGTGCCGCAGCGCCTCCACGAGGAGCTCGCGCAGGAGCTCGCGCGCACCAGCGAGGTTCTTGATCCGCGACCGGAAGTCGCCGCAGACGACGCGCACGGTCCCGCGGCGATCGGCGCGCAGGGGGGCGAAGGCGAGGATGCGGCGCAGATCCTCGGGATCGAAGCCCGAGCAGCCGCGGGTGTCGAAGCGCAGCTCGACCGTGGACGGCGTCGTGCGCGCGACCTCGGCCGCGTCCGCGCCCTCGAGGGTGCGCGTGAACGAGACCGACAGGTGGTCGATGGGGATGACGAGACCCTGGCGGACGACGAGCGGCTCCATCACGACTCCAAACGAGCGTGGCCCTGGCTGAGCCCCGCGCGGCGGGCTGGTGATAGCAAAGACCGACGCGACGCGCGAGCGCCGAGCACGAGCCGCGGCGCTTTCCGAGCCCCGCATGCTGCAACGCAACATGGTTACGCGGTCTCGGACCCGGCCCAGCGGGCGCCGATCTCCCGCAGCGCGGCGGTCGCGGCGTGCTGTTCGGCGTCCTTCTTCGAGGCGCCGCTCCCGGTCGCGCGGATCGCGTCCCCGATCTGCACCTCGGCGACGAAGCGCGCGTCGTGCTGGGGGCCGGTCACCTCGACGAGGGTGTAGGCCGGCGTGATCTGGTGGACGTGCTGAGCCCACTCCTGGAGGCTGCTCTTGGGGTCCTTGACGCTGTCCTGCAGCAGCGTCTCCGCGAGCCGCGGCTCGACCAGCCGCGCCACCACGACGCTCACCGCGAGGTAGCCGCCGTCGAGGTAGATCGCCCCGGCGATGGACTCGAGGACGTCGGCCAGGATCGACCGGCGGCTGCGGCCCCCGCTCTTCTCCTCGCCGCGGCCGACCCGGATGTGATCGCCGAGCCCGAGGTGGCGCGCGATCGTCGCCAGCGTCCGGGCGTTCACGAGCCGCGCTCGGAGCTGCGTGAGGCGCCCCTCCCGCGCGCGGGGCAGGCGGCGAAAGAGGAGCTCGCTCACGGCCAGCTCGAAGACCGCGTCGCCGAGGAACTCGAGGCGCTCGTAATCGACCACGTCGCCGCCCACCTCGTTTTTGTGGGAGGCGTGGGTCAGCGCCTCTTCGAGGAGGGCCGGGTCGGTGAAACGGTAGCCGAGGAGATCCTCGACCGGGTGCTGCTCGGGCGCGGGGTCGCTCATCGGCCCCACGTGACCACGACCGGGGCCCGCGCGCAACGGTAAGCGACGGCAGGTCTCGCCTCGGAGGTCGTAGCTGTCGCCGACGGCAGGGCGGGACCCGGAGGTCGTGGCTGTCGCCGACGGCAGGGCGGGACCCGGAGGTCGTAGCTGTCGCCGCAGGACGACGCGGTCGGCCGGAGGGAGCCGCGGTGGAGGCAGGGGCGAGACCGATACGACGCTGGAACGCCGAAGCGGTCAGCCGGTCCGCGGATGGCGCCGGCCGCTCAGTTCCAGAGCCCGACGCCGAAGAGGATGTTGTTGAAACCCGCGGCCATGTCGAACGCGAAGCTGGCCTTGAGGTCGAGCGGGCCGAGCTCGAAGAGGTGGAGCTCGGCCCCACCGGTGATGTGGAGGCGCCCGAAGCCGTCGTTCGAGGCGCGGACCGGCTCGAGGTAGGTCCCGACCCGGGCGCGCAGGCGATCGTGGAGCACCTCGCCCTCGGCGCCGAGGTGGAGCGAGGCCGTCGGGGTGACGCCGGCCCGGCGCGGCGCGCCGCCCACGAACCCCTCGAGGTTGACGGCCCCGGGCACCGCGCCGCTGATGACGACGTCGGCGGTAAGGAGCAGGTAGCGGCGGTCGATGGCCGGCGTGGCGCGCCGCAGCGGGGCGTTGTAGGGGCGCTCTGGGTCGGCGGCCCAGCGGTGGCTGACCCCGAGCCCGAGCTGCCACGGCGCGACCGCGTCGCGGACCTCGTGACCGGGCGAGAGGTTCGAGGCCGGATCGCCGGTCGGGGCCAGCACGCCGCCGAGGCGCAGCTGCGCGCCGACGCGCCACTGGTAGCCCGCCGGGCGCCACAGGACCCCGAAGTCGTAGGTCTCGCTCGCGAGGTCGAGCGAGGCGCCGCTCTGCTCGGTGAGCGTGAAGGCGCGCACGTTGAGGCCGGCGCCGACGATCACCTCACCGCCTCCAAAGGCCTGCGCCACGCCGAGGATCAGGTCGACGAGGTTGCCGTCGAGCGCGGTGGCGTCCTTGCCCCCCGACCAGTCGTCGATGGCCGCCAGCACGCCCACAGCGAAGCCGTCGAGCTGCAAGGCGAGCCCGATGTTGATGGCCTGAAACGACGCGCCCGCGGCGCCGGGGACGCCGTCGGCGTCGAAGTCGATGGCGTCTCCGGTGGTGTTGAGCAGATCGAAGGCGACGTCGACGTCGAACCACGACGTCGCGTGCTCGGGCCGGTTGGCGAGGGACGCCGGGTTCTTGAGGGCGCCGTCGATGCCCTCGGCGACCCCGGTGAAGGCGCCGGCGAGCCCGGTGATTCGCGAAGAGGCGATGACGGGCCCCCGCGGGAAGTCGATGCGCACCCCAGTCCTGGCGGGCTCGCCGGGGGACTGCGCGGCCGCGGCGCCGGCCAGCAGCAGCGCGGCGGACGCCGCCAAGAGCGCGAGGGCGCAGCCTACGCCCCGCTCGGCGACGCTTGACCGCCCGCGGGCGCGGCGGTAGAGACGATGCGGAATGCCGGCATCCTCCCACACCGTCGACGAGCAGCCGGCCGCGACCGGCGGCGCCCCGCGACCGCGTCGCAGCCGGATGCGCTGGGTCGTGCTCGGGGTCTGGATGGTGGTGGCCGGCTGGATCGTCGTCGCGCTGCTCATCGGGCTCTTTCGCGGGGTGTTCGGGGACGGCCCTATCCCGCCGACGCCCGACGCGCCGGCGGCCACGGCGCCAGCGCCTCCCGCAGGGCCGGCTCCGCGGCCGGGTCCAGGGCCGTGATGACGAGCATACGCCGAGACGGCCCCAGGTCGTCCAGGCGTACCCAGATGCTGGCCACCTCCGCGACCTCGCGGGAGCGCTCCGGCCACTCGACGAGCAGCGCGCGGTGGCCGTCGAGGAGGTCGCGGAAGCCGATCGCCTCGAGCTCATCGTCGTCGCCGAGGCGGTAGAGATCGAGGTGGGCGAGGGGCAGTCGCCCGCCGTCGTACAGGTTCACCAGGGTGTAGCTGGGGCTCGAGACGCCGGCCGACCGCGGCACGCCGAGGGCCTCGGCGACGGCGCGCACGAACACCGTCTTGCCGGCGCCGAGGGTCCCCTCGAGCGCCACGACGTCCCCCCCGACGAGCGCCGCCGACAACGCCGCGGCCACGCGTCGCGTGTCATCCTCGGACGCCGTCGCGATCTCCCACCGCGCCCGGCCGTCGCGGTCGCTCACCGCCACCTCACTCGTAGCGCACCTCGACGATCTCGTAGCTGCGCTTGCCGTTGGGGGCCATGAAGACGACCTCGTCGCCCTCGTCGCGGCCGATGAGGGCCCGCGCGATGGGGGCGAGGTAGCTGATGGTGCCGCTGCTGATGTCGGCCTCGTCCTCGCCGACGATCTGGTAGGTGACCTCGTCGTCCTTGTCGAGGTCGAGCAGCACGACGGTGGCGCCGAACTTGACCCGGGTGCCGTCGAGCTGGGTCGGGTCGATGACCCGGGCGCGGCCGTTCTTGTCCTCGAGGCTCCGCATCTCGCCCTCGAGGAAGCTCTGCCGCTCCTTGGCGGCGTGGTACTCGGCGTTCTCCTTGAGATCACCGTGGGCCCGCGCCTCCTCGATGTCGCGCACGTTCTGCGGGCGCTCGACCTCCTTGATCTGGCGGAGGCGGGCCCTGAGCTTCTCGAGCCCGGCGGCGGTGACGAAATAGGGTTCGACTGGCATGACTGCTCCTTCGGAGGTGCGGAGGCGCGGGCAACGCGGCGGCGGCGACGGCGGCACCCCTGGCGCAGGTGCTGGCCTGCGCAGGCGCGGACGCGGCGCGACGGGTGGAGTGGCGGCCTAGCCGGCGCGCACCACGCGGCCCTTCGGGCCGAGTCGGTAGTGCGGTGGGAAGACGGCGCCCTCTTCGAGCTGCGCGCGCCACGGCTCGAGGGACCAGCCGAGCTCGAGCAGCTGCTCGAAGATGACGGCCTTGATGTTCGGGGTCTCGTCGGGGTCGAGCAGGCGCTCGACCACCACCGACAGCGCCTCACCCTCGCCATAGGTCAGCAGACCGTCGACCGCCATGATGCGGACGTCGTCGTTGGCGTCCTGGCACAGGAGCTTGAGGCGATCGCGCACGCGGTCGTGCGGGAAGTCGCGCAGGTTCGAGACGAGCTGCACCTTCTGCTCGTTGACGCGCCCGTGGATCGTCTCGGCGCGGTCGAGGGCGCGCAGCAGCGCGTTCACCGCGGGCTCCATGCCGACGATCTCCTTGAGGGCGCGCAGCGGCCAGTAGACGCCGTCGTTCTCGGAGACGAAGCGCTCGATCGGCGCGACCGCTCGCGGTCCGGCGGCCACGAGGAACTCGTAGCCCATGCGCTTCTCGTCCTCGTCGATGATCTGCCCGTCGATGCGGAAGCTGAAGCGCTTGAGCAGCGCGCCGAGGGCCTCGTCGTCGCCGATGTCCGCGAGCATCTGCATCGCGCGCTGGCGCTCGGCGGCCTGCCCCCACTTGTTCATGACACGCTTCTCGAGGCGCTGGACCTTGCCACCACCACCACCAAACCCGAACAAGCCCATGATCGGCCTTCCTGTTGCGTCCAGACGAGGCTCGGGCGGCGCCCGTTGGCTCTCTCTCGAAGGCCGAAGGGTATACCCGAAAGCGCCGCGCCGTGCCATCATTGGGTCGCCGTCGCGCGGCGCTACCGCCGCGCGCGCCCTGTCGAGCGAGGGAGCCCACGTGTCGGTTCAGATCATCCTGGCGTCCGCGTCGCCGCGCCGCAAAGAGCTGCTGGAGCGGCTCGGCTTCACCGTAAAGGTCATCCCGTCGGCCATCGACGAGATCCGCGCCGAGGGCGAGCTGCCCGAGAACTTCGTCAAGCGGATGGCCCGCACGAAGTGCCTCTCGGTGGTGGATCGCCTCAACCAGACCATGTACCCGGCCGAGCCCGGCGGGGATCCCGCGGCGCGCCGCTACCCCGCCGTCGGCGGATCGCGGACCCAGGAGACGCGCTGGGTGATCGGCGCCGACACGGTCGTGGTGCTGGGCGAGCGGATCCTCGGCAAGCCCAAGGACACCGCGGAGGCGGCGGAGATGCTGCACCGGCTCGGGGGCAACACCCACCGCGTCATCACCGGCTTCTGCATCCACGACCTCAAGAAGAACAAGGAGGGGATCCAGGCCGTCGGCACCGACGTCCGCTTCAAGCGCCTGACGTCGAGCGAGATCGAGAAGTACATCGCGGTCGGCGAGTCGATGGACAAGGCCGGCGCGTACGCCGTGCAGGGCGTCGGCGCGTACATGATCGACTCGATCGTCGGCTCCTACACCAACGTCGTCGGGCTCCCTCTCTGCCAGACCGTCGAGATGATGGAGGAGATGGGCGCCCATGACATCTTGCCTTATTAGATGCGCTCGGTCGGGGCGCCTCCGTGGAACGGCTCACGCATCCCACTGTGGACCTCGCAAGCTCGGCCTACAGCGGGAACCCTCTGCGTGAGCCGTTCCAGGCGCCCCTCCCTCGCTTGCCCCCTACCCGCCTGCGGCGGCCCCCCGCTGGCGCGGGGGGAGGTTGTTCGTCGGCCGGGGGCCGACGATCGGTCCGGCGGAATCGCGACGCAGGGGCGTAAAGAGCTCCCTTCGAACGGCAGCTCGAGGAGGATCTGATGCGCGGATTCGATGGGGAGTCAGCATACTCGGACGTCCAGGGGCGGATCGCGGCGGCGTGCGCGGCGGCCGGGCGCGAGCGCGACGAGGTCACGCTGATGGCCGTGTCGAAGCGGCAGCCCGAGGCGGCGGTGCGGGCGCTGGCGGCGCTCGGGCAGCGCGACTTCGGCGAGAACCTCGTGCAGGCGTGGCAGGGGCGGACCGAGGCCCTCGCGGACCACCCCGAGCTGCGCTGGCACCTCATCGGCCCGGTGCAGACCAACAAGGCGAAGTACATCGCGCGGACGCCCCCGGCGATGCTCCACACGGTCGACCGTTCGACCCTCGTCGAGGCCCTCGAGCGGCACCTCGACGCGGCCCGTCCGCTGCCGGTCCTTGTGCAAGTGAACATCGACCGCGAACCCCAGAAGTCCGGGTGTCTGGAAGAGAATCTGGACGACCTGGTCGACTACGTGTGCGGCGCACAAGCGCTCTCCTTCGAGGGCCTGATGTGCATCCCGCGCTTTGGGCCGTTGGCGGAGACGCGGCGGGCGTTCGCGGCGCTGCGAGAGCTCGGCGAGCGGGTGCGGGACCGCGTCACCGGTCCGCGGCTCGAGCTGTCGATGGGCATGTCGGCGGACTTCGAGGCGGCCATCGCCGAGGGGGCGACCCTGGTCCGAGTCGGCACCGCGCTCTTCGGCGAGCGGGAGTAGGACGGCCCTGGGGTTGGCTCCGAGGCGACAACGCGGTTGACGTCCGGTCCCCGGCGCGCGACGTTCGCGGCCCGTTCTGACGTCGACGGAGCCTGAAGACATGCGGACCATCGTCGAGATCATCGCCGCCAAGCGTGACGGGGCCCCGCTGAGCGACGCCGAGATCCGCCACGTCGTCGACAGCTACGCGCGCGGCGCGCTCCCCGAGGAGCAGATGGCCGCCCTCGCGATGGCGATCTGGTTCAAGGGCCTCGACGCGCGCGAGACCGGCACCTGGACCGACGCGATGCTGCGCTCGGGCACCGTGCTCGACCTCTCGGCCCTGCCCCGCCGGGTCGACAAGCACTCGACCGGCGGCGTCGGCGACAAGGTCTCGCTCATCCTCGCCCCGGCGGCCGCCGCGTGCGGCGTCACGGTCCCGATGGTCAGCGGCCGCGGCCTCGGCCACACCGGCGGCACCATCGACAAGCTCGAGGCCATCCCCGGCTTCTCCGCCGACCTCACCGTGGCGCGCTTCGAGGCGATCCTCGGCGACGTCGGCTGCGCCATCATCGGCGCCACCGCGGACATCGCCCCGGCCGACAAGCGCCTCTACGCCCTGCGCGACGTCACCGCGACGGTCTCGTCGCTGCCGCTCATCGTCTCGAGCATCATGTCGAAGAAGCTCGCCGAGGGCATCGAGGGCCTGGTCCTCGACGTCAAGGTCGGCGGCGCGGCCTTCATGCGCACGCTGCCCGACGCCCGGGCGCTGGCCGCGGGCATGATCGCCGTGGGCGAGCGCATGGGCGTGCGCGTGATCGCCTTCATCACCCGCATGGACGAGCCCCTCGGGCGCATGGTGGGCAACGCCTGCGAGGTGGCCGAGAGCGTCGCCCTGCTCGAGGGTGGCGGCCCGCCGGAGCTGCGCGAGCTCATCGTCACCCTGACCGGCGCGATGGTCGAGATCGCCCACGGTGTCTCCGCCGCCGAGGGCCGCGCGCGCGTCGCGGCGAGCCTCGACGACGGCGCCGCGCGCAGCCGCTTCGGCCGCATGGTCGCGGCCCAGGGGGGCGACCTGGCCGCCCTCGCCCCCCCAGCAGGCGAGACGGTGGTCCGAGCCCCCCGCGCGGGCTGGGTCACCGCCATCGACGGGATGGCGGTGGCGCTCACCTGCTCGCGCCTCGGCGCCGGGCGGCGCGTCGCGAGCGACCCCATCGACCCCGCGGTGGGCGTGCGCGTCGACGCCCCGCGCGGGACCCGGGTCACCGCCGACGCCCCGCTCTGCACGATCTTCCACGGCGACGCGGGCCCACCTCCCCCCGAGGCCGTCGCGAGCCTGGCGGCCGCTTTCTCCCTCGGCGCCGAGCCGGAGCCGACCCCGCCGCTCGTCGTAGAGCGCCTCGGCTGAGCCAAGCAACGGCAGGTCCTCGACCGATACGATGGGAACCGGGTCCAGCTTCGGCAAAAAATCACGAGCTCTGAGACCGGTCGCGCGCCTGCGGCGAGCGCCCCCCCTCTTCCCTCGACCCCGCCGCGCGGCTACCCTCGAGGGGATGACGATCGCAGCCGGATATCTCCACGCAGGTCAGTACCGCGGCGCGCCGTTGCGGCTGCACTGGTCTCTGCCGGTCGGCATGTTCGTCTTCACGCGCTTCGCCGCGGCGCCGCTGGCGTGGCTCGCGTTCTTGGCGCTGGTCCTGACCCACGAGGCGGGTCACGCGGCGCTGGTCCGCCACTACCGGCTGCGCGTCGTCGGGATCGACCTCCACGGCCTCGGTGGCGAGACCCACTGGCTCGGCCGCCCGAGCCTGAGCCAGCGCGTCGCCATCGCCTGGGCCGGCGTCTTCGCGCAGGGGGTCGCGCTCGCGACGGTCGTCCTGCTCGAGGCCGCCTTCGGGCCGGCCCGGGACGCGTGGCTCGCGCAGATCGTCTACGTCTACACGACGGCGAACCTGTGGATGATCGCCTTCAACCTGCTGCCGCTGCCGGGGCTCGACGGTGAGGTGGCGTGGATGATCATCCCCGCGTGGCGCCGGCGCCAGCGCCCCCGGGTCGACGGACGCCTGCGCCGCGTCGCCAAGCTCCACGTGGTCCGGCGCGCCGACACGGTGCCCGACCGCGAGGCGATGGTGCAGGCGGTGGCCGACGTCGACCGCGAGCTGCGCGCCATCACCGACGCCCACAACGCCGCCGCCGACGGCGACCCGCCGCCCCCCGGGCGCGGGGGCGCCGGCAGCAAGACGCGCCGGTAGGGGAGACCGCGTCAGCGCGCGAGCACGAAGTCGACCTCGAACATGCGGTACTCGGCGGCGGCCATCCCGAGCGCCGCGTAGACCGCCTGGGCCCGGGCGTTGTCGTGGTGGACGTAGAGGCGCACCCCGGCGACGTCGCCGCGCGCCCGGGCCTCGGCCAGCACCGCCTCGTAGAGGGAGCGAAAGACGCCCTGGCCGCGCTCCTCGGGGCGCACGTACACCGACTGGATCCAGAAGAAGGTCCCGTCGCGCCAATCGGACCACTCGTAGGTGACCATCGTCTGCCCGACCGGCGCTCCGTCACGCTCGGCCACGAGGTAGAAGCCCTTGGCCGGGTCGGCGAGGCAGCCGGCCACGCCGCGGCCGACCCGGTCCGGGTCGAGGGCCACCCCCTCGGTCTCGGCGGCCATGGTGACGTTGAAGTCGCGCAGGACCGCGGCGTCGCCCGGCCCGGCTCGGCGGATCGTCGGCGCGCTCACCGCGACCTCAACGGCCGCCGCCCGCGCCCGCGCCGGGGCCGGCGCCGGTGCCCCCGAAGCACTGGGTGTAGGTGTTCGAGCAGGCGGGCTCCTGGATGACCAGCTGCAGGCAGGTGTCCTGGGCGATCGGGTCCTCGGAGTCGTAGCACTGGGACAGGCCGCAGTAGTTGTAGTCGAGGTAGTACTGGACCTGCTCCTCGCTGGCCGCCACGTAGCAGGCGCGCTGGCACAGGATGTCGCTCTCGTCGCAGTTCTCGACGCAGCCCGAGAGGTCGGCGCAGCCCCCGGTCCCGAAGCTGCCCGCGAAGCACGCCGCGACCTGGGGCAGGCACTGGCGCTGGCACTCGAAGGCGTCGCGCAGCGCGTCGTCGCTGCCGTCGCCCGGGACGCAGTTCTTGGACTGGACGCAGGTCTGGAGGTTGATGACCGCCTGCTGCTCGGACGCGTCCCCCGCGCTCATGCAGCCGCTGACGCAGGTCTGCTGCTGGGCCAGGCCGAGCCCGACGCAGTTCTCGTTGAAGCACGCGATGATGCCCGGGCAGGTCTTGGCGGCCTCGGCGTTCGGGTCGGTCGTGTCGGCCGGCGTGGTGTCCGGGGCGGTGGCGGTGTCGGCCGGCGTGGTGTCCGGGGCGGTGGCGGTGTCCGCCGCGGTCGCCGTGTCGTCGGCGGTCGCCGTGTCGTCGGCGGTCGCCGTGTCTGGGACGGCCCCTGTATCCGCGGCGCTGGTGTCGTCGGCGACGGTGTCTCCCCCCTGGGTCTCGCAGCACAGGACGTCCATGGCCGTCGAGCTGCCGCTGTCACCGCACGCGGTGAGGGCGAGGCCAAGAGCCAGGATGGCGCTCAGGTGGCGGACGAGCATCGGGGGCCTCCAGCGACACAACAGGGGGAGTTTCGGGGCGGAGAACGCTACGGAGGGGGCCTCCGAGTGTCAAGGTGTAGTCGCCCGTCGAGGGGCGCCCGAGGGGCGCGGAACCAGGCGAGATCACGCTCGCCGGCGTCGCCGTTCATTGACTCCGCGGACGCACCGTCCCTATAAACGGCGCCCCACGGCAGCCTCCGGTCCACCCGCCGGCGGCCCCGCGAGACCAGCGAGGTTCCCCCGATGCCGGCCGCCCAGCACCCCTACTCGTCCTTCATCCACCTGGTCGAGAAGCCGAGCCGCTACCTCGGCGGCGAGTACCAATCGGTCACGAAGGACCCGGCGAGCGTCGAGGTGCGCATCTGCATGGCCTTCCCCGACGTGTACGACATCGGGATGAGCCACCTCGGCACCAAGATCATCTACGGCCTGCTCAACAAGGACCCGCGCATCGCCTGCGAGCGGGCGTTCTCGCCGTGGCTCGACATGGAGCGCGAGCTGCGCGCGCGCGGCCTGCCGCTGGTGTCGCTCGAGTCGGCGCAGCCGCTGTCGGAGTTCGACGTCGTCGGGGTGTCGCTGCAGTTCGAGATGACCTACACCAACGTCCTGAACCTGCTCGACCTCGGCGGGCTGCCGCTGCGCGCGGCGGACCGGGACGAGCGCCACCCGCTGGTCATCGCGGGCGGACCGACCGCGACCCACGCCGAGCCGATCGCGCCGTTCATCGACGCGTTCCTCATCGGCGACGCCGAGGAGGCGCTGCCCGGCGCCCTGCTGGCGCTGGCCGCGTGGCGCCGGGAGGGCGTGGACCGCCGCGAGCAGCTCGTGAGGCTGGCGGCGCGGGGCGGCTGGTACTGCCCGGCGCTCTACGAGACCACGGTGGACGCGCGCAACGACCTCGTGGTCATCGACCCCGAGCGCAGCGTGGGCCCCTACCCCGTCGTGCGCACCTGGGTCGACGACATCGGGCGCTACCCGTTCCCGTCCAACGCGCCGGTGGCGGCCGCCGAGGCCATCTTCGACCGCGTCTCGATCGAGATCGCGCGCGGCTGCACCGAGGGCTGCCGCTTCTGCCAGGCGGGGATGATCTACCGCCCGGTGCGTGAGCGCGATCCCGAGCAGGTCGTCGACACCATCATGGCCGCGATGGACAACGGCGGCTACGACGAGGCGTCGCTGACCAGCCTGTCGACGGCGGACTACTCGTGCATCTCGCCACTCATCAAGCAGGTGATGGAGCGGATGCGCGCGCGCCGCGCCAGCCTGTCGGTCAGCTCGCTGCGCGCCTACGGCCTCGACGAGGACCTGCTCGACGAGATCTCGAGCGTCAAGGCGACCGGGCTGACCTTCGCGCCCGAGGCCGGGACCCAGCGGATGCGCGACGTGGTGAACAAGAACGTCACCGAGGCGGACATCATGACGACCTCGGACCGCGTGTTCGCGCGCGGTTGGTCGAAGATGAAGTTCTACTTCATGATCGGCCTGCCGACCGAGACCGACGAGGACGTCGCGGGCATCGTCTACACCGCGGCCAAGGCGCGCTCCATCGGCCTCCGCTACCACCGGCGCGGGCGGGTGCAGGTCACCGCGAGCGCGTCGAGCCACGTGCCGAAGCCGCACACGCCGTTTCAGTGGGCGGCGATGGACGACCTCGACACCATGGCGCGCAAGCAGAAGCTGCTGCGCGAGCTCGGCAAGCAGCACCGCATCCCGATCCGCTACCACAACCCGCGGGGCAGCTGGCTCGAGGGCATCCTGTCGCGCGGCGACCGGGCGCTGGCGGACGTCGTCGAGCTGGCGTTCAAGAAGGGCGCCCGCATGGACAGCTGGGACGAGGACCTGAAGTGGGACGCGTGGCTCGAGGCCATCGCCGAGGTCGGCGTCGACCCGCAGCGCTACCTCGGGACGCTCCCGGTCGACGGCCGCCTGCCCTGGGACCACATCGACGTCGGGCTCGAGGCGGGCTTCCTCTTCAAGGAGTGGAAGCGCGCGCTGAAGAACCGCCTGTCCCCGCCGTGCGGCAAGCCGAAGGGCGCGCAGGTGCACCACACCAACGTCGCCGACGCCGAGGCCGACCAGCGCAAGCTCGTCTGCTACAACTGCGGCATCGCGTGCGACATGACGCAGATGCGCGACGAGCGCGTCGACTACCTGCAGAGGCTCGGCGCCCTCGTCCCGCAGGACGTCGCCCAGGGAGAGGACTTCGTCCCGGCGTACAAGACGCTGCGCAAGAACCGCCTCGGCGCCAACCTGCCTCCGGTGCGCGAGGACCAGGGGGAGGTGTTCCGCTACCGGCTGGTCTTCACGAAGCTCGGCCCCGCGGCGATGACCAGCCAGCTCGACCTGGCGCGCGTTCTGCCGCGCATCGTGCGCCGGGCGGGGCTCGCGATGCGCTACAGCGACGGCTTCTCACCGCAGGCGATGCTGAGCTACGGCCCGGCGCTGCCGCTGGGGGTGTCGAGCCTGGCCGAGGTCGTCGACATCCACGTGCTGACCGAGGTCGACCCGGGAGCGCTGGCGGAGCGCCTCAACGCGGTGAGCGACCACGGGATCGCGTTTCTGCGGGCGGCGGCGGTGGCGCTCGACGCGCAGGCCCCGGCGCGGGTGGCGAAGCTCGCCGAGTACGTCGTGAGCGTGCCGGCGTGGGACCGCGAGACGCTGGAGGCGGCGGCGGCGAGGGTCTCCGGGGACGCCCCGCTGCTCACCACGGTGCAGCGCAAGAAGGGCGACCGTGAGATCGACGTTCGCGACGGCCTGATCGGCATAAGCGTCGACTGTGCGACCGCGACAGAGTGCGAGGTGCTGGGCATCACGCCGGGTCAGGCGGTGCTGCGCTACCGGGTGAACCTCGACGAGGGGCCGCACGTTCGGGCGACGGAGCTGGCGGCGGCGGCGGTCGGCGAGGCTGTGGACGCCGCGGGGATCTACCAGGTGGCCCGGACCGGGCTCTGGGGGCTGCGCAAGGGCCAGGTCTTCGATCTCTTGCGTCCCGACGAGGTACACCCGGTGTCCGAGCACGCGACGCTCCCGCGGGACCTGAGCGGCCTCGCCGTCTGAGCCAAGCGACGGCAGGCCCTCGACCGATACGATGGGAGCTGGGTCCAGCTTCGGCAAAAAAGCCACGAGCGCTGAGCCCGTTCCAGGTCCTCGCGGCGCGCTGGACCTGGCGTCGTGGTCGTGCTGCGCGAGCTATCCGGCGCGGAGGAACATCCCCTCCCAGATGGCGGGCGCCATGCTCGTCGGCGCGTGGCCGGGGTCGGGGTCGGGGCGGTTGTACTCGGTCAGCGGCCCCTCGGGGCGGCGCGAGAAGCCCGCGGCCGCGAGCTCGCCGAGGACCTCGGCTTCGGTCAGAAAGCAGGCCGGCTCGCCGTTGAACTCGGTGTAGACGTAGCTTTGCCCGGCCACGGGCGCGGTCGCCGCCGGCAGGGTGCTGCGGGAGAACGTGAAGAGGAAGAGCCCCGCCCCGGGCCTCGCCACGCGCCCCGCCTCGGCGATGGCCGCGCGCAGCTCGGCGTCGGTGGTCGCCAGGTTCCAGATCCCGTGGGCGATGACGAGGTCGAAGCTCGCGTCCTCGAAGGGGAGTTGGGCCATCGGCTCCTGCAGGAACCGGAGGCGCTCGGCCGCCGATGACGCGGCGGCGTATCGACGCGCGCCCTCGATCATGGGACCCGAGAGGTCGGTTCCGGTCACGCGGTACCCCATCTCCGCGAGGGGCACCGCGTTCCTGCCCGCGCCGCACCCGACGTCGAGCACCTCGAGACCGCCGCCGTGCTCAAGCGCGGCTCGCGCGAAGGCCACGAGCACCTGGTTGGGGCGACCGCCCTCGAAGGCGGCCACGGCCTTGGGGCTCTCCCAGCGAGGGCTCACGCGCGAATTCACTGTCATGCTCGGCCTCTCCGGGGTTGCGGGCGCACAGGGTGTCACCGGCGCTCGCCGTGGTCAACGCGTCCACTCCGCCGCGAGCGCGTCGCGCCACGGGCCGGACCGGCACGCGTCGCGCGTGTGGTCGGCCCGATTCCGTGCGGTCGCGCACACACGACGTTGTCGCCGAGCAGTGGATCGCATAGCGTCGGCCGATGCGAACACGCCTCACCCGAAACGGTTCCCGCGCGCTCGTCGCGGCCTTCATCGCGTTCTCTGCTGGGTGCGGCGGCGACGCCGCGACGGCCTTGGACGCCGACTCGAGCGCGCCGCTGGACACCGCCGGCGACACGGTCAGCGACACCTTCGCTGGCGACGCGAGCGAGGACGGGGGAGGGGCGGACACCCTCGATGTCCCGGATGCGGCCGACGCGACCGCGCCCGCCGACACGGCCGAGCCCGTCGACACGACCACGCCCGTCGACACGACCACGCCCATCGACACGACCACGCCCGTCGACACGACCACGCCCATCGACACGACCACGCCCGTCGACACGACCACGCCCGTCGACACGACCACGCCCGTCGACACGGCCGAGCCCGTCGACACGGCCGAGCCCGTCGACACGGCCGAGCCCGCACGACCACGCCTGTCGACACGGTCGAGCCCGTCGACACGGTCGAGCCCGTCGACACGACCACGCCCGTCGACACGGTCGAGCCCGTCGACACGAGCGAGCCCGGCTGCCAGCCCTTCACGGTCGGCGTCTGCCCGGACGGGACATGGTGCAGGCCAACCGTACGCGACGAGGCCACCGGCGCCCTCGCGGGCGAGTGCGTGACCAGCGCGGGCGGGACGACGGCCACTGGCGGCGCCTGCAGCAGCTCCGCGGGCTGCCTCGACGGCGCGACGTGCATCGCGCTCGCGTCGGGCTCGGTGTGCCTCGCCCTGTGCGACGCCGAGGCGGCCGTCGGCGCCTCAGGGAGCTGCCCGGCACACAGCCGCTGTGCGTCGCTCGCGGTCGACGGCGCTCCGCTCGACTACGGCGCGTGCGTGCCGGGGTGCGTCCCCTACGTCCCCGTCGCCGAGAGCGGCTGCAACCCCGCGAGCGAGTGGTGCGTGCCCGACAGCGACGTCCCCGACGAAGGCAAGTGCTTCACCTCGACCGGGACGAGCGCCGAGGGGGGCGTGTGCGGCGTCGACGTGAACAACAGCGGCGCGCTCGAGCCGGCCGAGCGCTGCGCGCCGGGGCTCTTCTGCATGAGCGGCTTCGACGCCTCGCCGCGCTGCGTCCTCCCCTGCGATCCCGACGCGACGACCGACGACGCCGGGCACTGCACCAACGTGTCCGGCTACGAGGTGTGCCAGTGCCTCGGCCTGACCTCGGGCGGCGCACCGCTCGCGTTCGGCGCCGTCATCGAGGGCTGCGTCTACCAGCACGGCGGGCCCCGCGCGGCGTGCCAACACTGGGGGACGTGCGTCGCCGGCGAGCTCTCCGGCGCCGGCGCGACCGACCGGTGCCAGCTCGACGTCCCGGCGCTGGCGCCCGGCGACGACTGCACCAGCGCCGGGCTCGGCAACCTCGAGCTCTGCGCGCCCTTCGGCGTCTGTCTCGACACGGGCGCGAGCGGCGTGCTGTGCTCCTACTACTGCGCGGCGAGCGCCGGCGCGCTCGGCTCGACGGCCCACCCCGACTGCCACGACGACAGCGAGGAGTGTTTTGGGGTGCCGGGGCGAGACGATCTCGGCGCGTGCCTCCCGCCGCTGTAGCCGCCGGCCGCGCGCTGCGGCCGCGCGAGATTCCCCGTAACCGACACGGCGTCTTGGTGCATAATCCCGCCCGCGAGCACCGCCGGACCTCGGTGCACCCGCGCGGCCGACACCGAGGAGACCGAGATGAGACGCGCCTTGACGATCCTGACCGCCGTGGCCGTGGCCGTGGCCGTGGCCGCCTGTGGCACCACGAGCGGCGCGACGGGCGGTGAGCCCGGCGCGAGCACCCTGCCCCGCTTCACGGCGACGACGCTGGACGGCGGGACGTTCGCGCTCGGCGACCACCTGGGCAAGGACGTCGTGATGCTCAGCTTCTGGGCCACCTACTGCGAGCCCTGCAAGGCGGAGATGCCGGTGCTCGAGCAGCTCCACGCGAAGTACGCGGCGCAGGGGCTGCAGATCCTCAGCGTCTCCCTCGACGGGGCCGACACGGTCAGCGGCGTGCGGCCGCACATCAAGAAGAACGGCTACACCTTCGACGTCGTGGTCGACGACGACGGGACCATCGCGCAGGCGTACAACCCGGCGGGGGTGGCGCCGTTCATGGTGCTCATCGGCAAAGACGGGCGGATCGCCAAGCGCATCGAGGGGTTCCAGGCGTCCGAAGCGGCGTCGCTGGAGCGCGAGGTGCAGGCGCTGCTCGGGCTGCCCGAGTGAACCGGCGGGCGGCGCTCGCGGCCGCCGGGGCCGCGCTGCTGGTGGGGCTCGGGTCGGGGGCCGGCGCGTCGATCCCCTTCGAGGTCGGCGGCGTGCAGCTGACGCTCGACGTGACGGAGTCGCTGTTCGCGGACTTCCACCTGAAGCTCGACGACCCGCAGATCCGCGACGACGCCGACAAGGAGAACGTCTTCGACCTGCGCAACCGCCTCAACGTCCGGCTGCGCGCGGACAAGCTGACGCTCGGGGTGCGGCTCGACATCGCGTGGTTCGCCAACCCGCCGACGAACCCGGGGCAGGCGACGCAGTACCAGGACGACGTCCGCCCCGAGGAGCTGTTTCTGACCGGCCGCTTCGGCGACTTCACGGTGACGCTCGGCGACGACTACCTGACCTTCGGGCGCGGGATGGCGCTGTCGCTGCGCAAGATCGACGAGCTCGGCTTCGCGACGGCGCTGCGCGGGCTGCACCTGCAGTGGCGGACGCCGCGGCTGCGCGCGCGGGTCGTGGCGGGGCTGACGAACACGCTCAACGTCGACGGGGTCGAGGAGAAGCTCGTCCCCGACCCGAACGACGTCGTCTTCGGGGCGCGGGTCGAGGCGACGCCGCTCGACGGGCTGAAGCTCGGGGCGCACGTCGTGGACATCGAGCGGCGGCACTCGGGGATCCGCACGGCGCTGGCCGGGGCGCTCGGCGGCGACGACGACGACGCGCCGATGAACAACACGCGCTACGTGCGCACGCTGGTCGGCGGCGGCAACGTGGAGCTGCCGTCGATCGGGGACGTGCTGAGCGTCTACGCCGAGGCGAACGCGCTGCGCGACGAGGACACGCGCGAGACGGCGAGCGGGCGCAAGGACACGGTCGTCAACGGGCTGGCGGTCTACGGGCAGGTCCAGGCGTTCTTGGCGCCGGTGACGGTGCTCGCCGAGTTCAAGCACTACGACCACTGGGTCATCGGATCGACGCTGCACCCGGACACGGCGCAGGCGCAGGGCATCACGAAGACCTTCTCGTACATCGTGCCGCCGACGCTGGAGCGCATCGACCAGCGGGTCGCAAACAACACCGACGTGACGGGCGGGCACCTGCGGGTGGACTACACGGTGCCGGGGACGACCGACAGCCTGTTTCTGTCGGGCGCCTACTTCGCGGACGCGCCCGTGGCCGGGGACCACACGACCCACGTCTACGGCGGCTTCGAGCACACCGGCAGCGGCAGCGACCGGCTGCTGTTGCAGGCGGGCTATCGGCGCGAGGCGGCGCCCGACGAGGGCTTGGTGCGCCTGAGGATGATCCACCTCGACCTCGACGTCTTCGCGGTGCTCGGGCGCGGGGTCGACGCGCAGCTCCACTGGTCGCACGAGTTCCGGGACAAGAACATCGGGGCGCCGTCGCTGCAGGAGACCTACCTCGAGGGGACGAGCTACGTGTCGATCAACCTGCCGCCGGACTGGTCGTTCACCGCGCAGCTCGAGTACCTGACCGACGCCTCGACGGACTCACCCGTGTTTCCGGGCGCCTTCATCCAGTACCGGTTCACCCGCGACAGCTTCGTGCGGCTGTTCGCCGGACGGTCGAAGGGCGGCCTGAAGTGCTCGGGCGGCGTGTGCCGGGTGTTTCCGAACTTCGAGGGCGTGCGCCTCGAGAGCACGGTCCGCTTCTAGCGACCCGCGAGGGCCTTCAGCGAGTCGGCGTCGTAGTCGTAGACGTCGGGGTGGAAGTGGACGCCGCCGTCGTCGTCGACCGACGCGGTGTAGTACTCGATGAAGACCGGGATGGCGGGGTCGAGGCCGTACCAATAGGTCTTCTCGTTCTCCCTGATGAGCTTCTTGAGGAAGTAGTCGCTGAGGCTCTCGCCGCGCTCGGCGAAGTCGTCCTGCACCAGGGTCATGCCCAGCTCGATGGCGTCCTGCACGCGCACGCAGCCGTGGCTGAAGTCGCGCTTGGGGAACCGGAAGTAGCCCTTGGAGGGGGTGTCGTGGAGGTAGATGCTCTCGGAGTTCGGGAAGGTCAGCTTGATCTGGCCGAGGGCGTTGCTCGGCCCGTGGGCCTGGACGTACATCTGGTGGCCGTTGGCGGCGGTCACGATGCGGAAGCCGTGCTTCTCCGCGTAGGTCGGATCCTTCTCGATGGCCGGGCCGATCTCCTGGGAGGCGAGGCGGAACGGCACCTTCCACTCGGGGTTGAGGACGACGTTGCTGATCTCGTCGTGCATGACCGGGGTGGCGTTGCGGCGGATGCGGCGCTTGAGCGTGCGGTTGAAGTAGGACCGACCGGAGCCGACGACGGCGCGGTGGACGCGGCGCACCTCGCCGGCGCGGACGTAGGTGACGACGGCGGCGGGGAGGTTGACGCGGACGTAGGTCGGCTGGTCGGTGCGGGCGGTGTGGCGCCAGCGACGGACGTTCAGCAGCAGGGTGGCGAGGCGGGTCTCGCACGGGACGTTGAGCGCCTCGGCGACGTCCTCGTCGAAGTAGGGCTTGTCCCAAAGCGCGTGGGTGGCGCGGTAGCGCTCAACGGCGGCGGTGGTGGCGTCGTCGTAGACCCCGGTCGGCGCGCCGCTGAGGTAGCCTTCGAGGGCGAGGCGGCGCTGCAGGGCGGTGATCCCGTCCTCGTCCTTCCAGCGGTCGGCGCGCTTGTGCTTGGGGACGCGGATCGGCTCCCAACCGCCGGCGGCGCACAGGGTGCGGTATTGCCGCGCTGCAGCGACGAGGCGCGTGTACTGCGGGTCGCTGGGCAGGTGGCCGACAAACCAGTCGTCGAGGGTGCCTTGCTGCGCTGCATCAAGGACGGCGCGCGCGGCGTCGGGGTCGGGTGTGGGGAGGGGGGCGTCGAGCCACAGGGTGTCGGGGGAGAGGTAGTTGCCGTCGTCGTCGACGAGGACGGGGGTGGTGTTGGGGCGCGGCGCGAGGGCGGCGGCGAGCTGTGCGGCGGCGGCGGCGATGGCGTCCTCGGCGGCGGCCTGCTGGGCCGGATCGGGGCGGTCGCGCCAGGCGGCGATGGTGGGGTCGGCGGGGAGGGTGACGCCGTGGAGGGGGGCGTCGTCGAGCCAGCGCAGGGCGGCGTCGCCGGCCGGGGTGGTGCCGTTGGGGGTGGTGAAGACGGCGGTGGGCGCCGGAGGGGGCTCGGGCGCCGCGGGCGGAGCCGGCGCGGGCGGTGCAGGCGTGGGCGTGGGCTCGGGCGCGGCGATCGTCTCTGCGAGCGCCGGGTCGGCGGGGATCGCGGCGTTGGGGACGACGTTTGGCGCGTCGGGGCCGGCGGCGTTGCTGCAGGCGCAGGCCGCGAAGGCGAGCGACAGGGCGAGCGCCGGGGCGAGGACGTGGGCGCGGGGCTGGAGACTCATTGTGAAATCGCGTAGCAGGGGGGGCGGGCGGCCGCAAGAAAACAAACTTGCCTGACCTCGGAGGAGCTTTGATAGTGCGGACCGTGTCGAGACCTCGCCGGATGATGTCGCAGCTGGTCGCGCTGGCCCTGTCGCTAGGGACGGTGTGGGGGGGCGTGGCGTGGGCGGAGGGGACGCCGGACCAGGATCCGCGGAACTGGCCGACGGTGTCGCGGCTCATCGGGGATCGCTACGAGGTGGCTGGGCAGGTGTTCGACCTGCGGGTCTACGCTCGGGAGACGGAGTACTACAACTGCGAGTACCGGGGGACGGCGGGGCGTCTGATGGCGTTCACGTTGCTCGCGGGGCCGTACGAGACGTTGACGGGGTACATGCCCGAGGAGATCGGGCGGGTGCTGGAGCGGGTGCTGGAGCAGGACCCGTGGGCGCCGATCACGGTGCAGGTGCGCTTCGATCCGCAGCGGCTGAGCGATCTGTGTACGGACCAGGTGGACGTGTTGAAGTGGTCGCGGGGGTGGCAGTACCCGGACGGGTCGCTGACGCCGGGGCGTCCGAACACGGCGCTGCAGCCGACGAAGGAGCAGCTCGACGTCCCGGGGCAGCGGGCGATGTGGAAGGAGCTGCGCAAGCTCGACTCGTCGTACGTGGGCAAGGACGTGCAGCTCACGGCGGGTGCGCGGGTGTCGACGTCGTACAGCTGCGCGTTTCGCGGCGGGACGCGGACGCACTTCGCGCTGCGGCTGCACGACGCGGACGGGCGCTTCATCCAGGCGTACTTGCCGCGCAACGAGCGGTCGCGGCAGCTGATGGACCACATCGCGCTGCACCGGGACGTCGGGCTCGCGGTGCAGGGTCGGGTCGTGAAGCTCGCGATGTCGAGCTACTGCCGGCCGCAGCTCGAGGTGACGAGCTGGAGCCTGCTCGACTCCAAGCGTTGAGGTTCGTGGGGCCGGTCCAAGCGCTCTGACGTTGACTCTGGCGGCGCAGGCCCTATGGTGGGGGCCGGACCGCAGGGGGCTGTGGTTCGGCTGTTCGTTGACATGGGGGCGAATCGGTTTTCGACGGGGGTGTGAAGCCCAGGTTGCGTGTCCGGGGCCCTGCTACCCGGTTAAAAATTGTGGGGATTTTACAAACGCCAACGACAACGCGTTTGCCCTCGCCGCCTAATTAGGTAGGTGAGGCGGTCGAACCGGAGCCTGCTCACGGCGCCGGGGAGATTGTTATATAAATGTGAGCTGGTCTGTGCCGGTACCTCGACGGCGTCGGACGAGATTTTCGAGGTCCGGCCCGAAGGATCCTGCCCGTGGGAGCCTTCGGTGCTCAAATAAATCACGGATTCTACGCACGTAGACGCCTGTGTTGCGGAGCATTTTCGGACCGGGGTTCGACTCCCCGCGCCTCCACCATCTCAACGACGCAAAGACCCGCCATCTGGCGGGTCTTTGCGCTTCAGTCCAAGGACGGCAGGTCGGGACACGGAGGTCGTAGCCGGCCTCGTAGGTCGACGCAGTCGGCCGGAGGGGGCTGCGGAGACCGGAGTGGCCCGACCGATACCCGGGCGCTGCGCCCCGCACCCCGCGAAGGAAGCCTGAAAGGCCCGCCCGGCCGACACGAAGCGGGCCAGGCGGTGGCGAAACGAGCCTGCTGCGTCCGGCTACCGCCACCAAGCGTGCCTGAGCGTGTACTCCCTCGCGCCGATGCGCAGCCGCTCCTCGGGCGCCGCAGGCAGCGCCCGATAGTCGGGCTCGGCGGCCGGATCGCACCCGACGGCCTCCCAACGCTCACCGTCGACGGCGACGACCACCGGGCCCGGATAGCCGCCGAGGTCGACGAGGTAGCGCTCGTCACCCGCGTCCTCCGGCGGGTCGCCGAAGTCGCGCTCGGGTTCGCGATGCACCCGGGTGAGCGCCCGTCCGTCCCACACCGCCCACGGCACGGCGTGCGGGTGGACGTAGTCGCGACCGCTCTCCACGTGGGCGCCCATGGCGAAGAACCAGCTCCCCTGCTGGCTCGTGTTGGGGCTCGAGATCGTGAGGTGCACGTGGTCGGCGGCCGCGCGCCAGAAGATGATGAAGGGCGTCTTTGGCGGCCGGGGAACGAGCGCCGCGGCCGTCGCCGCGCACAGGTGCTGGTCGATGCCCGTTTCGGCCTCGCCCGCCGCCCTGGCGAGCGCCCGCCAGTCGAAGACGTGGACCTGGCCGACGATGCGGTTGCGCCCCTCCATGTCCCGCTCGAAGCGGCACAGCTCGGTGGGGTCGAGCCCGATAGTGGGATACACGAAGGCCTCCGATGTCAGATGGACTCCCAGTCGATCTCGTCGAGCCAGTCATCGTCGAGGGCTGGCGAGTCGGAGTCCGCGGTGGCGATCAGCGCGCTGAGCTCGGGACACGCCGCTGCCTCGACCTCGCCGCGCATGACCGCGTGGGCGAAGAGCTCCTGGGCGCGCCGCATGACGGCTCCGATCGATGGCTCCACGTCCTGCCAGTCGAAGTCGAAGCACGCGTCGGCCCGCGCGATGAGGCGATCGAGGGCGACGAAGTCCACCGGCTCGGCGTCGACCGCGAGCTCGAGGAGGTGACACACCATGAAGGGCGAGACCTGTCCGGACGCGAGCGCCTCCGCGGCGAACGCGGCGGGGTCGAGCTCGCCCCCGTCGACGGCGTCGGTGACGACGTTGTGAGCGCACCCCCAGTAGGTGAGGTCGGTCAACCAGGGCCGCGCGAGCTCGATGGCCTGATCGGCGTCGCCCGACTCGAAGACCGCCCGGGCGAGGTTGACCTCGGCGCAGGCGAGGAAGCTCTCGACGTCATAGGTCTGCGCGCTCTCGTCATAGCCCGGCGCCGCCAGCATCTCCCGGACCTCGGCGCGCACACCGCCGAGGAGCTGGAGAGATTCGGCGATGCGCCCGGTCTGACCGACGAAGGTGCCAAAGGTCATGCGCGCATACAGGTCGTCGGGCGCCAGCTTCATCGCGTGCTTGAGCCAGCGCTCCGCTCGCTCCGGCTGGCCGGTCTCGGCGAGCATCTGGCCCAGCGTCACCACCAGGCTCACATCTGCCAGAGAGGTCTCAGCCGCCGCCAACAGCGTCTGGATCGCGCCGTCGATGTCTCCGTCTGCGCGCTGAGCGATGGCCCGGCTCTCGGGGGACTCGGTGAGTTCGTCTAGGTTCGTCATGCCCCCATGATAGGGCCGCGCACGACCCCGACGCCGCACTGAACATACGTCTGCACGTCGCCCATCGGGGCCCGGTTCGCGGGGGGGGCGCCCTCACGACGGCCACGGCGCAACGTCCGTGCGCCCGAGCGTGAGCTGCGCCGGAGCGATGATGCCACCCCGGGTTCGCCTGCGCCGTCCCAACAGGCTGACGAGTCCCCCCGTTCGGCGCAGTACCCGTGACGTCGGTGGCAGCGACGCCGCCGTACACGGCTCGACAAGCGGACGTGGCGACCGCCCTGGGAGCGGCCCACTCGCGCCCTTGCGCATCATGCCGAGTGCGGCCATGATCCCGGATCATGGCCGCTCGCGACCCGATCAACCACCACCTCTTGCCGCGTCACACCGACTTCGCCTTCGCGCGTCTCGAGCACCTGCTCGATGCTGCGCCCACGTGTCCCATGTGTCGCACCGCGCACTGGCAGGTCAACGATCGCCTCGACGTCTATCGCGAGGACGGCATCGTCGCCAATCTCCACCTGCGCTGTGTGACCTGCGGCTTCATCGCCTCGTTCGACGCCGTGCGCCTCGGGCTGGTCGGCCCGCGAGGGGGCTTGGTCTCGAAGGCCAAGATGGCAGTGGTCTACGCCGAGATGAACGCAGCGCCGCCGGAGGTCGTGCCCGTGATCCCGCCGCGCGCGTTGTGGTGGAGCTGGGTGTCGATCGACGCGTTCGACCGCTATCAGCCGGAGCTCTGCGCCCAGTACGGCGGCGGCGACGTGGCGATAGGCTATCTCTACCTCGACGCGGACGCGGGAGCGAACGTGCGCCTCGACGCCATCGCCCGCTACCGCGACGGCGACCTCGTGAGGGTCGGCCAGGTGCCGAAGGACGTGGCGATCTTGCTGCGACCCGGCAGCTATGCGTGGGACGCGCTGCAGCCGCTCGCCCCCCCAGAGCGCGAGATCCCGGCCGGGATCGATGAGTACCGGCGACCCGATCTCGATCCCCTCCGCGCCCTCACCGGGCTCGATGAGCACCGCGCGCCGGGCTACCCGGACGACCTCCGCGTGGTGGCTGTCCCGCCCCTCGAGCTCGAGGACGCGTCCCCCGAGGCCCTGTGGGTTCGCCTCGAGGGCCGGGCCCCGGATGGGCAGCTCGTCGGGCTCCTGCTGAACTCCCCGACGGTGGCCGCCTTCGGCCTCGTCGCCGGCCAGCGGGTGACGTTCCAGTTCGACCCGCGCCGGCCCGAGTTCCTCTACTTCCGCGCCCCGGGCGTCGCGCCCCGAACCACGTCGTGACCTGGGCCTGGCTTCGAGCACCTTCGCAGGCAGCCACCCAGGGGCCGGCGGTCGCGAGGGAGCCCCGACACGCCAGTGGTCGAGCGGATTGAGCCCGTCGCGCGCGTCAGGGACGTCGAGGGCCATGAGGCGCAGGAGGTCTTGACGCCAGGCTTCCCCCTCATGGCAGCGCCCCCATGGGGAGTCAAGGAGGCGGCGCGCGCGGCGCTGCGAGGCGGTCGTCAATTGCGGGTTCGCCCGAGGACCGTGATAAGCCCGCCGCGGCTGAGGGTCCAGCGCACGTCCTCGGCCGGCGGTGCGGCTCGGAGTCGCCCCTGGTGCAGCAGCTCCAAGTGGCAGGTCACGCATAGGCCGACCAGGTTGGACCGCTCCTCGCCGCCGCCGCGGCTTCGGAAGACCAGGTGATGCGGGGTCAGGTCGCGGTTGGAGCAGACGGGAGGCGCGCAGCGGAAGCGGAAGCGCTCGCGCTCGTGAACGTCCTGGTAGGCGACGCGCGCGCTCGGGTCCTGGACCAGCCACTCGTGCCAGAACGTGCGAATCAGGAAGTCCGCGAACTCGCCGGGCTCGCCAGCCGCTCGGAACCAGCCCTCGACGGCGCACCAGAACGCCACCATCTCGGCCCCGAGCCACAACCGCAGCGCCACCCGTCCCGCCCCCCGGCGCGTCCCGACCTGGCGCGTGGTCATCTCGACCGCGCTCTCCGGGTCCCCGGACATCTGGCTCGACCCGGGCGGAGTCCCAAACCCTGGCGTGGATTGGGACCCGCCGTCCCCGGACATCTGGCCGCCATGCACGAGCAGGTCGGCGACGGTCCCATCGAGGATGGCGCGCTCGAGGTCGAGGTGGCCCGCGAGCGTCTTGTCGTCGGGCGGGGCGAGGCCGAAGGGGGACGCTCCCTCGGCGCGGGCGATGGTCTCGACCGCCTCGACCTCTTCCTTGAGGTGCTTGACGGTGCGCTGTCCGGCGCGGTCGAGCCAGGCCCCGACGGTGTCATGGTCGGCGACGCCGGACACGAGCCGCGCCGCCTCGAACCCGACGGCGCCCTCGTCGAGGGCGAGCGCGACCTCCGGCAGCAGGTCGCAGCGGCGGTCCAACGTCATGCGCGCCTTCACGCTGGCCAGCGAGCACCCGAGCCGCTCGTGGGCGTACTGCGTCGGGCTCGCGTAGCCAAGATCATGCCAGCCGTCGACCTCCCACAGGCGGCGCGCGAGCTCGCCGAGCCGGCCGTCGCGGCGCTGCAGCTGGGTGTTGAGGTCGCGGAGGTGGGCGTCGAGGGCGACCGGCTCGCGCGCGGGCGCCGCGACCCCATCAGTAGCCGTGGCGACGGCGTCGGCAACGGCAGCGACCAAGGCTGGTTCGGCGTCGCCGCCGTGAAAGCGGTCCTCGGCGGCGACCTCAGCGGAGCGGCGCATCAGGTCGCGCTGCTGGTCGGAGGTGGCGGCGCGGGCGCTAGCTGCGAGCTCGCGCTTGAGCCCGGGGTGGCGCAGCTGCAGGGAGACGAGGGATTCAGCCAGCAGCACCTCGATCACGGCGTCGTCGCTGGACGCGCCAGTCTGGGCGGCGACAAAGCGCCGCGTCAGCTCGTAGGCCCAAAAGGCTCCGAGGTCGGGGAAGCCCAGGTCGGCGGCCCCGCCGGTGCGGCGCAGGAGTGCCAGGCCGTCGCCGAGCGCCAATCGCAGGGCGCTGGCCCCGCGCGTCAGGGCCACGAGGTCGCGGTCGACGGCCGCGAGCCACCCCGCAGGCGGGGCGGACTGCGAACCTCGGGCATGGGCGCGCGCGTTCATGCCCCTTTATAACACGGGGGTTTGCGCGCCTTCATGGCGGCCCCTTACGCGCCTTCATGGCGGCCTCTTACGCCCATTTTCGCGCCCTCCCCCACCGCCGCGATCGTTCCTCCCGGATCGCGGCGACCTCCGCCCGCGCAGGGGCCGCCACGGTCATTCTGAGCGATCCCACCTCGCAAAGCGAGATTCCCACTGAACACGCGTCGAGTAAAATCGACCGCACCGCCGACCTTTCTCCCTCCTCCGGCGCGCTGGGTTCGGCGACCGGGCGGCCGACGTGCTCGACCCGACGGCGTTGGTTCGGCTCCACGCGCGCTACGCCAACCGCCCGCGCCTGGACGGCGCTCGACGACGCCATAACCGACATCCGGGACGCCGGTCGCTAAGCCTTCCGCAACACCCCCGACGCCCGCCGCTTCGCGAGCGCGTACGAGCGCGGGCAGCGCAAGGCGCAACGCCGCAAGCGCGACTCCGGCCCGACAACGACGCCGCTCGTCGCCACGGCCTGAACCCGCTGCCGGGATCGGCTCGACCCGTGTCGGGATCGGCTCGACCCGTGTCGGGATCGGCTCGACCCGCATCGGGATCGGCTCGACCCGTGTCGGGATCGGCTCGACCCGCATCAGGATCGGCTCGACCCGTGTCGGGGTCGGCCTGCGGTGCGGTTTCGCGCCATCCAGCCCGACCGCGCCCGCCGGCGCGTGGTCGTCCCGACCGCGATGCGCCCCAAGCCAGACCGCTTCCCCTATGGTCACCGCCTGCACCGTCGATCGCCCATCCCGCGTTGACGTGGGTCCCGGCGGGTACGCCATGTTCGTTGACCACCCCTCACGCCAGCGCGTAGCGGCGGCCGCGGGCGTTGCCGCTGACGTCGACGCGATCATCGGCCTCGAGCTGCTGACGCAGCGGGGTCCACTCCGCGTCCTCGAACCCCAGCCCATCCACGAAGTCGGCGCGGGCGACGGGCTCGTCGCGGTCCTCGAGTAGGCGCAGAGCCTCCGCCACGCGCGCATCGAGGTCGTTGTCAGCGGTCGCGACCGAGGCAGAGCGCGACAGACGCGGCGGCGTGCCACTGCTCGAGCTCGTCGTTGGCGACTTGGAAAGCGCGCGCGCCACCGGACCATCGGCCCCCGCCCAGCGCGCCAGCTCCAAGACCGTCGCCGCGGGCGCCGCCTCCCGAACGCACGCCGGCGCCTCGAGGGTGCCGCGCAACTTCTCCTCCTGCTCCGCGATCGCCTCGCCCACCGCCACATCGAGCTCGCGCGCACGCTGTTCGAGCCCCGTGAGACCCGTCACCGCCCACGGCGCCCCCCGCTCCGCCGGGGTGGGTCCGTTCGACGTACTGAACATCCGACGCCCGCGCCGCGACCGCCGCCCCCCTTACCCCTCGCCGAACACGAGGCGTCGCCCTTCCGCCAGGACGTCGGCCGCGAGGTGGCGCGGCACCTCGGCCGCGGTGGCGAGGCCCTGGGCCCGTAGGACCGCGTTCGCCTCGACGCCGCTCGCGTGCCCGGCCGGAACCAGCTCGCCGTAGAGCCACACCGCCAGCGCGCTCGACTCGGGGAGCGTCGCCTGACCCGCACGCTCCGCAAGCGCCGCCACCATCGCCGTCGCGACCAGCGCCAAGGCCTCCCCCGGGTGCCCGTCGAGCAGCGCCGCCGCCGCCTCGAGCTTGCGCCGCGCCAGCGCCCTCAGCGGCGACTCCGACGGCGCCGCCGCCGGCCGCGTCCACGCCTCGCGCGCCCCCGACACCAGCCCCCCAGCCACCCGCGACAGCGCCGCCCACGTGCGCCGGTCCACGATCGCCACCGGCCCGTTCACCACGTGCGCCTCCGCCTCCGCGATCAGCGCCTCCGACGCCCCCTCCACGATGCACACGAGCCCCGTCGGCGTCGCCAACACCCGCTCGAGATGCCCGCCCAACACCCGCTGAACCACCTCGAGCAGCCACCCCAGCGCGTCGTCGCCCTCGTCCTCGCGCTCGGGACGCACCGGCATCACCCCCGCCCCGTCCATCTGCGGCGCGGGCGCGAGCGTCGGCGGCGCCGCCACCGCGTCCTCCACCTCCGGCTCCACCGGCGCCGGGTCCGGCTCCTTGGACAACGCCTCGAGCGCCAGCTCGAGCACCCGCGACGACACCCCCACGACGTCCTCGTGCGACTCGGGCTCGATGGCGTTGATGAACAGCTCGCGCTTCGTCTCCAGCAGCGCCGCGACCCGCTCCTCGTACGACTCGCTCGCCACCAGCTGGATGATCTGCACCGCGTGGCGCTACCCGAGCCGATGCACGCGCCCGATGCGCTGGTTCAAGATCGCAGGGTTGAACGGCAACTCAATATTGATCAACACTGCAGCGCACTGCAGGTTCAGCCCCGTCGACCCCGCGTCCGTCGACAGGAACACCATGCACTCCGGATCCGGTCGCCGGGTCCCAGGCGACGAACACCACCGCCCGCGGCCGCTCACCGGCGCCCGCCCTGCGCTTGCGCCGCCGCGACTTCGCGATCCTGTGCAGCACCGCCTCGATGTGCTTGCAGGTGCCGAGGAGGTTGACCGCGAAGTCGGGACAGCTGCACGTGTTCATGCGCTCGCTGGTCGATCGGATGAGCACCCGATACGGCCGCAGCGACGCCCCGCTCGGCGTCAACGAGCGCGCGCTCCAGGTCCCGAAGTCCGGCTCCCCCGCCACGTGCTCGACCACGACCTGCGCCCGCCCGCGCCGCACTCGGTCGGCGACCGCCTCGTCGGCCGCGCTGCTGATCTCCGCGTCGCCGAGATCCTGCCGCGCCGCGTACGCCGCGAGCGCCGCGATCGCGTGCTTACACGCCGGCTCGAGCTCGAACGGGCAGTCGCACGAGACGCTGAGCTCGTCGTCCTCGTCGCGCCGGATCTCCACCTGATAGGGCATCCGCGGCCGGCTCCCGGAGACCGCGGCCCACACCCGCTCGGCGTCCCAACCCAGCTCGATCACCCGCTGCTCGGCGAAGTACGCCAGGCCGCGCCGCACCACCGCGTCCGACGCCAACGCGCGCAGCCCCTCGGAGTCCAACAGAAACGGGTCCACCGCTGTCTCGAGCTGCATCTCCGTCACGCTCATCGCCGCCCCTCCCGTGGCTCTCGAGGAGCCATCTCCTATCACGGCGCCCCGAGCCGCGTCATCGCCCCCTCGCGCCGGGCGAGCGCGTCGCCCGACCCGCGCTCGGGCTCCTCCAACCGCGCCTGGTTGCCAGCCTTCCGCCAAACGACTATCTCCGACCCATGGACGACGTGGAGCTCGAGGACGAGGTCGGCCAGACCCTCGTGGGCGACGTGGAGCCGCGCCGGCTCGACGCCTACCGCTTCGCCCTCGGGATCCTGCCGATCTTCCGGCTCGTGCGCAGCCTGTTCTCGACCAACGAGCTCGACACCTGCCTCAAGCTCATGCTCCTCCACGAGCTCTCGCGCGCCCGGGGCCGCTCGTCGGTCGACCGCATCCGCGGCCTCGCCGGCTTCCTCCCCCCCGACCGCGTCGACGCCCTCGTCCGCTCCCTCAAGGACGGCGGCTGGCTCCACCTGCGCGGCTCAGACAACACCTACGTCGTCAGCCACGACGCCATGCACCTGTTGACGCTCCTCCACGGCGCCGAGCTCGGCAACCTCACCCCCGCCAACGTCCTGTCCCGCGTCGCCCAGACCGCCGAGTTCAACGCCACCCTCGACGGCGGCGGCAGCGCCGTCGGCCTCCTCCTCGACTACCTCCACAACCTCGTCGACGAAGAGGTCGACCAGGCCCACGCCGTCTTCCGCACCGGCCGCCCCTTCCGCATGATCCAGTGGAGCCGCAAAGAACACGCCCGCCAGCTCGACACCATCCGCGCCGTCCTCGCCCACCTCGCCGACCGCCTCGACGCCGCCTCCCACGAGCTCGCCCGCGTCGTCCGCCTCCACGAGTCCATGCAGGAGCTCGTCCGGATGCACACCAGCATCCACACTCGCCTGCGCGAGTGGAACCTCGAGCGCCTCCACACCAGCGACGCCGGCTACTCCATCCCTCAGCTCATCGAGGCCACCCTCGGCGTCGACGACCACACCCTCGAGCGCGACGTCGCCCCCCTCATCGCCGACCCCGGGCTCGCGCCGTCACTGACCCTCGACGAGATCCGCGCCCGCTTCCACGCCGCCCGCCGCAAGCTCGACAAGGACCGCGCCGCCTACACCTACGCCCCGGTCGCCCCCGCCCCCCACGCCGCGTGGGAGACCGCCGACGGCGATCGTGGTGAGGGCCGCGCCGACGCCCTCCGCGCCCGCCTCACCGCGCTCCTGACCGACCGCGACGCCGTCGAGCTCGGCGACTGGCTCGACGACGCCACCCTCCCCCGCGCCGCCAGCCACCTCGCCGCCCTCGCCACCCTCGCCGTCGGCGGCCACCTCACCCTCGACGACGACCGCGCCGCCCGCGTCACCATGACCCCGGCCGTCCCCCGCGCCGTCCCGCCCGAGGCCCTCGTCTCCTGGCTCGAAGACGAGCACCTCGCCGTGCGCCTGCACTTCGGCACCGCCGCCCGCGTCCGCGTCGAGGCCGCCCATGACGACTGACCGCGCCGAACAGATCGCCGCGCTCCTGCTCGCCGAAGGCTCGCTCCGCCACGACGACGACGACCACGCCGAGATCCGCAAAGACCTCCTCGGCAACGCCGAGCTCTTCCTCGACGTCGCCCGCCGCCTCGCCGACGTCGGCTACGAGCTCGTCGAGAACCTCGGCCACGTCGGCGTCCGCCTCGGCTCGCGCCACGCCGGCCGCCACAACCGCCTCGGCCTCCACGCCGGCCACATCCGCCTGCTCGTCTACCTCTGGACCCACCTCGTCTACCGCGAGTGGACCGACCTGCGCCGCGACCGGACATCGGCCCCGCCCGGCGCCGAGCAGGCCGCCCTGATCTTCGGCGACGACCCCGCCGACGAGCCCCTCTCCATCGCCTACAGCCACGTGCGCGCCGAGCTCTCCGAGGTCATGTCCGAGAGCCACTTCACCGGCATCATGCGCGCGCTGCGGCGCCACCGCTTCATCCGCTACGACAGGTCCAAGCGCGACCGCATCTGGGCCGACGCGGCGCTCTACACCCTCGTCGACATGCGCCGGATGGAGGACTTCCTCGTCGACCTCGCCCGCCGCATGGGCGCCGGCGACATCCCCGACGCCGTCCGCCTGGTGACCCGGGGCGCCGCCATCCCCCCGACGCCGAGCGACGACGAGGAGAGCCCCGCGTGATCCGCCTCGACCGCGTGGAGCTCCTCCACTGGGACATCCAACCCCACCAGATGCTCCCGCTGGCCCGCGGCGTCACGATGCTCACCGGCGAGAACGGCTCCGGCAAGACCTCGGTCCTCGACGCCATCAAGGTCGCCCTCGGCGCCACCCACCTCGGCGGCGAGCGCACCGTCGACCACTACCTCCTCAGGCAAGCCCAGCCCATCGCGATGGTGCGCCTCCTCGTCGACAACCGCCCCGACCCGGGCTCGCGCCGCCGCCCCTTCGACCCCCTCGGCGAGCAGTCCGACGACACCGTCACCCTCGCCGTCGTCTTCGAGCAGGACGACGAGACCCACTATCGCCGCTCGTACTACATCCTCGACGGCGACGCCGTCCCACCGCCGCTGGCGACCTCGAGACCAGGCGCCCCCGCCCGCTCGCGCCGCGACGCCCCGCGCCTCTTGTCGAACCGCGACTACCGCGAGCGCCTCGCCAAGGTCGGCGTCGGCCAGCAGTACCTCAAGCTCCTGTGCCTGCCCCAGGGCCGCATCGCGAGCCTGTGCCAGAGCGACGGCGCCCGCCTCTTCGACGAGCTCTTCGACGTCATCGGCGGCCGCCAGGCCCTCGAGACCTGGGAGGAGCGCCTGCGCGAGCTCACCGAGCGACAGCGCGAGCACGCCACCACCGACGGCGAGCTCGCCACCCGCACCCGCGACCTCGAGCTCCTCCGCCAGCGCGTCCGCCGCCACGAGGACTGGCTCGCCCTGCGCGACCGCGTCGCGACCCTCGACCGCGCCATCCCCCACCAACACGTCGAGGACGCCCGCGCCCGCGTCGCCGCGCTGTCCCAGGACGTCGAGCGCACCAGCCGCGACCGCGACGACGCCGACGCCCGCCTCCGCGACGCCGAGCCGACCGCGAGGCCCTCCACCAGAGCCTCGACGCCCACCGCGCGGCCCTCGCCGCCCTCCGCGAGGCGCTCAAGGCGACCCACGCCGAGCACAGCCGCGAGCGCGCCGAGCAGCTCCGCCTCGAGGCCCTGCGAGACGCCGCCGCCGACGTCGTCCCGGTCGACCCCGCAGCCCTCGACGCCGAGCGCGAGGCCGCCGAGACGACCCTCGCCGCCGGGCTCGCGCTGCACCAGAGCCGCGCCGAGGCCCGCGGCCGCTACACCGAGGAGCTCGGCCGCGTGCTGAGCGGCCTCACCCCCTTCCCCCCCGAGGTCGACGCGTTCCGCGCCACCCTGCGCCGCGCCGGCGTCGCTCACCACGTCCTCGCCGAGGTCGTCGAGGTCGCCGACGAGGCGTGGGCCGACGCCGTCGAGGGGCTGCTCGGGCGCTGGCGCCTGGCGATCCTGGTGCAGGATCCCGAGCGCTGGGCCGAGGCCGCCGTTCTCGCCCGCGCCGCGCACTACGCCCCGGGGGTGCTCGCGCCCGACGTCCGCGGCTCGTCCCCTCGCGACGACCGCGGCCTGTCACCGCTCGTCGAGGTCGGCGAGACGCGCTACCGCTCGCTGGTCGCGCGCATCCTCCGCGGGATCCAGGCGACCGCGCCGCCGGACCCCCTCGCCCCGCCGCGGGGCGGGGTCCAGTACCTCGCCGCCGACGGCTTCCACGTCACCCGGCTCGAGGCGCGCCACGCCCCGGCCGAGCGCATCTACCTGGGCCGCCGCGCGCGCGAGCGGCGCCGCGAGCAGCTCGAGGCGGCGCTCGCCGAGCTCGACGGCGCCGACCGGGGGTGGGCGCGCGAGGCCGCTCTGTTGCGACGCAACATCGCCGACCTGCGGGAGCGCGCCGAGGCGCAGCGGCGACGGCTCCGGTGGGAGGCCGAGCGGGAGCGCTACGCCCGGGTGCGCGAGGCGGTCGGCCGCCTCGAGGAGCAGCTCGCGGGCCTCGATGACCGGCAGCGCGCGCTCGACGCGGAGCGGGACCGCCTGGAGAGCCAGCGCGGCGAGATCGGGCACGCGCTGGGCGGCGCCGAGAACGAGGTCCTGAAGGCGACCGAGGAGCGCGACCGCGCGGCGACGCGTATCGCGACGCAGCTCGACGCGCGGACCACCGCCGAGGCGGAGCTCGGAGAGAGCCTTGCTGCAGCGCACCATGAGCGCGACGCCGCGGTGGGCGCGGTGCTGGCCGAGGGGCACTCGCTGCAGACGCTCCGGACCCTGCGCGACAGCGGCGAGGAGCAGCTGGCGGGGTTCGAGCCGGCGGTGCGGGACACGCTCCTGCCGACGAACTACGCGCGCCAGGTGGGCGAGGTCGCGGCGGTGACGGCGCAGCTCGCGCGGCTCCGGGCGGCGGTGGACCTGACCAAGGTGGCGGCCGAGGCGGCGCACGAGCAGTACGTCAAGACCACCCGTCGCGTCTTCCGGGCGTACTTCGGGCAGCTCACCGCGGCCGCCGCGCGCCTGGACTGGGCGGTGACCGGGAGGCTCGAGGAGCGGGCGGACAAGCGGTTCTCCTGCGACATCCGCGTCGGCGTCGGCGAGAAGTCCGCCGTGCGGCACGACTCCGAGGAGCTCTCGGGCGGGCAGAAGGCGGCGCTGTCGATCCTGATGGGGATGACGGCGGTGTCCCTCGAGTCGGAGGGAGCGGGGTTCTTCCTCATCGACGAGCCGTTCAGCGCCTCGGACATCACGAAGATCAACGAGCTGGGCGTGTTCCTCGCCGAGACGGGGGCGCAGTATCTGCTGTCGATGCCGACGTCGGACGACCTCAAGGCCTGCGGGCCGTGGCTCTCCACCGTCTGGCTGTGCACGCGCACGCGGGGCGGGACGGACGCCGACGGCGTGGTGCGGCTGGCGCCGCCGGTCGAGTTCCTGCTCACGCGGACGGCGCGCGACGAGGCGGCGCGTGGCTGACCCGCGGGTCATCACGATCGACGGCGTCGACCGGCGCTGGGTGAGCGGCGGCGGCGGGCCGGTCCCACCGGGGTGCGACGCGCTCGTGAGGCGCTCCCGCGGCAAGCTGCGGCGGTGGGCGAGCATCGGCAGGCGGGCCGGCGGCGGCGTCGACCAGGTCGCGGGCGAGCGGCTCGTGTGGGGGCTCGTCGACGCGGGGCTCGTGCGGGTGCGCGAGCGGCGGGACCGGCGTGGAGACTGGGAGCCCTATCAATACGCGCTCACCGAGGCCGGCGAGGCGTACGCGGAGCGGTTCGGCGAGGCCCTCGACGTGGCGACGTGGCTCGCGGGCGACGATCCGCCGGGGCACGAGGTGCTCGGGTCGGTGCGGGCGTGGCTCGAGGCCGAGGCGGGGCGGGCGCACCCGGTGGCGGTGCGGGTCGTGGTGGCCATCGGCGACGCGCTGCGGGCGGGGACGGCGCCGCGCGGGCGGCTCCTGTCGATCCGGGTCGCGGGGAACACGAAGGCCGTACGGGTCGAGGACTTTCGCGACGAGGTCGAGGCGGCGCTCGGCGTCGCGCTCGAGGAGGTGGTGCGGGTCCACGGGTCGGCGGTGCTGGCCTACGGGCCGTTCTCCTTCGCGATCGCGGGAGAGCGCATCGGCGGGCGCTGGAGCTTTCCGTGGCTAGCCCTCACACCCGAGACGCTCGCCGCGATGGAGGACTTTCGCTGCACCGCAACACGCGTCCTGAGCGTCGAGAACCTGACGGCATTCGAGGAGGAGGTCCGAGCCGGGCTGCCGGCGGACACGGTCGCGGTGTTCACGGGCGGCTTTCCCCACGGTCAGACGCGGGCGTTCTTGGAGCGGCTGTGCGCGGCGGGCGCTCGAACCGTCGATCACTGGGGGGACCTGGATCTGGGCGGGCTGCGGATCCTGAAGCACCTCGGCGAGATCCTGCCGGTGCCGGTGCGACCGTTCCGGATGGAGGCGGAGCTGCTCGACCGGCTGCCGACGCTGCCGCTGACCGAGCGCGACCGCGAGGGGCTGACCGCCTGGCTCGAGGCGCCCGACCCGCTGTGCGCCGACCTCGTCCGCGCGATGCTGGCCCGCGACCGAAAGGCAGAACAGGAGGGCTGGTTCCTCGCGCCGAGGTGACCCGTGACCCGAGACACTCAGCGGCGGGCGACCGCGCGTCGGGCTGTCAGGGCTCGGAGCGGGCCGCGGCGCTGCGGAGAGCGGCGCGGGTGTTGACCAGAAAGGCGCTGATATCCTCAGCGATCTGTTTCTGCGCGTCTGCGAGTGGGGCGACGAGGGCGTGCAGCTTCGCCGGGTCGAGCTCCACCGCGTACGCGTGACGCAGGAAGTTGCGAAACCGGAGGTACGGCAGCAAGGCCGCGACGGTCTCGCGCCGCAGGATGGCCGGCCGCGCATCGGGGACGTCGAGGGCCATGAGCCGCAAGAGGTCCTGGTGCCAGGCTTCCCCTCCCGAGAGGGCACCCACCAAGGTGCGCTCGATGCGTTCGAATGCAGCCTCGAGAGCCGTGTACCAGCGATGCAGCAGGACGCCGACGAAGCCGGCCACCTCGGGGGAGCGCCCCCCTGGGGAGTCAAGGGGGGGCGCTGCCCCATGGGGTGCTGCGGACGTCAGTAAAGGACGCGCATCATCTGCTCCCAACTCGCGTCGGGGGGGGCGTTCCCCTGGTCGGAGACGCTGTGGATCTCGGACCACAACAGCGAGCGGCTCAGGGGGTCCGCGCAGTGGCGGAGGCCCCGCTCGAGGACGCGGCAGGCCGCGTCGCTGTCCTCGCGGGTCCAACGGCCGGGGCGCAGGGGGTCGCAGTGGAGATGGCTCGTCGTCAGCCACGCGAAGACGTCTCCCGGCGTCTCCTCGCGCCACGCGTCGACGAAGCCCGCCGCCTCGCGCCGACGACCGAGGCGCAGCAGCGCCAGCGCGTGGAGCCGCCGGTGCTCCGAACGCTCCGCCGTGAACCACCGCGAGAGCGGCCCGAGCAGCGTCGCCGTCACCTCGAGCAGCCACTCCACCCACGCCGACGGGAACGCCTCCGCGCCCGCCGGGGGCAGCCCCACCACCATCGCGAGCTGGCCGACGGACGCCTCGACGAAGGTCTCGACGGGCTCCGACGCCACCGCCACCTGGGGGAACGTCGGCCCGTCCACCGCGGTCACCAGCGCCACGAGCCCCGACCACGCGTCCTTCCAGCCGTGCCCCTCGGGGCCGCGCGCCAGCACCAGGCCGCCCTCGTTCGTCACCCACCCGCGCTCGATGTCCTCCTCGAGCCGCGCCAGCGCCGCGCGCTCCTCCGCCGTCCAAGCCCGCTCCGGCACCGCGCCCCGGCGCCGCCGCGCCCCCGCGCCCGCAAACATCTCCGGCAGCCGCTGCGAGACGATGACCCTGGCCCCCGCACGACGTCGCCGCGCTGCTTTCTTTCTTCGCGCCATTTTCCCTTCCTCCTCGCTGCGCCCCCGCGACGCAGGCACGGACCGCATCGCAAGCCCCATGCCAGGCGCCCCTTCACGGGCCGTCGCCCATCCTGAGACGCCGCAAGGTCGGTCGAACGGCCACCAAGCAGGCCCTGCCGGGGTCCCGAGGCCCCGATGGTGAGGTCCGAAGACCCGCAGACTGGGCGCGGACGTGGCCGAGCGTGCGACAGACTCGTCGGTCTACAGCGGGGTCAATCCGTGGCGGGGCACTCGCACGGGAAGGCGCCGCCGCACACGCGGCAGAAGCAACGACCTTCGCCGTGTCGGCCGACGTCGGCGCGCTGCTCGCACCACTCGCAGATCGCGAAGCCGCAGACCTCGATGGCCTCCTCGAGGGCGGTCGCCACGGCCGCGAGCCCCTCGCACAGCGCCGTCAGGGCGTCGGCCGGCGTCGGGTGGCCGACGACCGTGACCGGGCCGAGCCGCGCGCCCCAGTGGTGCGCGTTGATCGCGCGGTTGAAGAGGAACACCTCGCCGAGGTCGGCGCCGTGCGCGTCGAGCTCGCGCGCCGTCGACGGCATCATCCAGGGCGCGCGCCACTGCTCGATGCCGCCCGCCCAAGCCTCGGGGTCGAGGCGCAGCGCGTCCGCGAGCCCGTGGCTGGACCCAAGCAACACCTGCCAGTGGCGAACCGGGGGATCGACGGCGCTCATGCTCGCTCCTCGGGTCCGACCTGCGCAGCGGGACCACCACGGCCTCGATACCACGCGCTCCCACCGTGGGGCCAGCGCACGCGATCACCACTGCCAGCCCGCGCTACGCGCCGGTGCGCTTCGTCCGCAGGGCGTCGCGGTACGCGCGGACGGCCTTGGTCATCGTTCGCAGGATGATGAAGCTCGCCAGCTCGGCGTGGTCGATGCCCGGCAGGACGGCGCTGGCCAGGACGGGCGCGTAGGAGCCGTCTTTGAGCTCGAAGAGGGCGAGGGCTCCGGACCGGGACGCCTGGACCGCAGCCCAACGCTGGGCCATCCTGAGCGCTCCCCGCACTCCCGGGAGCGCCGTGTCGCTGACGCCAGGACTCTACGACCTCCCCGTGACCCGCGGGGTCGCCCGCGCCCTCGCGGCGCTCGCCGCCGAGCTCTCACAGGTCGAGGACGTCGACGCGCACGAGCTCCCGCTGGTCCTGGCGCGCCACCTCCAGCGGCGCCTGGTCCACGCGTTCGCCGCCGTCCCGAGCGACGAGCGCGCCACGGCCGCGGTCGACCTGGCCAACCGCCTGCTCGCGGACGTCCACGCTCGCCTCCCGCGCGCGGGTCACGATCCGGACGACGACGTGGTCGCGCCGGCGCGCAAGCTCCTCGCCGTCGCGGCGCCGGCCATCACGCCGCGCCACCCCGAGCGCCCGGGGATCGCGCTCGCGTCCAGCGATCTCCTGGTCAACGGCCGCCACGAGCTGTCGGTCGGCCCCGAGCTGCGCCGTGAGCTCGCGTCCGCCGACCGCGTGGACCTGCTGTGCTCGTTTCTCAAGTGGTCCGGCGTGCGCCTGCTCGAGGAGGCCTTGCGCGAGCTGCTGGCGCGCCGCCCGGGCGGGCTGCGCGTCCTGACGACCGCCTACATGGCCGCCACCGAGCGCCGCGCCCTCGACGCCCTCGTCGCGCTGGGCGCGGACGTCCACGTCTCCTACGACACCGCCCGCACCCGCCTGCACGCCAAGGCCTGGCTCATCCACCGCGACAGCGGCTTCTCCACGGCGTTCGTCGGCTCGTCCAACCTGTCCGCTGCGGCGATGCTCGACGGGCTCGAGTGGAACGTGCGCCTCTCCCAGGTCGACAACGGGGCCATCCTCGACAAGTTCGCCGCGACCTTCGAGCAGTACTGGGCCGACTCCGAGTTCCGCCCCTACGACCCCGACCACTTCGATGAGGCCGTGTCGCGCCAGATCCGTGTGCGCACGGACCCGCTGTTGCGCCTCGACGTCGAGCCGCGCCCGCACCAGCAGGAGATCCTCGACGACCTCGCCGCCGAGCGCGCCCGCGGCCACCACCGAAACCTCGTCGTCGCCGCGACCGGCACGGGCAAGACCATCGTCGCCGCGCTCGACTACCGCCGGCTGCGCGCCGAGCTGCCGCGGGCGCGGCTGCTGTTCGTGGCCCACCGCGAGGAGATCCTGACGCAGAGCCTGGGGATGTTCCAGGTCGTGCTGCGCGACGGCGCCTTCGGCGACCTGCTCGTCGGCGGCGAGCGCAGCGACCGCTGGGAGCACGTCTTCGCCTCGATTCAGTCGCTCCACGCCGACCGCCTGGCGACGTTACCGGCCGATCACTTCGACGTCATCATCGTCGACGAGTTCCACCACGCGGCGGCCCGGACCTACGAGGCGCTCCTCCACCACTTCGCTCCCCGGGTGCTGCTCGGGCTGACCGCCACCCCCGAGCGCGCCGACGGCCGCTCGGTCCTCGACTGGTTCGACGGCCGCACGGCGTCGGAGCTGCGGCTGTGGAAGGCGCTCGATCAGGGGCTCCTGAGCCCGTTTCACTACTTCGGCGTCGGCGGCGCGCCGGACATCAGCTCGGACCGCCTGTGGGTGCGCGGGCGCTACGACCTGGCGCAGCTCGGCAACGTGTACACGGCGGACCACGTGTTCGCGCTGCGCGTCGCGCAGGAGGTCGAGCGCAAGGTCGGCGACGTACACCGGATGAAGGCCCTCGGGTTCTGCGTGGACATCGCGCACGCGGAGTTCATGGCCGGCCAGTTCAGCGAGCGCGGCATCCCGGCGCGGGCGGTCAGCGCCCGCACGCCCAGAGCCGAGCGGCGGGACGCGCTCGCCGCGCTGCGCGACGGGACGGTGAACGCGCTGTTCAGCGTCGACCTGTTCAACGAGGGCGTGGACCTGCCTGACGTCGACACGGTGCTCTTTCTGCGCCCGACGGAGAGCGCGGTGGTGTTCATGCAGCAGCTCGGGCGCGGGCTGCGGCGGTCGCGCGACAAGTCGTGCCTGACGGTGCTCGACTTCATCGGCGACGCGCACCGGCGGTTTCGTTTCGACGCGCGCTTCCGCGCCATCCTCGGGGGGACGCGACGCAGCATCCAGCGGCAGGTCGAGCAGGGTTTCCCGTCGCTGCCGAGTGGGTGTCACATCGCGCTCGACCGCCAGGCGACGAAGTCGGTGCTCGACAACCTGCGACACGCGCTGGGGCTCGGTCGGCGGGGGCTCGTCGACGACCTGCGGCAGCTCGTGGAGGATCGCGGCGACGTCGATCTCGCCTCGTTCCTCGCCGAGTCCGGGACGGACCTCGAGGACCTCTACGGGTCGAGCGGAGGCTGGTGTTGGACGCGTCTCCGGCGCGAGGCGGGCGTGTCGCCGCCGATGGCGGAGGACGAGCTGAGCGCGGCGTGGACCGTGCAGGTGGAGCGCGGGTTCGCGCGGCTCCTGCATCTCGATGACCCGTGGCGGCTCGCGGGCTTGCGGACGCTGCTCGCGGCGGATGCGCCGCCCGAGGCGAACGCCGACGACGCGCTGCAGCGGGCGCTGTTCGTCCTGCTCGGGTACATGCGTCGGCCCCTCACCGCGTTGGGCCAGGCGCTCGACCACCTGTGGGCTCACGAGGCGCTCCGCGACGAGCTCCTCCAGCTGCTCGCGCTCCTCGAGGACCGCGCTCGCCGGCTGACGTTTCCGCTCGCGCCGGGTCCGCTCGCGGCGCCGCTGCACGTCCACGCGACCTACAGCCTCGACGAGGTGATGGCGCTGGTGGACGAGCGCAACACGAAGGGCGGCGTCCAGCGCATCCAGACCGGCGTTTACCACCTCCGCCAGGCGCGCACGGATCTGTTCTTCGTGACGCTGGAGAAGAGCGAGCAGCACTACTCGCCGACGACGCTTTACAACGACTATCCGCTCAGCGCGCGGCGCTTTCACTGGGAGAGCCAGTCCTCGTGCCACGCCGAGACGTCGACGGGGCGCCGCTACACGACGCTGACCCGGGGCGCCGACGACCAGGCGCTGCTGTTCGTGCGCCAGCGCCGCCACGACGAGCGCGGCGAGACGATGCCCTACACCCTGCTCGGCCGCTGCTTCTACGAGAGCCACACAGGCGCCCGCCCGATGCAGATCGTGTGGTCGCTCGAGCACCCCATGCCGGCCGCCTTCTACCAGGAGATCAAGCTGGCGGCGGGGTGACGTCCAAGCCCACCTCCGGGATCGACCACGCCTCCTCGGCGGCGAGGAAGTGGGCCACGCCGAGGTAGCGCCAGGGCGCTTCGTCGCTGGTGCGGGCGAGGACGAAGGCGGTCTCGCCGGGGCGAGGACGCACCGGGCCGCGGGGGTGGGGGAGGCGATCGGGCGCACTCAAGGCGCCGGAGCCCTCGGCGAGGACGAAGAGGTGGCCGTCGACGCGCTGCGCAGGGCCCACGGGGGGCGCCGAGAGCGAGAACGCTGCAGCCAGGTCGTCGTCCGCCACCTGCGTGCCGACAGCGGGCGCCAGGGCCTCGGGTCGAATGACGTCGTCGAGGAGCGCCAGCGGCTCGTCACCAGGGCGCGCGTTCATCGGCGGATGTGCCGGATTGTCACTGGCAAATACGATGCCACTCGGCGACTTCACGAGGCGCTTGATGTGGTACGTCTGCGTGTCGTCGTCCTGGGTCCGCGCGAGCAGGACGACGCGATCGAGCAGCCGACTCAGCGCGGCCCCGCGCGCCCAGCGCAGCACGAGCCAGTCCCCGTCGCGGATGCCGACGCGCCACGGGACCGCGTCCCCCGACATGGAGTCCCCCCACGCCCGCACCGCGAAGCACGCCTCGCGGTCGAAGTCGCCTGGCAGTGACACCTCGTCGACGTCGATGCCAGCTGCGTCCTGACCCGTCCCCTGCCACCCGGCGGCCGCCCGCAGGCTCGGGAACGCGACCACCCGCCCGCGGGCCGGCAGCGCGATCAACGGCGCGTCGTCGGCCTCGACCGGCGCCACCCACCACCCGTCCGGGCTCGGGGCGAAGCGCACCCGGAAGCTCGTCCCCGGCCTCCCGGCGTCCGGCCCGAACCAGCGGCGCAGGAGATCCGGCAGCTCGTTCGTCGCGGTCCCCACCGGGCGGGCCACGTTCACCGCGATCTTCGCGAAGCGGAACGTCCAGTGGCGGCCGTCGGGCAGCCGGACGTCCGTGTCCCCCTGTGGCAGCTCCGGTGCCCGCGCCCGGTCAGGGAGCTTCAGGATCGGCCCCCGAGCGTTGTGGATGAGCTTCGCCTCGAACGCCGTGCCCGCCGCCGCCGCAGACTCCGAGGCGCGGCGCTGGCGGTAGAGGTAGAGCCGGTAGTCCACCAGCTCGCGGGTCATCGCGACCAACGCGTCGCGCAGCTCCGCCGGGACGGCGAACGTCGGCTCGAAGCGCGTCTCCGTCAGCCGAAACTGCGCCGGCTTGCCCGTCGTCCAGTGCGTCAGCGGCCACTTCGTCCAGTACGCCCGCCACCGCGCGGGCGACGCGGCCCGCGGGTCGCCGAGCTTCTTGTCGACGAGGTCCGCCTCGAGCCCCGGCGAGCGCAGCATGATGGCGCGCGACCGCTCGCACACGGCGCCGAGGTCCGCGCCGTCGGTCAGGGCGTCCAGCTTGAGGAGCGCCTCGAGCACCACCATCTTGAACGACTTCGTCAGCGCCTCGCGCCGCTCGACCGCCCGCAGAAAGCCCCCGACCGCCGCCAGCGTGCGCCGCTCGTCCTCGCTCAGCTGCCCCTCGGACGCCACGAAGTCGAACCACCCGTCGAAGGACTTGAGCGTCGCCGGGTTCAGCCCCTGCCGCGCCAGCTCGCCGACCAACGGCCGCGCCCCACGCAGCGCGACGTGGTCGCGGAACGCCCGCACCACCGCGTGGCTCGCCCCGGAGGGCAAGAGCCGCCGCAGCAGATCCTTGGCCTCGAGCGCGACGTCCACGCTGCAGCCCGGCGGCAACACGGCCTCGGCGCCCTCGTCGAGCCACGCGCGCACCGACACCGGCCCCGCCGGCCCGCGCCCGAGGTTCACCAGCGACCGCACCCGGTCCAGAAACACCCGGTGGTTACCGACGAAGTCGATGACCGTCAGGCGGTCTTTCCCCGGCGCCCGCCGCAGCCCACGCCCGAGCTGCTGCAGGAAGACGACCGGCGACTCGGTCGGTCGCAGCATGACGACGCGGTCCAGCGCTGGTAGATCGACCCCTTCGTTGAAGAGATCGACCGTCGCCAGCGCGCCCACGGTCCCGTCCGCGAGGCCGGCCAGCGCCGCCACGCGATCAGCGCTTCCCGGCCCCGAGTGCACCGCCCGGGCAGCGACGCCGCGCTCGGAGAGCCAGCGCGCGACGAAGTCCGCGTGGGGGATCGAGCAGCAGAACACCAGCGTCCGCGTGCCCGGGTGCGCCTCCCACCCCTCCCACAGCCGCTCCATCCGCGCCTGGGTGGCGACCGCGGCGGTCAGGTCGGCCAGCTGGAAGCGCCCGCTTCGCCAAGGGATCGGGCGGTAGTCGACGTTGTCCACGAGGCCGAAGTAGGAAAACGGCACGAGGTGCCCGAGGGTGATGCCGACCCCGAGGTCCGCCTCGAACGCCACGTGGTCGTCGAACAGCCCGAGGATGTCGCCGCCGTCGCCGCGCTCGGGGGTCGCCGTCAGCCCGAGCCGAAAGCGCGTGTCGAGGTGGTCGAGCACGCGCCGGTAGCTGGTCGCGTCGGCGTGGTGGACCTCGTCGACGACGAGATAGTCGAAGGCGTCGCGGGCCACGCGGGCCAGCTGCTCGGGGCGGGCGAGCTTCTGGACCGACGCGAACACGACGTCGCCCCGGAGATCGTCGAAGGGGCCGGCGAACCAGCTGAAGCGCGCGCCGGGGAACACCCGGCGGAAGGCGCTCGCCGCCTGCCTCAGGAGCTCGTCGCGGTGGGCCACGAACAGCACGCGCGGCGTGCGACCCAGCTCCGCGGCCAGCGCGGCGACGTCGAACGCCGCGAGCAGGGTCTTTCCGAGGCCCGTCGCGAGCACGACGACCGCGCGGTCGCGGTGGGCGTCCCGGGCGCGTGACAGCGCGTCGAGCGCGTCCTGCTGAACGTCGCGCGGGGTCAGCGGGCCGGCGGCGTCGACGAGGACCTCGCCCTGGGGCAGCGGGACGGCGGCGGCGCGCGCGCGCAGGGCGTACGCCTCGAGCCAGTCGTCGTCGATGTCCGTCGCGCGCTCCCACCAGGACGCGAAGGCGCGCTGGACCTCGTCGAAGCCCTCCGGATCCACCGCGCGATCGAGGCGCAGGTTCCACTCGATGCCGTCGGTCAGCGCGGCGCGGGAGAGGTTCGAGCTGCCGACGAACGCGACGGCGCGCTCGCCGCCGACCAGGATCCAGGCCTTCGGGTGGAAGGTCGAGCCGAGCTCCGCCCGGACGCCCTCCTCGACGACCTTCACCGTGAGCGCGCCGCGCTCTGCCGTCGGGCCGTCCTCTTCCGCGGCGTCACCGGCGAGCGCCGCGCCGCGCGCGAGGTCCAAGAGGCGCCGCAGGGCTTCGGCCTGGGTGAGGTTGAGGTAGTCGCCGGTGAGGATCCGGACCGCCGCGCCCCGCTCGACGGCGTCGTGGAGGTCCCGCTCGAGCTCGCGCACCCCCGACGTCATGGCGAAGGCGGCGAGGATGGAGAGCTCGGTGGCGCCTCCGAGATACTCGCCGAGGTGGGCGCGGAACGGGTCGCGCGCCCCGCCGGTCGCGAGGCGTGGGCGCGGGCGGTCGGCCGGGCGGACGGGGATGCGCCCCGGCACCTTGTAGTTGCCCGCCGCGGGGATGACGAAGCGCACGCCGCCGCGCGGGTCGTCCACGTCGCCGGTGAAGCGCGGGATGACGTGGACGTGGAGGTGCATGACGGTCTGTCCGCCCGCCTCGCCGACGTTGACGCCGATGTTGTAGCCGTCGGGCGCGAGCTCGGCGTCGAGCTGACGCTTGACCTCCTCGACGAGCGCGAAGATGGCGCGCTGCTCGTCCGCCGTCGCCTCGAACCACGTCGGCACGAGGCGCTTTGGGATGACGAGCGTGTGCCCGGGGCTGACCGGGAAGCCGTCACGAATCGCGAAGGCGAGCGCGTTCGACGCCACCCACTCGCTCGCGGGTCGCGAAAGGAAGACAGAGCTGGCCGGAGCGTCGGGCGGGTTGGCCATCAACGGGGAGCATCACCGACCAGGGGATCGCACGCAACCGGCGCCGCCCTCCGGCGAACCGAGCGAGCTGCGGAATCACGAGAAAAATCGCGGAAAAAGTGACCGCTTAATCGACACCCGTTCAGTGAAAATCTCTTGACCGAGTTCCGCGGTGTCAGAAATGGCCGTGGTGACCGCCAGGAGCTCGTTGGGAGGCGTGATCCGCGGAAAAAGCCTCGCGAGGTGGCTCGAGCCCTGAAACAAAACGCCCACCGTCCGGATGACGCCGTCACCGCGACGATCGCGCCCCCTCCCCGCGAGCCGATCGCCCTCGACGCCCACCTCCGCGACCTCAACGCCCGCCTTCAACGCCGCGACGATCGCCTCGGTGAGCTCGCCCGCCGCCTGTGGGAGGTCGACGGCTGGCGGCACCTCGGCTACGCGAGCCCGGCCCAATATTGCCACGAGCGGCTCGGCGGCTCGCTCGCCGCCGTCAAGGCGCGCATCACCCTCGACCGCGGCTGCGATCGGCTACCCGAGGTCGCCGTCGCCCTCGCCGACGGCGACCTCGCGTTCGAGGCCGCCCGGCTCGTGTCGCGGGTCGCCGACCCGACCACCGTCGACGCCTGGCTCCGACGCGCGGCCTGCCGAACGGTCAAGCACCTCCAGGAAGAGGTCGAGGCCGTCGAGGCCATCGCCCGTGCCGACGGGCTCACCAGCAGCCTCGCCCCACCCGACGAAGAGACGATGGAGCAGTACTTCGACCTCGAGCGCGCCATGCTCGACGGCACCATCGCCGAGCTGCTCGCCCACGGGGGCCAGATGTCCGGAGGCGAGCGCCCCGGATCCACGCCAGGGTTGGGGGCTCATACGCAGCCGAGCCGGATGTCCGGAGGCGAGCGCCCCGGATCCACGCCCGGGTTGGCGGCTCATACGCAGCCGAGCCAGATGTCCGGGACCCCGGAGAGCGCCGAGGAGCGCCCCGTGGCGGGGCGCGTGCCGCTGCGGCTGCGCCTGGGCGCGGACGTGGCGGCGTTCTGGCGCAACGTCGAGGGGTGGTTCCGGGCGGCGGGAGAGCCGGGCGACTTCGTGGACTTCCTGATTCGGACCTTCTGGCACACGTGGCTGGTGCAGGACCCGAGCGCGCGCGCCGACGTCTACGAGCGCGAGCGCCACCGCTGCGCCTCGCCCGTTTGCTCGAACCGCGACCTCACCCCGCATCACCTCGTCTTCCGCAGCCACGGCGGGGACGACGAGGACACGAACGTCGTCGGCCTCTGCGTCCGCTGCCACCTCGAGCTCGTCCACCTCGGGCGCCTCCGGGCAGAGCCGCCCGCCGACCACGTGCGCTGGACCTTCGGACGGGCCCCGCTGCTCGTGGTCGACGGCCGGAGGGCCGACCCGCTCGGTCAGGCGGGGTGACCGCCGCAGGTCCAGGTGTCCGGGCCGTGGTGCTTCAACGTGCGCGTCCCGCCCACGCTGTACGCCGAGCAGCGGCACGCGTAGACGCGGCTCGTGCGACCCGACAGGCGCGAGGTCAGCCACGGGTTCGCCCCCGGCGCCTCGCCCCCCAGCGCGATCGCGTCGAAGATCGCCGCGTACTCGTCCGGCAGCGACGGCTCACCCTCGAGCGCAAAGCCGGGCACGTTGAGCACCTCGATCTCGCAGCGCCGGCACACCACGTGGTTACACGCGACGTACTCCTCAGGGTCCGTCCAGCGCGCCGCCGGATCCGCCGGGATGTCGTACGGCGCGCTCACCAGGAGCCCCCCTTCGCGACAGTACGCCTCGGCCACCCTGCCCTCCCAGCGTTCATCGACCAGACCGCGCGACTGTATCGGTCCACGCCATGGCGAGCCACCGGAGCCGCGGCCAACGGCAAGCCAATCGGCTCGCGTCCACCGCCCCGCGGCGCTACAACCGTGGGCAGACACACAGCCGCCGCCCCCCCCGAGCGAGGACCGCCGATGACCGCGCACCCGACCTACCCGCACCTCCTCGCGCCCCTCGAGCTCGGGCACGTGACGCTCAAGAACCGCGTGCTCATGGGCTCGATGCACGTCGGCCTCGAGGAGCAGGTCGGCCCGCTCACCAAGCTCGCCGCCTACTTCGCCCGGCGCGCCCGCGGCGGCGTCGGCCTCATGGTCACCGGCGGCATCGCCCCGAGCCGCGCCGGCTGGACCAAGCCCTTCGCCGGCACGCTGCGCAACCGCTGGGACGCCTACAAGCACAAGGTCATCACCGAGGCCGTCCACGCCGAAGGCGGCCGCATCGCCCTGCAGATCCTCCACACCGGCCGCTACGGCTACCACCCCTTCGCCGTCGCCCCGAGCCGCATCAAGTCCCCCATCAGCCCCTTCAAGCCCTGGCCGCTCACCGCCCGCGGCGTCCGCGCCACCATCGCCGACTTCGCCCGCACCACCCGCCTCGCGCGCGACGCCGGCTACGACGGCGTCGAGATCATGGGCTCCGAGGGCTACCTCCTCAACCAGTTCATCGTCGCCAAGACCAACCGCCGCAGCGACGCCTGGGGCGGCGGCTACGACAAGCGCATCCGCTTCCCCGTCGAGACCGTCAATGCCTGCCGCGACGCCGTCGGCCCCGACTTCATCCTCATCTACCGCCTCTCCATGCTCGACCTCGTCGAGGGCGGCAGCACCTGGGAGGAGGTCGTCACCCTCGCCAAGGCCATCGAGGCCGCCGGCGCGACCCTCATCAACACCGGCATCGGCTGGCACGAGGCCCGCGTCCCCACCATCGCCACCCGCGTCCCGCGCGCCGCCTTCACCTGGGTCACCGAGCGCCTGCGCGAGCACGTCTCGCTCCCGCTCATCACCTCGAACCGCATCAACATGCCCGACGTCGCCGAGCGCGTCCTCGCCTCCGGCGCCGCCGACATGGTCTCGATGGCCCGCCCGTTCCTCGCCGACCCCGACTGGGTCGACAAGGCCGCCTCCGGCCGCGAGGTCGAGATCAACACCTGCATCGCCTGCAACCAGGCCTGCCTCGACCACGCCTTCGCCAACAAGCGCGCGAGCTGCCTCGTCAACCCCCTCGCCTGCCACGAGACCGAGCTCGTCCCCACCCCCGCCCGGGTCCGCCGCACGGTCGCCGTCGTCGGCGGCGGCCCCGCCGGCCTCGCCTACGCCGGCACCGCCGCCGAGCGCGGCCACGACGTCACGCTCTTCGAGAAGGCCCCCGAGCTCGGCGGCCAGTTCAACCTCGCCAAACGCATCCCGGGCAAAGAGGAGTTCAACGAGACGCTGCGCTACTTCGCCAACCGCCTCGAGCGCGCCGGCGTCACCGTCCGCCTCTCCACCGAGGCCACCGTCGACGCCCTGCGCGGCTTCGACGAGGTCGTCCTCGCCACCGGCGTCACCCCGCGCCACGTCAAGATCCCCGGCGTCGACCACCCCTCGGTCCTGAGCTACCTCGACGTCCTGCGCCACGACGCCCCCGTCGGCCCCCGCGTCGCCATCATCGGCGCCGGCGGCATCGGCTTCGACGTCGCCGAGTTCCTCGCCCAGGGCGACGCCCGCCCGAGCCTCGACGTCGCCACCTACATGGACCAGTGGGGCGTGGACATGACGCTCTCGACCGGCGGCGGCCTCAAGCCCCCCGTCGCCGCCACGCCCGCCCGCGCCATCACGCTCTGCCAGCGCAAGCCCGGCAAGCTCGGCGCCGGCCTCGGCAAGACCACCGGCTGGGCCCACCGCGCGTCGCTCAAGCACCTCGACGTCGAGATGCTCGCCAGCTGCGAGTACGTCGCCATCGACGACGAGGGCCTGCACCTGCGCGTCGACGGCGTCCCGCGGACGCTCGCGGTCGACAACGTCATCATCTGCGCCGGCCAGGAGCCGCTCCGCGCCCTCCAAAAGCCCCTCGAGGCCGCAGGGGCCCACGTCACCCTCATCGGCGGCGCCGACGTCGCCACCGAGCTCGACGCCAAGCGCGCCATCGCCCAGGGCACGCGCCTCGCCATGGCGCTCTAGCGACCTACTTCGCCCAGAGGTGGCCGTTGAGGTTCCACCCCTCGGTCGCGGTATAGCAGCCGTTGCCCTCGGAGCTGGCGACCGCCGCGTAGTTGCTGTGCCCGACGGGCTGCGCGGGGTAGTCGCTGAAGACGTAGCCGGCGCGGTTGGCGGCGTTCTCGAAGACGCCGTCGCGGCCGCGGTCGATGCGCCAGTTGTAGCCGTTGGTGGTCTGCGAAACCCAGGTCTGCTGGTCGTTGTTGACGAAGGCGTTGAACGACGACCCGCAGTCGTAGCGCCAGTAGCCGACGGTCGTCAGCGCGTTGATGGTCGCGTCCGACAGCTTCGCGGCGCCGGTCGTCGTCGTGATCGTCCCGTAGGCCGTCGTCGTGCTGCCGTGCGCAGTCGTCGTGTTGCTGATGTTGACCACCAGGGTCCAGCCGCCCCCGTCCCCCACCATGTCGCAGTAGACGTCGAACGGCCCCGCGCCGAGGTCGATGGTGTAGACCCCGCTCCCGGTGCTGCCGCTGTACGCGTAGGGCGCCGCCGGGAAGCGGTAGCCCTGGCACGACGCCGCGTAGGTGCCGTCGCTCCAGCTCCGGGGCGAAGCCTGCGTCCCGGCGCCGGTGAGCACGGCCGCCGCGCAGCTCTGGCCGTCGCCGGTGTAGCCGTCGTCGCAGGCGCAGGTGTAGCCGCCGTCGGTGTTGGTGCAGGTGGCGTTGGCGTCGCAGGTGCCGGCGCCGAGGGCGCACTCGTCGGTGTCCTCGCAGGCGCCGCCGGTGAGGGTGTAGCCGCTGGCGCAGGCGTCGCAGACCTCGTCTGTGCCGTCGCTGCAGCTGACCTGCCCCGTGCAGTGCGCGACCGCCCCGCACGCCGTGCAGCTCTCGCCGTCGCCGTAGAAGCCCACGAGGCAGGCGCAGACCGGGCTCGCCACCGGGTCGCAGCTCGCGTCCGCCGCGCAGGCGGCGCAGGCGTCGACGAGGTGGGCGCTGACCAGGCCGGGCGCGCTCTGGAGGGCGACGCCGTCGAAGGCGACGCGCGCGGAGGCGGGGGCGCTGGGATCGACGCCGACGTAGGTCGAGGCGACGCCGTCGTGCGGCGCGGCGCCGTCGAGCGGGTGCCGCGTGCAGGTGACGCCCGCGCCCGTCGTGATGGGGACCGCGACCTCGATGACCGGGTAGACCGCGCCGGGCGGGGTCGCGCCGCTGTCGAGCGGCCCGCGAGAGGCCGTGGCGGTCGTCTTCAGCGTGCAGACCGCGCCCGCCCCCTGCGCCGCGAGGAAGTCGGCGTCGAGGCCGAGGGCCACGTTCCAGAAGACCGCGTCGACCGTCTGCGCGCCGCTCGCGAGCTGCTGGACGCCGCGGAAGACGACCGCCTGGACGAGCGGCGGGGGCGCGCCGACGCCCCCCGGGTAGACGTTGCCGGGGCCGAGCCACGGCTCGACCGGGTACTCCGTGCCGTCGCAGTCGAGCACCAGCGCGTTCATATAAAGGTGGGTCGTGGTGGCGAGGCTCCCGCCCGCGTCACCGTCGGTACACGTCAGCGCCCAGACGACCGAGGCCACGCGCGCCCCCGAGGCGTCGTGGACGAGCAGCAGCGGGCCGTCGTCGGCGCCGAGGCAGTCGACCTTCGCCGAGCAGAAGAGGTCGTCGAAGCTGACGGCGACGTCGAAGAACCCCTGCTGCGCGGCGCGCATCACCGTCAGATCGAAGGTGACGGCGACGTCGCCGTTCTCGACGCACGCGAAGGAGCGCTGGCAGCCATCGGGCGCCTGGGGCGGGCCGCAGGGGTCGCGCCAGTCGGCGAGCGGCCCCGTGTCCCCCTCGAGCGACACCACCTTCAGCGTCACCGTGTTCATGGCCGCGCCGTCGCCGCTCGGATCGCTGGCGTCGCAGGTCCCGACGTAGCTCACGTCACCGCTCGGGCTGCCGTACTGGCTCGCGCACAGGCCGCTGCGGCTCCAGACGGCGTCACCGGCTTCGTTGGTGACGGCGAGATCGTAGCAGGCGTCGGTCAGCAGCGGCAGGCTCAGCGGGGCGACGCCGAGCGCGAGCCGGCCCTCGGGGCCCGCCGGGGCGCCGGCCTGCGTGCAGGCCGGCGAGAGGAGCGCTGCGAGCGCGAACGCGGCGAGGGCTCTGCACGGCATGTCTCAATCTCCAGCGTCGAGTCCGTGGTCACAGCCTACTTGTGCAGCGCACTAGGTGTCCACGTTGACGCCGGCCTCCGCCGGTTTCACGAGACGAGATCCCGGCACCCGACCCGCCCCACCGCACCGCAGCAGCCGAGCGCCGATTGACGACAATAAGGCCTTGACGCGGGGCGCGATGGGTCTATCTTGCGCCTCAAGTAACTAGTTAGTTACTTATGCAGGAGGAACCCATGAGCCCGTCCGGTCACCGAATCCCCCGTCCCCTTTGGCGCACCCTCGCGGGGTGCGCCGCCGGCCTCGCCACCTTGCTCGCGACCGTGACCCCGGCGACCGCCGCACCGACCGCCACACCGACCCCGCTGTCGCTCGCCGACGCCGTCGCCGCCGCCCTCGCCAACGCCCCGGGCCTGCGCCAGGCCCAGACCGAGGCCCGCGCCGCCCGCGCGCAGGTCGACGGCGTCCGCGCCCGCTTCGGCCCCACGGTCGACGTCGATGGCAAGCTGCTCCTCTGGAACGACGCCAGCACCCTCACCGTCGTCGACCCGAGCAGCATCGACCTGTCGTCCATCCCCGCCCCGTTCGACACCGCCCTCGCCGGCGTCCTCAGCGCCGTCGGTGACCCCATCCCGCTGCGCGACCAGGTCACGGGCGAGATCAACGTCACCGTCGTCCAGCCGCTCACCGACCTCTACCGCGTCGACCGCGGGGTCCGCCTCGCCGAGGCCGGCGCCGCCGCCGCCGACGTCCAGCTCGACCTCGCCCGCCGCGAGCTGGTGTACACCGTCACCGAGACCTACCTCGGCCTGGTCGCCGCCCGCGAGCTCACCGCCGTCGCCGCCGACGCCGAGCGCGTCATCGCCGCCCACGTCTCTGACGCCGAGCGCCTCGCCAGCGCCGGGCTGGTGTCCGACGCCCAGGTGCTCGCCGCCCGCGCCGAGCTCGCCCGCGCCCACGGACAGCGCGTCCAGGCGGACTCCGGCGTCGCGCTCCTGACCGCGCGCCTCGCCCAGCTCGTCGCCCCCGACGGCGACCTGGCCCCGGTCCCCACCCACACCCACCTCGGCCCCGTGGACGCCCCCCTGCTCACCCGCGATGCGGCCCGCGACCACGCCGCCGCCCACCGCGACGAGCTGCGCCTGCTCGACCACGCCCGGGACGCCCAGCGCGCCCGCGCCGACCTCGCCACCTGGGAGCGCGTCCCGCGCGTCGCGGCCGTCGCCCGCTACACCCACAGCGGCGGCGTCTCGCTCAACCCCGACGACAGCGTCTTCATCGGCGCCACCCTGACCTGGCGCGCCTTCGACTGGGGCGCCCGCGAGGCCGACATCGACGCCGCCGACCTCGCCCTCGACGCCCTCAACGACCGCCGCAGCGCCGTCGCCCACGACCTCCGCCTCCAGGTCGAGCAGCGCTGGCTCGCCCTCGACGCCGCCCGCGCCCACGCCGTCGCCGCCGAGGCCGCCGTGACCGCCGCCGTCGAGGGGCAGCGCGCCGCCAGAGCCGCGTTCGCGGTCGGCGAGGCCGCGTCGACCGAGGTCCTCGACGCCGAGGTCCGCCTCTCCGGCGCCCGCGCCACCCTGGTCGAAGCACGCGCCCGCGGGCAGATCGCCCTCGCCGCGCTGCGCCTCGCCCTCGGCCCACCCTATTTGCCGACCTCGAGCGACGACGAGCTCGCCCCCACGCCCGACCCGGTCCCCGCGCCCCAGGAGGCCACGCGATGAGCCCCTCGACCCGAACCCGACCCAAGCGCTCCGCCGAGCGCACCCGCGCCAACATCCTCGAGGCGGCCATCGCCGCCTTCGCCGAGCACGGCTTCGAGGGCGCCCGGATCGACGCCATCGCCGCCGCCGCCGCCAGCAACAAGCGCATGATCTACGTCTACTTCGAGAGCAAGGAGGGCCTCTACGACGCGGTGATGCGCGCCGCCGTCGAGTCCGCCCTCGTCACCCTGCGCGACGCGGCCAACGAGGAGCTCCCCCCCGAGGAGCGCACCCGCCGCCTCATCCGCGGCTACATGCACTTCCTCGCCGACCACCCGCGCTTCGTGCGCCTCGTCTCGTGGGAGAGCCTCGCGGCGTCCCAGCGCGCCTCGGTCGCCGCCGCCGACCTCGTGGGAGGCGGCCTCCAGCGCCTCGCGCAGCTCGCCGAGCGCGGCGTCGCCGAGGGCGCCTTCCAGCCCATCGGGGACGTCCGCCACCTCGTCGCCGCCGTCCACGGCATGTGCCTCGGCTTCTTCCAGCGGCGCTCTCTGCTCGAGTCGCTGTGGGGCGCCGACCTCAACGACCCGGGCGCCGTCGACGCCCTCGCCGACGTCGTCGTCAGCCTCGTCCTCGACGGCCTGCGGCGCCGCCCTGCCCCCGCCGACCGCCTCCACCCGACCCCGCCGGAGACCGCACCATGAACACCCTCTCACGCCCCGCGCTCCTCGCCCTCACCGCTGTCCTCACGATCACGGCCTGCGCCGAGGAGCCGACGCCCCCCGCGCCCCCGACCCTCGTGGGCCTCGTCAACGCCACCGAGATCGACGTCGCCGGCAAGGTGCCCGGGCGCGTCGCCGAGATCACCGCGCGCGAGGGCGACGCCGTGACCCGCGACGACCTGCTCGTGCGCCTCGACATCGCCGAGCTCGACGCCAAGGCCGCCCAGGCCGAGGCCGTCATCGCCGCCGCCCGCGCGCGCCTCGCCCTCGCCCACAAGGGCGCCCGCCCCGAGGAGAAGCGCGCCATGCGCAGCGCCGTCGCCGCGGCCCGCCACCAGGTGGGCATCACCCGCAAGATGGTCGACCGGATGACCACCCTCAACGAAGAGAAGGTCGTCCCGACCGCGCGCTTCGACGAGGCGACCTTCCACTACGACACCGCCCTCGACCAGCTCACGATCGCCCGGGCGCGCCTCGACGCCGTCGACGCCGGCGCGCGCGAGGAGGAGATCGACGGCCTCGAGGCCCTCGTGCGCCAAGCCGAGGGGGCCCTCGCCGAGATCGCCGTCTACCGCAAGGAGACCGAGCAGCGCGCCCCCATCAGCGGCCTCGTGTCCAAGGTCTACCTCCACCGCGGCGAGCTCGCCGCCACCGGCGCCCCCATCCTGACCCTCGTCGACCTCGACGACGTCTGGGCGAGCTTCGCCGTGCGCGAGGATCTGCTGCGCGACCTCCACGTCGGCGACCGCGTCACCGTCGACGTCCCCGCCCTCGGCCGCCAGATCCCGATGGAGCTCCGTCACCTCGCCGCCATGGGCGACTTCGCGACCTGGCGCGCCACCAGCGACCGCGACCGCTTCGACCTCAAGACCTTCGAGGTCCGCCTGCGCCCCGTCGACCCGGACGCCGGGCTGCGACCCGGCATGTCCGTCCGCTGGCCCCTCGCGACCTCCGCCGCGGCCACCCAGCTGTCCGCGCGCTGATCTGCGCCTATCGCATCGCACACATACCGAAGGACAGCACACGCCATGAGAATCGCATCACAATGGTGCGGCGCAACCAAGACCATCCTGGGCCACGCCGCGCGCGGGTTCACCTGGCCCACCCGCGCCATCATCGTCCAGCGGCGCAGCCGCTGGCTCTTCCTCCTCGCCCTCGGGAGCGGCCTCGCGGTCGCGGCGGTCTACAGCCACCAGACCCTCTCCGAGCTCCCCTTCGGCCTCGTCGATGACGACCGAACGGGCCTCACCCGCACCCTCGACCTGAGCCTCGACGCCGCCCCCGAGCTGGCCCTCGTCCGCGACCTCCCCGATCTCGACGCCGCCACCGCGGCGGTGCGGCGGGGCGAGCTCGCCGGCGCGCTGTGGCTCCCGCCGGGCTTCACCGGCGACCTCAAGCGCGGCGACGCCGCCCGCGCGGTGCTGCTCGTCGACGGCCGCAACATCCTGCTCTCGAAGACCGCGCAGCGCTCGGCCGAGACCGTGCTCGCGACCATCGGCGTCGGCGTCGAGATGACCGTCGCCCGCCGCACCGGCCTCGGCCCCGAGGCCGCGCTCGGCCGCGCCGCCCCGATCGCCCTCGACCTCGACCGCCCCGCCAACCCGCGCGGGAGCTACGCGGTCTACCTCGCCCCGGTGCTGCTGCTCTTCAACGCACACATCTTCTGCCTGCTGTTCGCGGCCTTTTTGCTCGCGCCCCCGACCCCGGAGCGCCCGGGGTCCCGGGTCCACCCGCCCCTCGACCACCCGGTCGCCCGCGGCGCCGCCCTCGTCGGGGCGCTGGTCCCCGCGGCCCTGCTCCTCGCGCTGCTCCTCGGCGTCGCCCTGCCCCACCTCGACCTCGCGGTCCACGGCGCCCCCACACCGCTCGTCGCCTTCGGCCTCGCCTTCCTCGCGCTGAGCCTCCTCGAGGCCGCCGCCCTGCGCGCGGTCGTGCCGTCGCCAGCGATGGCCACCCAGGTGACCGGCGTCCTCGGCGCGCTCTCGCTGATGCTCTCCGGGGCGACCTTCACCATCGACATGTTCCCCGAGCCCCTGCGCCTGGTCGCCGCGGCCCTCCCCTTGACCCCCGCCGCCCACGCCCTGCGCGAGAACGTCGCCGCGGCGCAGGCCGGCCCCATCGCCGCCGCCGACTGGAGCGCCCTCGCCCACCAGGCCGCCCTGATCGGGATCGTCCTCGCCGTCGGCCTCCTCGCGCGCGCGGCCCTGCGCGGCCTACGCACCCTCAGCGCCCGAGCGCACCACGCCGGAGCCACACGATGAAGACGCTGCTACGCGCTGCCGCCACCGAGGCCGGCCGGATCGTCCGCACCCCCGCCACGCTGCTGCTGCTCGTGGCCGTGCCGGTGTTCTACCCCCTCGCCATCTCGTGGCTCTACGCCGCGGACTCCCCGGTCGAGCGCCCGGCCGTCGTGGTCGACCAGGACCGCAGCGCCGCCTCGCGCGAACTCGCCCTCGCCCTCGACGCCACCCCCGGCGTCCGGGTCACCCGCTTCGACGCCCCCCTCGAGGAGGCCCGCGCCGCCCTCACCGACGGCGCGGTCGAGCTGGTCGTCCTCGTCCCCGACGGCTACGCCCGCCACCTCCTCCGCGGCGAGCGCGCGACGGTCCGGGCCTGGAGCGACGGCGCCAACATGCTCACGTACAGCGTCGGCGTCGGCGCGCTCGGAGACACCGTGAGCGCCCTCGGCCGCGCCCGGGGCGAGGACGCCTGGGCCCGGACCCTCCCCCGCGCGCGCGCCGCGGCCCGCGCCGAGCCCATCCAGGCCGACGTCCGCGTCCTCGGGACGCCCGCCCGGGCCTACGGCGACTTCCTCGTGCCCGCGGTCTTCGTCATCGTCCTCCAGCAGCTCGTGCTGCTCGGGATGGCGTTCTCCGCCAGCGCCACCCGCGAGGCCGGCGGCGCCCCGCCGCGCGGCCTGCGCGGCTGGATCGGCTTCGCCGTCCCCCACGCCGCCGTCCAGGCCCTGGGCATCGTCGCCCTCGCGCTCACCACGCGCCACTTCGGCTGGCCGCTGCGCGACCTCGAGGTCTGGGCCGCCCTCGCCGCGGGCTACGCGCTCGCGCTGCTCCCCCTCGGGGCGCTCCTCGCGAGCCTCGCCCAGGACCGCGCCTCCACCCTGGCCGGCCTCCTGTTCACCTCGGTCCCGAGCCTGCTGCTCTCGGGCTACGTCTGGCCCCACGACCAGATGCCCGCCGCGCTCGCGCTGCTCGGGGACGCGCTGCCCTCGACCCCGGCGCTGGAGGCGCTGCGCCGGGTCGCCTACGACGACGGCGGGATCGCGGCCCTTGCTCCTGCATTGCAACATCTAGCGGCTCTCTCAGCCATCTTCATGGCGCTTCTACTTGTCCGCATCGCATTTTTGCATATGCGAGGGCGGCGCGCCGCGGCGGCGCCCGCCGTGTGAGCGCCGCGCCCGCGGTGTGAGGGCGGCCGTTGTCGGAGGCCGCCGCGCAGAGTAGCGTCTCGGCTTGGACACCATGCCCCACCCAGCTCCGACCCCGCGGCTTCGGCCGCCGCGTCGCCTCCCGCCCGGCCTGCTCCTCCTGCTCGCGTGGCTCGCGCTGTCCTCCCCGCTGGTGGGGGGCGTCGCGCGCGCGGAGGGCGCGGCTCCCCTGGCGCTGACCATCAGCGGCGGCGGCACCAAGGGCGCCTACATGGCCGGCCACCTCTATTATATGGGGCAGGTCAGCCACTTCGGCGGCGAGCCGCTGCAGCCGCGCGTCGCCACCGGCGCCTCCGCCGGGGCGATCAACGCCGTCCTCGTCGCCTTCACCGCCTGCATCGGCGTCAAGGACGACCCGACCCAGAGCCTCTACTGGCACGCCTGGACCCCGACCGGCCTGAAGGAGACCTTCGTCCCCGCGGAGACCACCGCCACCGGCGTCTTCACGGCGTCGGCCTTCTCGCCGATGATCGCCGAGCTCCGCGAGATCTGGGACGGCGGCCTGCCGACCGAGTGCGACCTGCTGCTCGGTTTCGCCATCACCCGCGCCCAGGCCCGCATGGTCGTGCTCGCGCCCGACTTCCCTCCGCTGCCGCGCTCACGCGAGACGGTCCTCGTCCGCATCATCGGCCAGGGACCGGGCCGCCCGCCGCTCGTCCGCAACGTGCTCGACCCCGACCGCGCCGCCCCCGACCTCGCCCTCCCCCTCGACGGCCCCGACGCCAAGCCCTTCGACTCCCTCATCGAGGTCGTCCTCGCCTCGGCCGCCTTCCCGGTCGGGTTCTCGCCGGTCAGCGTCGCGCACTGCCTGGCCCCGCCCGGCGCGGCGGGCCGCTGCACCCCCGCGATGGCCCAGCGCGCCCTGTTCATGGACGGCGGCATCTTCGACAACCAGCCGCTCGGGGTCGCGGTGCGCGCGATGCGCTACATCGGCCGGTCCGCCGCCGGCGACATCACGGTCAACGACGCGCCGGCGCCGGTCGGGACCCTGCCCGAGGGCGCCCGCTTCTACTTCCTCGACCCGCGCGCCCGGACCACGCCGACGGTCGGCCAGCGCCACGACGACCCACCCCCCGACAGCGCGATCGGCGTCGTCGGGCAGCTCCTCGGGATGGTCGAGAGCGGCGCCTCGAGCGCGCTCGTGTCGGTCCTCGACCAGAGCGTCGCCGTGCGCGACCGCCTCCTCGTCGCGCGGACGCACTATCCGCAGATCTCGGGCACCTTCAACGGGCTGCTCGAGCGGGCGTTCCGCGAGTTCGACTTCTACCTCGGCATGTACAACGCCGCGCGCACCGTCCGCGAGCACGCGCTCGCCGAGGGCATGCCCGACGTCCTGTCCCTGCGCGCCGCCGACCCCGACCCGGCCGTCCGCGAGGCGTGGCGCCCGGCCCTGTGCCTCGCCGCGGTCCTCGACGGCGACGCGGACACCACCCCGTGCGACGGCGACGACCTGCTCGACCTGCGCATCCTGCTCCAGGTCGTCCTCGACCAGCTCGCCGACGAGTGCCGCGCGGTCGCCGCGGCCGGTGGGACGCCGCCACCGACGAACAACAGCCAGTGCGCGGCGGCGATGGCCGGCGGCCCCCCCGAGCAGGTCCCCGGCGTCCCGGTGATCGAGGCCGCCGCCCACCGCCGGCTCCCCGGCGAGGGGCCGCTCGACTATCAGCTGCGCCTGCTCGGCCGCTACGGCTTCTGGTTTCGGGACCTCGGCCTCGCCCGCGCGGACGCCGAGGAGGCGCCCCAGCGGCTGATCCGCGTCGTCCACCGCGTCGCCCAGCGCTTCGCCGACGAGCAGCCGCGCTTCAGCCTCGCCTACGGCGTCATCGGGCGCATCGGGGTCGACGTCGCCCTCGGCTACATCCCGCCACAGCACAGCCTGCACGCCACCCTCGGGCTCGGCGCCGAGCTCGGCTACAGCGTCTCGGGCGCCGACCCCGACTGGGGGTGGCTGCGCTTCACCGCCGCCCTCGCCTTCGACGGGCTGTCGACGATCTTCAACGCCGTCGACGACTACTTCGCGATCATCCCGAAGGCGGGCGTCGAGCTCGAGGTGTACGGCAGCGCGGCGTTCCAGCTGCGCATGGGCGTCCGCGCGGGCTACCAGCTCTCGACCTCGGACGACTTCACCACCGGTCGTTGCCGCTACGACAACGAGAAGCACCAGCCGTGCTCGCGCTTCATGAGCGAGGCCTACGCCGCCGCCAGCCTCTTCGGCCTGCTGCGCCTACAGGTCGCCGTCGTGTACGAGCCCGGGCTCGCCGACGGCCAGCGCGACCTCGTCGCGGTCCGCCCGACCCTCGGCTTTCAGCTCAACTCGCCGTTCTGAGCCGCGTCCGCATCAGATCCGCGCCGCCTCGAGCACCGGGTCCTGCGCCCGGGCGAGGACCCGCCGCCACCGTGGGTCGTCGCGGGCGAAGGCGTAGATCGTCGAGCGGAAGTGCTGCACCGGCCAGCCGCGCAGCGCGCGCGCCAGCGGGTCCCCGGCGGCGAGCCCGAGGTGGACCATGTGGACGCCACGACCGAGGTGATCGGCCACGACCGCGCGCAGGAGGTCGCGCAGCACCGCGGGATCCCGGTCGATGACGGCCACGCGCGCCGCGTGCAGGGCCCTGAAGGCCTGGCCCGGCGCGGGCAGCGGCGCGGCCCGGCGGGCGACGAGGCGCAAGGCGCCGTGGCCGAGGCGCAGGAGCCGCGCCGACGGCGGGTAGGCGAGGACGTGGGTGCGCTTGCACCCGCCGAGATCCCACGCCGCCAGGGTCCCCACGAGGCGCCCGCGACGCTCGGCGAGGTAGACCCGCCGGGCGTCGAGGCCCGGCGTCTCGCCCCGGAGCTCGCGGGCGAGACGCTCGGGCGCCAGGGTCGGGGCCAGAAGC
>PHBI01000083.1 GCA_002841945.1 Deltaproteobacteria bacterium HGW-Deltaproteobacteria-14
CCCATCGAGCGCGTCGACGGGGGACTCCTCGCGGATCGCGCGAGGGCGGCCGGGGGCCACGCTGATCAGGGCGCGGTCCGCCTCGTCGGCCTGCTCCAGCACGGCGCGGGCGTAGTCCGACTTCCCGGCGATCTGCTCCAGCGAGCGGCGCAGTTGCTGCACGCTTCGGCCGATCTCGCCCGGGTCGGTGGAGCCGGCGTCCGCCGCGCCCACCACGCTCCCCGCGTCCGGATCCGTCGGCGGGGTCGGGGTCGGCTGGCCGCCGCTCGCGACCGCGATGGCCGCCACCGCTCCCCCCGCGACCAGGACCCCGGCGAGGCCAAAGAGGAGCCCGCGTCGGGATCGCGGCGCGCGCCCCCCCTCGCTCGGAGCGCCGGGGCGCTCGGGGCGGGTCGCCAGGTCACCGGGCCGCGACGACGCCGTGGCGGTGGCGGTCCGCGTGTCCGCGACCGGCACCGGCGCGGTCCCGTCCTGGGTGTCGCCGAGGCCGCTCTGGATCCACGTCTCGGCCGCGAGCGCCCCGGTCGGCTCGATCGCCCCCTCGAGCGCCCGCACCACCTCGGCCGCGCTGCCCGGCCGCGCCGCCGGGTTCTTCGCGAGCATCTGCAGGATGAGGGTCTCGATGGCGTCCGGCACCAGCCCCGGCGCGAAGTCCGACGGCCGCGGCGGCTCCTCCTGGACGTGCTTCACCATCAGGCTGATGGTCGTCGGCGCGTCGAACGGGACCCGGCCGGTGGCCATCTCGAAGAGCATCACACCGAAGGAGTAGATGTCGGTCCGGTGGTCGAGCACGCCGCCGGTCGCCTGCTCCGGGGACATGTAGATCGGGGTCCCGACGACCGCGCCCTCCGCCGTGAGCTGCGTGCGCGAGGCGTCGTCCATGAAGCGGGCGATGCCGAAGTCGAGGACCTTGACGAAGTCCCGCTCGCCGTAGCGGTCGAGCAGCATCACGTTGTCGGGCTTGAGGTCGCGGTGGACCACCCCGTCGCTGTGCGCGGCGGAGAGCGCCTTGCCGATCTGCACCCCGATGTGGACGAGCCGCTCGCTCCCCATCGGCTCCCCGGCGGACAGCGCCTTCGACAGGGTGTGCCCCTCGAGGTACTCGATCGCGAGGTAGATGCGCCCGTCCTCGGCCTGCCCGAAGTCGTAGACCCGGATGGTGTTCGGGTGCTCGATCTTGGCGGTGACCTGCATCTCGCGGTTGAACCGCGCGACCGCCTGCTTGTTCGAGGCGTAGTGGGCGTGGAGGAGCTTGAGCGCGACCATGCGGTCCATGGCGAGCTGCTTCGCCATGAACACCGAGCCCATCCCGCCCGAGCCGAGGTGCTTGACGATCTCGTAGCGCCCCGAGACGACCGTCCCGATGAGCCCCTGGTCTGCGTCGCTGCCAGACTGCTCGTCGCTCACGCCAACCTCCGTGTCGGGCCCGTCATATCACGAGCCGTGCGTGCTTGCGCGCCCTCGAACGCGTGACGACCCCCATCAACGTCCCGTGAAGTGCGGCGCTCGCTTGGCGAGCAGCGCGTCCATCCCCTCGCGGAAGTCGGCGGTCTCGACCGTCGCCGCCTGGGCGTACGCCTCCGCCAAGGCCGCGCCGCGCACGTCCCAGCCGAGCGCCTGGTAGAGCGAGCGCTTCATCATCCGCACCGCGGCCGGCGCCGCCGCGGCGATCTCGCTCGCGACCTCGCGGGCGGCCGCCAGCACGGCGTCTCCGGGCAGCGCGCGGCTCGCGATGCCGATCCGCGCGGCCTCCGCCCCGGAGACGAGCCGGCCGGTGAAGAGCAGCTCGGCTGCGGCCGAGGCGCCCACGAGGCGCGGCAAGAGGTAGGAGATCCCGAGCCCGGAGTGCAGCCCGAGGCGGGCGAAGTTGGCGCCGTACTTGGCGTCCTCGTTGGCGACGCGGATGTCGCTGAGCAGCGCCAGCCCGAAGCCACCGCCGACCGCGTGCCCCTGCATGGCGGCGATCACCGGGACCTCGAGGTCGAGCACCCGCAGAAACGCCGTGTACATCGCGAAGGACTTCTCGTGCGGCATCCGCGGCTTGCCGTCGTCGCCGCCCTGGATCTGCGCCCGCAGGTCCGCGCCCGCCGAGAAGCAGTTGCCCCGCCCGGTGATGATGACGCAGCGCACCTCGCCGTCGGCCACGGCGCGCGCGGTGGCCGCCGCGAAGGCCTCGAGCAGCTCGGCGGTCATGCTGTTGCGGTTGTCGGGCCGGTCGAGGGTGATGATCCCGACGTGGCCATCGCGCTCGTAGCTGACGGCGTCCCCCTGCATGATGTCGCTGCCTCCCGGGCCGGACGGGGCGGGCCGTCCGATCGCTGCCACGTTCAGTGGATGTGCTCGCGGATCGTCTTGTCGTCCCGCGCGCTGTGGATGGTCTTACCGCACTTCGCGCAGCGAAAGTCGATGGCCTTCGGCCGCGCCGTGACGCCCCAGATGAGCGTCAGCGTGCCCAAGAGCGTATAGCGCGGCTCGGGCACGATCTCGGGGCTCTTGCAGGTGTAGTTGCAGCCGCACGCGATCGTCACCGGGGTCGGCTGCGCTTCGGGCTCTGGGCTCTCGTCGGACATGGCTCCCTCCGCCGCTGCCGGTAACAAATGGCGCCGCACCCCGCAAGCGCGCCGGTCAGAATTTATCGTGGCCGGCGACGCGCGAGGCCAATCGCGTCGTTGAAGTCCTCCCGGGCGCGACGCACAGTGGCGCGCGACTCGCCCGCGCCGACCGCGGTGCGACGACGGCGCTGGGGGGCACCCATCCTGAGACGCATCCCGCTCGGGCTCCGCTACATGGCCGCAGCGGCGTTCTTCTTCGCCGTCATGAGCGCGATGGTGAAGCTCGTCAGCCACCACATCCCGGTGGCGGAGACGGTGTTCGCGCGCTCGCTGGTCGGGCTGCTGCTGAGCGTCTGGATGTTGCGGCGCGCGAGGATCTCGGCCCTCGGTGTGCGCCGCGGCATGCTGCTGCTGCGCGGGCTCTTCGGGTTCGCGGCGCTGTCCCTTTACTTCTACGCGATAAGCGAGCTCCCGCTCGCCGACGCGACCGTGTTGCAGTACACAAATCCCGTCTGGACGGCGCTGCTGGCGGGGATCTTCCTGCGCGAGCGCGTCACCCCGCGGGTGGTCGGGGCCAGCGTCGTCGCGCTGGTCGGCGTGGCGCTCGTCGCGCGCCCCGCCTTCCTCTTCGGCGCGGCCGCCAGCGGGCTGCCGCTGCTCCCCGTCCTGGCCGGCCTCGCCGGGGCGGTCTGCTCGGCCGCCGCCTACGTCACCGTGCGGACCCTGCGCACGACCGACCACGCGCTCGTCGTCGTCCTCTATTTCCCGCTCGTCGCGACCCCCGCCGCGGTCCCGGCGATGCTCCCCGACGCGGTCTGGCCGGCGCCCGTCGACCTCGCGCTGCTCCTCGCCATCGGGGTCTGCGTGCAGATCGCCCAGGTGTTCATGACCCGCGGCATCCACCTCGAGCCCGCCGGCCGCGCCACCGCCGTCAGCTACGTGCAGGTCGCCTTCGCCTACACCCTGGGGATCGTGGCCTTCGGCGAGGCGCCGAGCGCGGGGGGCCTCGCCGGCGCCGCCCTCATCATCGGCGCCGCGCTCTACGTGGCGGTGCAGCGCCCCCGCCCCGCGCCGGCCGCCCGGCTCGCGCCCGGCGACGATCCACCTTGACACCGTCGGGGACCCAGATTACCTAACCGTTCCCACGAGCACGGGCGATTAGCTCAGTGGTAGAGCGCTGTCTTCACACGGCAGATGTCACTGGTTCAAATCCAGTATCGCCCACCAACCCGAAGCGCCCCCGTAACCCGGGGGCGTTTCCGTTTCGCCCCAGGTGCTGACGTCCCATGGACTGGAGCGAGCTGCAGGATCCGGCGACCCTCGAGCGCACCGTGGCGCGCGAGCTGTCTCGCGGAGCCCTCCCCGGCCGGCTGCGGATGCGGCTCGCCGACATGGGCGTCGACCCCGAGGTCGCGCGCGAGGCGATCGTGCGGGTCCTCGACGAGACGCCGGAGGCCGTGCTCGCGCGCCACGGCGGGCATCGCCGGCGCAACGCCGCCATCTCGGTCCTCATGATCGTGGCCGGCCTCGCCGCGGTGGTCTACGCCGCGACCTGGGTGGACCAGAGCGTCACGCGCTGGTGGGTCTTCGCCATCACCGGCGCCGGCCTGCTGTCGCTGCTCTGGGGCCTGGCCCGCATCACGCGGTGATCGCTGTCCCGCGACGGCAGCTTGCGCGCGGACGCTGCCTCAGAGGACACTGCCCGGGCCACCACGGCTGCGCCGCGCGGCCTGCGCCGTGACACGGGATCAGGTGACGACATCATGAAGGGGTTCGGCGGCGGCGGCCGCGAGTTCGAGGAGAGCTACGCCCACGGCGACCTCATCGTCCGCGAGGGCGACACGTCGCGCCACATGTACGTCATCCAGACGGGGCGCGTGGAGATCACCAAGCGCATCGGCGGCGACGAGGTGACCCTCGCCGTCCTCGACAAGGGGGACTTCTTCGGGGAGATGTCGCTGCTCGAGTCCCTGCCGCGCGACGCCAACGCGCGCGCGGTCGGCCCGACCCGCCTCCTCGTGATCAACCCCGGAGGCCTGCTGCTGCGGATCCGGCGCGATCCGACCTTCGCCTTCGAGATGCTCCACAAGCTCAGCGGGCGCATCCGGGCGCAGAACCGGCGGCTGGTCGAGCTGGTCGAGACCCAGGGCGGGCGCCGCGGCGACGCGGAGCGGGCGAGCCTGCTCTACGGCAGCCGCGACGACGCGAACGGGCCGGACGAGTCGTGAAGGCCACCGCCGCGGGGCTGACGCTCGTGCTCGGCGTGGTGGGCTGCGCCGGCGACCCGCAGCGCGACCTCGCGCACCTGTGCGCCGCCGCCGAGGAGGTCTGCCCGAGCGACGGCTGCCCCTCGCCGGACGCGCTCGAGGGCCAGTGGCGGCGGGCCCTCGGCCGCGTCGGGGTGGACACCGACGCCGGTCGTGGCGTTCGCGAGGCGGCCTACACGGCGCCCCTGGGAGGGGTCGACGAGGCCGTTCGGAGCAGCGTCATCGCCGCCGGGCTCACCTGGGACTGCCCGGCGCTGGCGCGGCTCGACGCGGCCGCCGTCGAGGCGCGGGCGAGCGCCGCGACCCTCCTCGACGAGGTGACGGCGCTCTTGCTCCCCGGCGCCGACCCGGACACGGTGGTCGAGGCGCTGTCGCACTACATCAGCGTCGCGGATCCGCGGGTCGACGCCGTCGCCGAGGCGATGGGGGACCCCACCCCGCGCGCGAAAGACGGCGCCGACGCCGCAGCCGCGAAGCGGCTCGGTGATGCCCTGAACCGGCTCTGCAAGCGCTCTCCCCAGAAGTGCGGCGCCGCGGCGCAAGCGTGCGCCACCCTGCTGACCCGCCTGGCCCCGCGCGACGCCGACGGGCGCTCGCTGCTCGCCAGCCCGAGCGGCTTCCCGCTGATGCTCGACAAGGCGATCGACATGGTCGAGGACCCGACCAAGCTCGACGCCCGCCTCAGTGCCCTCGCGGCCCCCGCCCGGGCTCGCGTCCACGCCCTCTTCGACGGGCTGCTCGGGGCCGCCCTCGAGCTCGGGGAGTAGGCGCGATGCAGATCGAGACGACCGCGGAGCGGATGCTGGTCATCAGCGACCTCCACATCGGCAACCCCTTCTCGACCGCGAAGCGCAAGCTCGGCGAGTTCCTGCGCTACTGCCGCGACGGCCGCTTCGACCTGGTCATCAACGGCGACGGCTTCGAGATCCTGCAGGCGAGCTTCGGCGTGCTCGCCCGCGACTCCATCGGTATCCTGGCGGAGCTGCGCGACCTGATGGCCGACGGAGTCCGCGTCTGGTACGTCATCGGCAACCACGACATCGCCCTCGAGCACCTGCTCCAGTCGACGTACGCCGAGCGCATCTCTCCGTTTCTGAACGTCACGTCCGGCGGCCGGCGCATCCGCATCGAGCACGGCCACCTCTACGACCCGTCCTTCATCAAGCACCCGATCGTCTACGAGGCGCTGACCCGGGCCGCCGGGCCGCTGCTGCACGTCTACCCCGACGTCTACCGGGCGTGGTCGACCTATCAGCGCTGGAAGGACCGCTGGACCCGCCAGCGCGCCAAGAGCCACCTCGAGGCGTCGGTGTACTACGAGGCCGCCGACCGCATCCTCAGGCGCGGCTTCGACACCGTCGTCTTCGGTCACACCCACAAGGCCGAGGAGGTCGAGCTCTACCCCGGTCAGCGCTACATCAACTGTGGCAACTGGCTGCGCGGGCAGAACTACGTCGAGATCATCGAGGGCGCCACGACGCTCAAGAGCTGGGAGACGGCGTAGGCGGCGCGGGGCTCAGCCCTGGGCGGTGGCCTGCGGCGGCGCGCTCCCGGCCACCGGGGATGGGGCCGAAGTGCGCGTCGGGGTGCTCGAACCACTGGTGGACCACCTTGGACATCACCGCGGCGTGGAAGCCGTCGATGAAGCGGTGGTCGAAGGTCGCGCTGACCTTCATCGTCTGCCCCACCACGACCTGGCCGTCGCGCACGATGGGGACGGCCTTCACCGCGCCCATCGCGATCAGGATCGGGACGCGCGAGAACGGCACCAGCGGTGCATACGCGACGTCGAGCCCGAGGGTCCCGATGTTGGTGATCATCAGCGAGCCGAAGGCGTCGCGCGGCAGCCCCGGGGCCTTCCAGTTCAGCGTGTAGAGCAGAAACGACGTGAAGCGCAGCAGGCGGTGCATCGCCCACGCGGGCATCCGCATGAAGGATCTTCGGGTCTTCTCGAGGGTCTCGTCCGTGCGCTTGCGGACCTTGTCGACCTTGTCGTCGAAGGTCGTCACGATCTCCGCCAGGCTCATCTTGTCCACGTCGTGCAGGACCGTGCCCGACAGGTCGACCTTGCCCTCGTCCCCCTCGTCGGTCATCGCGACCTGAAAGAAGATGCTGATGCGCTTGCGGCGGTAGATGCGCGAGCCGCGCATGAGCGCGTTGGCGTCTGGGATGCGCTCGAGCGCCGCCGCCATCACCCGCGCCATCATGTGGGAGACGGTCAGGCGCACGCCGGTCGCCTCGCGATAGCGGCGCAGGTAGTCCATCGCCGCGTCCATCTCGATCTCCATCGTCCCGTACACCGAGGGGTCGTAGGCGGTGCGCCAGGTGCCGATGGATATCTTACGGAAAGCGGGAAGATGCTTGATCCTCTCGAGCTCGAGATGGGCCACGACGCGCCTCCGTTGCGATCACAGACTGTGCCGGAGGCTCTATGATACGCTGGGCGGACGCGCCTGCCCACCGCCCGGCCCGGCGGCGACCGGGCGGGGCGGAGCCGGCTCTCTCACTCGTCTTGACGGCGCCCGAGGTTCCAGCGCTCCTGATCGACCCGCGTCTCGAGGAAGTGCGCGAGGCGGTGGAAGTCGCTGCCCGAGTGGATGAAGCGCACCTCGGTCTTCAGGGTCGTGGGATCGATGAGCTTCTCGAACGCGACGTAGGTCAGCTCGAGCTGCCCCTCGGTCGACACCATGTGCCCGTTGAGCCCCTCCTCGACCAGCGCGCGGTACGCCCCGATGCCGAGCTGGCTGCCGAGCATCACGTCGAAAGCGTGCGGCGGAGCGCAGCGCGACTCGTAGCCGAGCTGGACGCCGGTCATCTTCTGCTTGCGCCCGGTGCGCTCGGCGTAGCGCTCGGAGGTCACCTCCGCCATCAGCTTGGCGAGGTCGACCTTGCCGAGCGACAGGTGCCCGTGCTCGTCGCGACCGACGCCGTGGATGTACTCGTTGGGCAGCATCTCGGCGAGGCCCTCGGCGAGGATGATCGTCCCGTAGTGCTTCTCGCGGGTCTCGCGCGCCAGGATGGTGTCGACGATGAAGTCGGCGAGGCCCTTGACGTTAAGCCGATCGAAGAGGCGCTTCTCGCCGGTGAGGGGGTCGGTCCCCTCCTCTTTCATCCGCAGCGATCCGCGGATGTCCTCGGTGGCGAGGACGAGGTGCGCCTCGCCGGCGATCGCGACGCCGTACGCCAGCCACCCGGCCTTGCGCCCCATGGTCTCGACGATGAAGTAGGAGCTGGTCGCGAGCGCGTCGGCGCGCAGGTTCTGGAGCTCCTTCGCCATCACGTCGACGGCGGTGAAGAAGCCGAAGGTGAAGTCGATGCCGCGGTAGTCGTTGTCGATCGTCTTCGGCACGTGGACGATGTGGACGCGCTTCGCCCCGGCCGGCAGCTTCTGCTGGTAGAGGTAGAGGAAGTTCGCGGTCTTCAGCGTGTCGTCGCCGCCGATCGAGATCAGCGCGTCGATCCCGAGGTCGACGAGCGCCGTGTACACGGCGTGAAGGCGCTCGGTCTTCTCGGGATCGTCGAGGTCCTCCGGCTGAGAGATCGGCCCGCCCGGGTTGGCGCGCGCCGTCCCGATGACGATGCCCCGGCTGTTGCGGAGCCCGCGCAGGTCCTCCTCGCGGAAGATGCGATAGTGCTTGTCGGGCAGCAGGCGGTGGCTGACCGGGTGGTAGTCCTGCAGGTTCGAGTAGCCGTGGAAGAAGCCGACCACCTCGCGGCCGTCCTCGAGGAACGAGGTCGCTGCGGCGGAGATGACCGCGTTGGCGCCGGGAGCCGGGCCACCGGAGAACACGAGACCCACGCGCCGGATGTGATCGCCTGGGAACTTGGGATTATTGGCCATTTTTCCACCTCACCGGGGGGGCTGCGGGGTGGCGCCAGCGCCCATCTGGGCGGGGCCGGCCCCGGCGCGCGCAACGGTAAAGCGACGCTCGCGGCTTGTCACGCCCAATGCCGCGCACGGTCACCGTGCTGCACCGCACATGATCGCAATCGCCCAACCGCGCCCAGCGAACCGGGCCATAACACACAGAGTTCGACGGCGCTGGCTTGTGGTGCAGGTCCCAGAGCCCGGCAGGGCCACGTCGTTGGCCCCTGGCACGACCGATGCAGTGCAAGACCGCGGGAAGGCACCCTCGCCCGAGGAGCTCGGACATGACCCCAATCCGCGAGCGCTACCACAACGAGCACGGCCTGATCGCGCAATGCTGCCGCTGCCATATGGTGCGCCGCCCCGAGGACCCCACCACGTGGGACGAAGTCCCGGCCTTCCTGAGCGACCCTCCCGACGAGCTGACGCACGGGCTCTGCCCGACGTGCTTTCACGAGGCCTACCCGGAGCTCGCGGCGCGCTACGACGCGTGGGCGGCGACGCGGATCGCCCCGGCGCTGGTCCTGCCCTGAGCGGCGAGGGGTGGCCCGGTCTCCGCGGCTCCCGCGCGGCCGACTCCAGCGACCTGCGGGACCAGCTGCGACCTCGAGAGTCCCGCCTCGTCGATCGCTACCGCGGGCTGTAGAGGTCGATGAACGCCTGGAAGGTGTAGCTGGGGATGCACCAGCGTTGCCCGCCCGGGACGACCGTCGACTCGTAGCTCGCGTCGTCGATGGTGACCTCGGTGAGCACGACGTTGTCGATGGTCCCGGTGAAGTCGCCGCCGTTGCCGCCGTTCTCGGTGACGCTCAGCGTCCCGGAGGAGGCGAGGAAGGTCCGCTCGCACGCGAACTCGTCGTCGCAGCCGGCGTAGATGAGCAAGCACTCGGCGCAGTCCGCGTAGTTCTCGCCGGTGAAGGTCAGCGTGTGCGGGCCGTCGTCGGCGCCGAACCCGAAGTAGAACTCGAGCCCGAGCAGATCGTAGGGCACCGCCACGTCGTCGGAGTAGGAGTCGACGAACAGCGAGTCCCAGGTGCCCGCCTCGGTGCCCGCCGAGATCTGGGCCACGGTCGAGCCGGTGGGGTTCCAGCCCTGGTGATCACAGCCGCCTCCCTGGGTGTCCGCCGTGGTGTCGCCCCCGCCGGCGGTGTCGAGGGGCACGGGCCGGGTGTCGGTGGTGAGGGTGTCGCTCGGCGCGACGGTGTCGACGGGCCCGGGCCGAGTGTCGCCCACCACCGCGTCGGCCGTGGGGCGACGGGAGCTGGATCCGCCGCAGGCCGCCACCCAGGCGGCGGCGGGCACGAGGCCGACCAGCAGAGCGGTGAGGAGACGAGCGTTCATGAGGCCTCCGAGGGTCAGGCGCGAGAAGGTACCACATCCGCCCCGACGCGGAGCGCGGCGTGCACCGCGTGCGCCAGGGCGAGGGCGCGGGGAGAGCGGATCCGGAAGTCCATCCGGTTCATCACGTAGCCGATCGCGACGCCCGCCACCGGATCGGCCCAGCCGAGGCCGCCGCCGGCGCCGGGGTGGCCGAAGGCCTCGGGGTGCGGCGAGAAGAGGTGGAGCTCGTCCTTGATGAACCCCTGGGAGAAGCCCAGCGGCTTGAGCAGGACGCGATCCCGCTCGGTCCAGGACTGCCGCGGGTGGATCGCGGCCACCGCTTCGGCCCGGGCGAGCCGCGGCAGCTCGGGCCCGCCGACCCCGAGCAGCGCCGCGTAGGCGGTCGCGAGCCCGCGCGCGTTGCCGACCCCGCCGCCGAACGGCAGGTCCATGGCCCTCACGCGGCGGGTGTCGTAGGCGGTGATGCCCGCGGGGCCGAGCTCGGGCGGGTTCATGAGCGCCCGCGCGGTGGGCGTGTTGCCGCGGGCGACGGCGCGGTAGACCCGGCCCTCGTGGGTCAGCCCGGTCAACAGGCGCGGCAGGATGCGGGTGAGGCGCACCCAGGTGTCGGCCGGGTAGAGGCGCGCCACCCGGGGCTCGGCGGCCTCGGGGCTCCCGATCCAGAGGTCGTCGGCGAGGCCGAGGGGGCGCGCCACGAGGTCGTCGAACACGCGCCCGAGGCGCCGGCCGGTCACGCGCCGGACGAGCTCGCCGACGTAGAGGCCCCAGGCGATGGCGCCGTAGCCCTGGTCGGTCCCCGGCGCCCACATCGGGGCCTGGGCCTCGATCACGCGGGCGACGCGCTCGGGGTCCTCCAGGTCGCTCAGCGCGATCGGGCGGTCGATGGCGCTCAGCCCGGCGCGGTGGTTGAGGAGCGTCCGGACGGTGATCGCGTCCTTGCCGCGCTGGGCGAACTCCGGCCAGTAGCGCGCCACCGGGGCGTCGTAGTCGAGCCGGCCCGCCTCGACCAGGCGCAGCGCCGTCAGCGCCGCGAGCCCCTTGGTCGACGAGAACAGGACCGAGACGGTGTCTCGCTCCCACGGCCGCTTGGTGGCGACGTCCGCGAGGCCGCCCCACAGGTCGACGACCAGCCGCCCCCGATGGAACACGCACACCGACGCGCCGACCTCACCGCGGCGGCGGAAGTTCGCTTCGAACGCGCGGGCCACGCCGTCGAAGCCGGGCGCGACGTCTCCGTGTACTGCGGTCTTCACGCCGCGCATCCTCCGCGAGCCGGGCGCCGCTGACAACCCAAACCAGACGCTCGCCGCGCGGCCCCGTGCTACCCTCGCCAGCGGTGAGCTCCGCTCCGCCCCCCGAGGTCCACCGTGCACGACCTGATCCGCCGCATCCTGTGCGCCCGCGTCTACGACGTCGCCGTCGAGACGCCCCTCGACCACGCCCCGCTCTTGTCGCGGCGACTCGACAACCACGTGCACATCAAGCGCGAGGACCTGCAGCCGGTCTTCTCGTTCAAGCTGCGCGGCGCCTACAACAAGATCGCCGCGCTCTCCCCCAGCGAGCGCGCCCGCGGCGTCGTCGCGGCCTCCGCCGGCAACCACGCCCAGGGGGTCGCGCTGGCCGCCTCGCGCCTCGACGTCCGGGCCACCATCGTGATGCCGACCACCACCCCGAGCATCAAGGTCGCGGCGGTGCGGTCCTTCGGCGCCGAGGTGATCCTGAGCGGCGACAGCTTCGACGAGGCCCGCGGGGAGGCCGCCCGCCTGTGCGACCAGCGCGGCGCCGTCTTCGTCCACCCCTACGACGACCTCGACGTCATCGCCGGCCAGGGCACCGTCGCCATGGAGATCCTGCGCCAGCTCCGCGGCCCCCTCGACGCGGTCTTCGTGCCGGTCGGCGGCGGCGGGCTGATCGCCGGCGTGGCGGCCTACATCAAGTACGTGCGCCCGGATGTCCGGATCGTCGGCGTCGAGCCCGAGGACGCCGCCTGCCTCGCCGCCGCGCTCCGCCGCGGCGCGCCGGTGACGCTCCCGACCGTCGGCCTCTTCGCCGACGGGGTCGCCGTCGCGCGCATCGGCGATCAGCCCTTCCGCATCGCCAAGGACACGGTCGACGAGGTCGTGACCGCGACGACCGACCAGATCTGCGCGGCCATCAAGGACATCTTCGACGACACCCGGTCGATCGCCGAGCCCGCCGGCGCCCTCGCCGTCGCCGGGATGAAGCGCTGGGTCGAGGACCGCGGCGCGCGCGGCGCGACCCTGGTCGCGATCGACAGCGGCGCGAACGTCAACTTCGATCGGCTGCGGCACATCTCCGAGCGCGCCGAGCTCGGCGAGGAGCGCGAGGCCGTCCTGGCGGTGACCATCCCCGAGCGCCCCGGGAGCTTCCGCACCTTCTGCGAGGCCCTCGGCCGGCGCAGCATCACGGAGTTCAACTACCGCTACGCCGACGCCGCCGAGGCCCACGTCTTCGTCGGCGTCGGCCTGCGCCAGGGTCGCGCCGAGCGCCTCGCCGTCACCGAGCTCCTGACCGCGCTCGGCTACGCGGTCACGGACCTGAGCGGCGACGAGCTCGCCAAGCTCCACATCCGCCACATGGTGGGCGGCCGCTCCCCCGCCGCGCGCGACATGGCCCCCGAGCTCGTCTACCGCTTCGAGTTCCCCGAGCGCCCGGGCGCCCTGCTGAAGTTCCTCGCGCGGCTGTCGGCGAACTGGAACATCTCGATGTTCCACTACCGCAACCACGGCGCGGCCTTCGGCCGGGTGCTCGTCGGGATGCAGGTCCCCGAGGGCGAGCGCGCCGCCTGGTTCGAGGCCCTCGACGACATCGGCTACCCGTGGTCCGAGGAGACCGACAACCCGGCGTATCGGCTGTTTCTGCGCTGAGGCCCGCCGGGCGAGCGCCGGGCGAGGCCGACGGCGGCGTGACCGAGCGCGACGGGGTGACGGCGGCCCGCCGCCCTCGCGGCCATCCTGGCGTCCTGAGAAGCGTGACACGAGCGGGCGGGTCCGTGAGAATGCCCCCCATGAAACCCCGTCCGCTCCTCCTCCTCCTCCTGGCCGCGTCGGGGGGCAGCAGCGCCTGCCTCGAGGCGAGCCGCCCCGCCGCCCAGGACACCGCGGCCGCCGACACCGCGGACGTCAGCGACGCCGTCATCGCGGACGTCGCCGACACCGCCGCCCCGGACACCGTCACGACCTGCAGCGGGACCGCCGACTGCGCGCCGCTCGCCGGCCCCTGCCGCAGCGCCGAGTGCGTCGACCGCGCCTGCGTCGTGACCCCCACGGCCGACGGGACCCCGTGCGGCGATTCGTCCACCGGGACCTGCCAGGGTCTCACGTGGCAGCCCCCCGACGTCTGTGCGGCGGGCGCCTGCATGCCCTCGGAGGACGCCGTGTGCGCCGCGCTGCCCGGGACGTGCGAGCAAGCGCGGTGCATCCCGGGGGTGGGGTGCGGCACGATCGACGCGCCCCCCGACACCCCGTGCGTATCCGACGGCGGCAGCCAGCGCTGCGACGGGCTCGTGTGGCACCGGCCCGACGTGTGCGGCAGCCTGGGTGAGTGCCTCGAGAAGGGCACCGAGACCTGCGTCGCGGGCTTCTGCCAGGAGGCGCTCTGCTCGCCGACCGCGGGCTGCGGCGTCAAGCCGGTGGGCGTGGCCGAGCGCGTCGCCGGGGCGTGGCGCTTCGTGCTGCTGCGCTACGCCGATCAGGGCAACGGCGAGGTCTATGGCGCCCGAGGGACCCTCGAGCTCGGCGACGACGGGCGCTGGTCCCGGGGCAACGTCGAGACGAGCGCGGCCGGCGCCTTCCCCATCGCCTCCCAGGGCGACTTCTGCGTCACCGAGGACGGGAGGATCGCGTTGACCCTCGGGACCGAGGGCGGCGCGCCGAACACGCTCTACGGCCGGCTCACCCCCCAGCGCGACCTCCTGTTTCTGGTCTCCCACGACCGCGCCGAGCTCGTCGTCGCGGCGCGCGAGAGCGGCTCCGCGACCCCCACCACCGCGGGCCCGGCGCGCTTTCACATGGTCGGCGTGGTGAAGAAGGCCACCTCGCCCGATATCTACGCCATCGACGGGGTCCTGAGCTTCGACGCGAGCGGCTGTTTGGATCGACCCGCGACCTATCAGCGAAGCGACCAGACGGCCGTCGTGACGATCCCGGCCGAGGGCGCGTGCCTCGAGGTCGCCGCGAACGGCGCGGTGAGCTTCCCACACGTGGAGACGAGCGCCGTCGGCATCACGGTGCCGGTCTCGCTCTCGGGGTGGACGCTCCCCAACCGCGACGTCATCGTCACCGCGATCGACACCGTCACCGACGTGTTCCCCAGCCTGGTGATCTTCGTGCGCGAGTCGGGCGCCATCGGCCCCTCCGCCCTCGATGGGGGCTACGACTTCGGCGGGCTCGAGGCGACCGCGGCCGGCTACGACCGCGTCGAGGGAGACATCACCTACGACGGCACCGGGAAGGTCACGAGCTACCACGTCGTGCGCCCGAGCGGCGCCGCGACCGGCGGCGGCGGCCCCCAGGACCGCTACACGGTGGCGGCCGCCGCGGTCCCCGATGACGGCAACCTCGCCGGCGCCTACACCCACGACGTCGCGGTGGGCGCCACCCGGGACCGGCGCCTGGGCCACGTCGGCCCGCGGGTGAACACCGCCGGAGACCCAGGCGCGAGCGGCGCGGCCGTCCTCGTCCACGTCCCGGTGACGTCGACCTGGCACCTGACCCCGGGGATCCAGATCGGCGTCAAGCACCAGTGAGCCCGCGGGGGCGAGGCCGCCGCTCCCCTCAGCCGCCTCCGCGGCGTCGCAACATACGCTCACGTACCGCACGCTGCTTGGCTTCTCGCGGATCTTCTGGGGCCTTGACGCTGCGCTGCACAGGCGGCGTCGGACGGGCCACGGCGGGCCTGATCGCGCTCTCGTGCGCGCCCGCGCCCGGGGCGACCGCCTCCGCGGGCTGCGCGCCCGACGCGGGGGTCACCGTCGCCGTCGGGGCCGCGACCGGCACCCGAGCGGGCCGCGGGGTGGGCGTCGCACGCACGCGCTCGGCCTTCGGAGGCTTGGCCAGGGCCAGGGCCAGCGGGCACTCGGGATCCGGCGCCTCGCCGCGCCGGTAGCGCGTCAAGAGGTCCCGCGAGCGCTGGGCCAGCTTGCGCCGCACCTCGCGCCGCATCCCCTGGATCCGCGGGATGTGCATCTGGTCGTAGGCGGTCGTCTGGTGGCGCAGCCAGGCGATCACCGCGGCCTCGGCGCGCTCGGCGACCGGGATGCGGGCCGTGCGCGCGACCGTCCCGCTGCCGACCGGGGTCGCGTGGGCGGCGATCCGCTCGGCCATCACGCGCCCGAGCGCGGCGTGGGTCGGGTGGAACGCCAAGAACGCCTCGACGTGGCGAGTGAAGTCGATCACGTAGGCGTCCTGGGCGCGCCCGCGGCGGGCCCGGTCGGCCTCGAGGCGGTGGGCGTACTCCGGGGTCGCCCGGGTGCGCTCGACCGCGCGTCGGGCCTTGGCGATCTGCTCCGCCGGCGCCCAGACCCCGCGGGAGAAGCGCTTGCGACCGCGCTCGACCTCGACGGTCCAGGTCGGCCCGAGGGCCTTGACGCGCCGGGTGAGCCCGGCGTCCCCCGGCGGCAGCAGCTCCCAGCCTGGCGGGATCGGCAGGATCGCGCCGCCCTCGGCGCGGACGGTCATGTCCCGGGGACCGGGGGTGACGATGCGGGTCTGGGTCGGCATGGCGCCGGATGGTGGGCGAGGCAGCCCGCCACGTCAAAGGGAAAGGCCGGCGCGGCCGCGGGTCGCTGCCTGCGCCCGCAGGGCTCGAACCGTGAGCGCCGCTCGCGCGAAAAAGCGTTAGATCACCCTGACAGGGCCTTGCTCGCCGCAATGCGATAGGCCACCCTCGATGCGTTGGGGTTGGGTCTCGCCAGACCACGGATGGTCCGATGCTGCACACCGTCGAGCCGGCGCCCCGCGCCCCCGCCCCCGGCCGCGAGTCCGACGCCCCGTCCCCCTCGCCGAGCGCGCTGCGCGGGATGAGCTTCGACGCCGGCAGCGCGGCGCTCGCCCCCGTCCAGATGAACGTCGCCGCGGCGTCCGGGCAGCTCACGGGCGCCCAGGTGTCGAGCGCGGTGCGCTACAACAAGGGCCGCGGGCTGACCCACGCGCAGTGGCGCGGCATCCAGGCGCAGGTCGGGACGGCGGCCGACGGCCTCGTCGGCCCCAACACCGTGCGCGCCGTCGCGCGCTGGCAGGCGTCCCACGGCCTCACCGCCGACGGCAAGGTCGGCCCGGCGACCCTCGGCAAGATCAACGCGGGGGGCGGCGGCGCAGCTCCAGGCGCAGGAGGGGGATCTCACGGCGTCGCCCTCGGTCCCGCCCAGGTCACCGCGGCGGTGCGCTACAACAAGGGCCGCGGCTTCTCGGCCGCGACCGTCCGCACCATCCAGCAGCAGGTCGGGTCCCCCGCCGACGGCGTCTTCGGGCCGAACACCGTCCGCGCCATCGCGACCTGGCAGCGCTCGCACGGGCTCGAGGTCGACGGCAAGGTCGGCCCGGCCACCGCCGGCAAGCTCGGCGTCAAGGCGGGCGGCGGCGGCGCGCAGCCGGTCGGTGGGAGCAACAGCCAGAAGCTCAGCTACGCCAAGAGCCACGCCACCGCCATCGGCCTGCGCATCACCTCGACGACCGGCGGCAAGCACGCGCCGAACTCGTATCACTACCAGGGGCGCGCGATCGACGTGGCCGGCAGCGCCTCGAAGATGCGGCAGTTCTACCACGACATGCACGCCATGCACCCGACCGAGCTCTTCTACGACCCGCTCGGCGGCGTGAAGAACGGCAAGGACATCGGCGCCATCGGCGGCCACGGCGACCACGTCCACGTCGCGTTCTAGACGCCGCCTCCCGGGTCATTGAGCGCTTCCTGACGCGTCATCGGCGGCGTCAGGGGGCGAGGCAGCCGGGGAAGGCTCCGCCCCCGATGCACGCGCCCATGCTGTCCCAGCCGCTGCCGCCCGGCGCGTTGTCGTGGCGCACGAAGGCCCCGGTGCCATCGGGCGCGCGCGTCCAGGACTTCTCGGCGGCCGAGGTGGTGTAGGTGTGGCCGTCGAAGAGGGTCCCGTCGGCCCCGATCAGCTCGATCCGATCGCCGTTGTTGTTGAGCGACAGGCTGCCGTCTCCTCGCAGGTAGGTGACGCCGCTGCCGGTCAGCGTCGTCGCGGCGTCCCCAAAGAGCACTATCGCGTGGCCGGCCGGGATGCACAGGCCGCCGAACGCGTGCTGCTCGGCCGTGGCCCCCGGCGGCCCCGTCATGACGCGCACGCCCTGCATGAACACCGTGTGACCGCTCCGGTTGACCAGCTCGATCCACTCGTCGGCGGAGGGCTCGCTGGTCCCGTTGCCGTTGTAGTCGACGAGCCCGGGATCGGCCATGAACTCGTTGATCACGAGGTCGCCGGCGTGGGTGGCCGGGTAGCACGCGGTGCAGGCGCCGTTGATCAGCACGTAGCCCACGTCGCAGGCGATCGCGCAGGCACCCGAATCGCACACGGCGGCGCCGTGCGTGGCGCCCGGGCACACCTTGCAGGTCGCGCCACAGGCCGTGGCGTCGGTGTTCGAGCGACACTGCTGCGCGCAGGCGTGATAGCCGGACGAACACCCGACCGCCTGACAGCTGCCGCCGCTGCCGCAGGTGCCCCAGCCGTAGGCGACGCTCGGGCAGCTGGTGACGTCGGCGATCAGCTCCTTGAGCACGTCGCGCAGGGCGGTGCTGCTCGAGGCCGCGTAGGAGCCCCCGCCGCCGATCGCGGCGATGTCGTCGAGCAGCTCGCTGTCGAAGCCGCTGCCCACGCCGATCGCGTGGACCGTGGTGCCGCGGTTCGCCAACAGCTGCACCTGATCCAGCACCGAGGCGGTCGTCCCGCAGGTCTCGCTGCCGTCGGTGATCAGCACCACGTGCTCGCCCTGGTTGGGGTCGCCAAAGGACGGCGTCAGCCCGGTCAGCGCCGCGGCGAGCGGGGTCGATGAGGCGTCCGACGGCGCGAGCAGCGCACCCTCGAGGCCGCTGGCGTTGTCGAGGGCCAACCCGACGATGGCGCCGGGGTCACAACCCGAGCCGCCCGCCGGGAAGACGCGGGCGCCGATCTTGACCTCCCCCTCGACGGCCTCCGCCGCTGCCAGCAGGCGCGACCGCGTGTAGTCCCAGACGCTGCCCAGCATCGAGGACGAGCGATCGACCACGAACAATATCTCGGGCACGACGCAGGCCCCGCCGCAGTCCCCGCCGCTGCAGCTGTTGTGCGGCTGGCAGCTGATGAAGCTGCTCTCGGTGTCGCAGCCGCTCGCCGGGTCCACGCCGCACACCCGATAGCCGTTGGCGCCGCTGCACACCTGATCGCCGACCGCGCCGCACTCCACCGGGCAGCCCTGGGTACACACCCCGTCGACGCAGCTCTCGTTGGCCCCGGGGCACGCGACCCCCGCCGTCCACGCGAGGCAGCTGTCGGCGCCGAGCTGGCAGGTCTGCACGCGACCGCCGGCGTCGCAGCGCTTCTGACCGGCCCCCGGGCAGCTGTCCTGACAGGTGCTGCCGACGCACTCACCGTTGACACAGCTCTGGGCGCCGCAGCTCACGACGGCGCTCCAGTCCAGGCACACGTCGCTGTCGTACTGACCGCAGGTCTTCACCCCGCCGGCCTCGCACAGCCGGGTCCCCGAGGGCAGGCACTCGTCGTCACAGCCCGCGCTGCAGCTGCCGTTGGAGCAGCTCTCACCGGGAGAGCAGGCCGTCGTCACGCTCCAGTCGAGGCAGCTGTCGCTGTCGAACTGGCCGCAGCTCCGGGTCCCATCGCCGTCGCAGCCGACGACGCCGACCGGCCCGCACTCGTCCTGGCACTGCACCACGCAGGCGCCGTTGATGCACAGCTCGTTGGCCCGGCACGGCTCGAGCGCGCTCCAGTCGAGGCAGCTGTCGCTGTCGTACTGACCGCAGCGCTTGGCGGCCTGCCCCTCGCACAGGGCCGTCCCCGCCGGCAGGCACTCGTCGCTGCAGACCGCGCTGCAGACGCCGTTCGAGCAGCTCAGCCCACCCGCGCAGGCCACCGGGCCGCCCCACACGAGGCAGCCCGTCGCCGCGTCGACCACGCAGGTCGACACCCCATCGCCATCGCAGCGTGTGGCGTCGGCGGCGCACACGGCGACGCATCCAGCGGTGTCGGCGTCGACCTCAGCGGCGTCCCCGCCCCCGGTGTCGAGCGCGAAGCCGTCGCCCCCGCCTCCCCCGCCGCTGCTCATGCAGGCTGAAGCGACGGGAGCGAAGAGCAGCAGAGTGATGAACGAGGGGCGCAAACGGGTCATCGCAGGGGCCTCGCGTGGGCGGTCGACGACAGAAGACCGCGCGCACGATTGAAGTCAACCACCAGGCGTCGCGCTCGGCTGTCCGTCGCGTCGGGCAGGACGCATCCCGCCAGGAGCGCGGCGCCGCGCTCCATCCTGTCGGTGTTGGACAGCCACGTCCCGCCCGCCGCATCGCCGCTGCGCGGCCGGCGACCCGCGCGTCCCGAGGACGCGTGGCCCGCCAGCCCTCGCCTCTTGCGGTCCGATCAGTCCTGGGCCTCGTAGCAGGGGTCGTAATACGACTGCCCGCCGTTGAAGTCCGCGGGGTCGATGCAGATGTCGGCCGCCACCGCGCCGGCCGCGAAGTTCCGGGTGTCGTGGACCATGAAGCCGAGGTTCGACAGCGTCACGAGGTAGTCCTCGATGAAGACGCCGCGCCGCACCCGGGCCTCCCACCAGCCGTACCAGTCGTGGCAGGTGGTGTTGACGTCGAGCGCCTCGAGGAACGGCACGTGGCTGACGCTGCCGACGAGGCTGACGCCGTCGTCGAGGCTCACCCGGAAGAGGAACACCTCCGAGCGGTAGTGCCAGTATCCCTGCGCGTCGTTCGGCTCCCAGCCGCTGACCGGCACCGCGAGCAGACCGCGGCTCGCGTAGTAGACGAACGCGTGCGGATCCCACTCGGCCTCGCTCCAGGTGCTCCAGTCCGCGCCGAGGGTGGTCTTGTGCGCCAGCGTCGGCGCCGCCGGGTCGGAAACGTCGAAGATCTGGAACTGCAGCCCCTGCACCCGCCCCTCGTCGTCGGCGTCGCGGCCGATCGTCAGCAGGTGATCGTCGTCGAGCGGGTGCATGTAGGAGGAGTACCCCGAGATCTTCAGCTCACCGGTGACGTGCGGGTTGGTCGGGTCGGAGAGGTCGAGGCTGTAGAGCGGATCGACCTGTCGGAAGGTCACGACGTAGCCCTCGGGGCCGATGAAGCGGACGGCGTAGATGCTCTCCCCCTCGCCGAGGCCCGTCACGAGCCCCTGCTGTACGAGGTGCGTCCCCTGACGCGCGAGCACCGTCACCCGGCTCTCGGTCGTGTCGCCGCTGTTCCACCAGCCGAAGCCGTCGGTGGTCGCGACGCGCAGGTGCCCGTCGTACTCGTCGAAGGCGTACTGGTTGATCGCGTAGCCCAGGACCGAGCCGGAGGCGACGTAGCGGGCGACCCCGTCGGTCCCGATGGCGAACTGGTGGATGTGGGTCGTGAGCGGCTGGACGCTGCTCGTGTCCTCCCACCACCAGTAGTAGCTCCAGTTGGTCGCCCCGATGTAGATGCTGTCGGCCGAGGCGTAGACGTTGCCCCAGTCGCCGATGATGGACGAGCCGGTGATCGCCTGGGTCGGGTCGGGCTCGGCCAGGTCGAGGGTCAGCACGCTCAGCACGTTCTGGCCGCTGTAGACGCTCGGGGCGTAGACGGCGTTGCACGACGTCACCGCCTCAGCCGCGGCGGGGTCGAAGGTCCCGTCGGGGCCGAGGAGGTAGCGGTGGCCGAGCCAGTGCGACAGCGGCGTCGCCTCGATGAGCGCGACGTTCTGCTGGCGCAGCGCCTCGAAGCGGGCGTCGACGACGTCGTCTGGGGCGTCCCAGTCGAGATCGTTCGGCCAGGTGGAGAGGCCGTCGATCCAGCTGTAGCTCGTCTGGGCGAGGTAGACCTTGTCGTCGATGCGCCGGGTCGCGAGGGAGTAGCCGTCGAAGAGGTGCTCGGTGGTCACCGCCGGCGCGGCCGGGTCGGAGATGTCGACGAGGGTCACCAGCGTCGCGCCGCGCCAGCGCCAGGAGGAGTCGATCGCGTCGCCGGTGGCGTGGGGATCCTCCCGCAGCGCCGGCGGCAGGAAGTCGTAATAGTTGGCGTAGGACAGGACCACCGCGAGGCCGTCCTTGACGTAGAAGCTGGTCGGGGCCCCCTTCACGCGCACGCGGCCGATCTCCGCGGTCTCGGCGGCGGGCCACGACTTCAGGATCACGAGGTCGGCGCCGAACAGGGTCACGACGTGCTGCCCGTCGGTCTTGACGATGTCGGCCTCGTCGACGCCCTCGACCTGGACGTTGGTCTCCGAGAAGTCGTCGGGGACCGCGTCGTCGTTCGCGGCCTCGCCCGAGGGAGGCGCCTGCACGCTGTCCTCCATGCCGCCCGCGAGCCAGCGGTAGCACCCGTCGCCGCTGAAGCAGCGGCGGTTCTGATCGAGCTCGAGCTCCATCGCCGTGATGGCGGCCTGGTGGAAGTACGTCTCCGCCTCGCCGCACGAGTCGGCGAGCGCCAGTTGAGCGGTCGCCGTCCAGTCGAGGCGGTCGCTCGGCGTGATCGCCGCGCCTCCGGTGCTCTGGTCGCCGCAGCCGGCGGTGAGAGCGACGAGGGCACCGAGCGTCATCGCGCCGAGGGCCTGCAACATCAGTGTGCGGTTCATGGACACCTCCGTGGGTTCGTCGGGATCTGACTGCATCAGCAGTGCCAGCGTCCAGAGGCCTAGAATAACACAACTCTTGCCCGTTCGGCCGAGCCACGGTGTGACATTTTTCACCACCTGTGTACGACGCGCCGCAGGCCGGCGGTTGACCGGGGCGCCGAGTCGAGGCACCTCTTGATGCGGGCTCCGGCCCCGGCCAGGGCCGGGTCACCTCCTGCTCCGGCGCCCGGAGGTTCGTCGATGCGAGGGGCGAAGCGGGTGCGGACGAGCGGCGCGCTGCTCATGGCGTTCGGCCTCGCGCTTGCGGCGGCCTGCGGTGACGGCGGCGGCGGCGGTGACGCCACGGACGGCGGTGACGCCGTCTTCGGCCAGCGCGACGGCGACGACGGCGACACCTCGGTCCCGAGCGACACGACGACGCCCGGAGACACCCTCGCGGCCGACACCGCCCCCCCCGACAGCGCCTCGCCCGACACCGTCACCGGACCCTCGCCGGTCGGGGTCGGCGTCATCATCGGCGAGATCGACTCCGAGTACGTCAACGTCGCCTTCGCCGCCGCCCGCTTCACGCGCACCGAGCCGCCGCCGGACACCAGCGGGACGGTCTACGGCCCGTGCCGCGTGACCGTCGTGGACCCGAACGCGAGCGACAACAGCTACGGCCTCGACGCCGGCACCGTGACCGTCTCGAACACCACCCCGGCCGTGACCCTGAGCGCCGTCAGCGAGGGTGTCTTCGGCACCGGCTACCGCTCCTCGCTCCCCGACGACCAGCGGGATCTGCTGCCCGGCGGTGGCGCCATCGTCCTCGTCGCGGGGGCCGGCGGCGCCGACATCGGGGCGTTCTCGGGCGCATTCCAGATGCCCGAGCCGGTGTCGATCGCGCTGCCTCAGACCGGGCTCACCGCCGAGGCCGACCCCTCCAAGGCGCTCACCGTGATCTGGAACGCGGGCACCGGCGTCAACGTGCTCGTCTCGCTGTCGCCGGTCAGCGCCAGCGGCCAGCCCGTCGCCGGCAAGGGGGTCCTGTGCCTGGTCGCCGGTGATCCCGGCCAGGTGACCGTCCCGAGCGAGGCGCTCACCGCCCTCATCACCGGATCGAGCGCCGCGACGATGGCGCTCGCAGTGACCCGAACGAAGACCGGGAGCGTGTCTAACGCGACGCACAAAATCCCGCTCACGGCGACCCGCTCATCGGCAGGCCCCATCACACTTCGATACTGATGCAGCGCAGCGTCAAGGACCTCATTCGCCCCACCCTCGCGGTCGGAGCCGTGCTCATCGGCCTCACCATCGCGCTGGCCACGACCGGGCTCGAGAAGCCGGTGACGACCCCGCCGTGCGGCTTCGTGAAGGCGGTCCTGTGCGCCGAGCTCCCGCCGGATGGCGCGACCTTCGGCGCGACCCTGGCGCCGACCTTCAACCCCCCCGAGCGGTGGCGCCTGGCGGTGTGGCTCGACATGCCGTTCCTGGTCGCCTACGCCACGCTGCTGTCGCTCGGGCTGGTCGCCGTCGCCCGCCGTCGCGAGCGCGCGCGCGGCGCGCTGGTCAGCGCCGGAGTGGCGATGTTCGCGCTCGCGGCCGCCCTCGACGCGATCGAGAACACCGGGATACTGCTGGCCCTGACCCACGTCGACGCCGGCCAGACGCCCAACGACGGGCTGGCGTGGCTCACGCGGAGCGCCGCGGCCGGTAAGTTCGCCCTGCTAGGCGGCGCCTGCGCGGCCCTCGGCGGCCTCGCGTGGCGCGCAGCGCTGCCGCTCGCCCTGCGCCTCGCCTACACCGCAGCCGGCGTCGTCGCCCTGGCGGGCCTCGTCGGCCTCGCCCGCTCAGCGCTCTCCGAGCTCGGCGCCCTCGGGGTCGCGCTGGCCTGCGCGACCGTGATCGCGGACGCCGTCGTTCAGCTCGTGCGCACGCGCCGCGCGGCGTGACGGAAAAAAAAGACCCGGACGACGAGTCGCCCGGGTCGATACGGTGATGGAGCAGTCCCCGCCACGACGCCGTCCCCTCCGAAGGATCTCGTGGGGTGCTTGCGCGCGCCGCTACGGCGCGTGCCGCCTCTCGTCGCGTTGACCTGGACTTCAGAGTGTCGATCCCCCAGCGCCTCGCGCCGTATGGGTTGAGCGCGACCGCCATGGCCTTCACGCGCTGCGCGCGCTGGCCTCCGCGGTGTCTCTCGCTGGGGGGGACGCAGGCTGTGCGCCTCGTCTTCCTCTCGTGCCCTTGGGTCTCGCGTTCAGAGTTCGTTCACTCCACGAGTGTGTCCGCTGCGTGGGATGTGCGCTCCAAGAGCGCCTCACCACGACCACGTGCACCCTCCTCCCCTGGGGTTTGCTGCCCTTCGGTGTTCGAGGTGTCGGGTAGCGACCAACACCGGGCTTGCCTGACCCGGCTGTGCTGCGCCTTCAGGCTTTCTCGGCCTCTTGACGCCTTGTTCCACCACGACCCGCCCGGCCTTGTTTCATGCCGGTGACACCCTTGGGCTTGTCGCCTTCAGAGGTTTTCCCCCGCCGGTAGCCGCCCGAGCCTCTCGGCTCGCGCTGCCCCCTTTGCCGTTCACGTCGACCTTTCGGCCGCCGCGCGCGCTCTGGGGGTTCTCGCATCCGGCGGATCCGTCACCGCACGCCCGCTGTTACACGCGCGCCCGGCTCGATCCTCTCTTGACGTTCCCTCGCGGGAGCCTCGACTCCGCCCCGCTCGCGCGGGACTTCGCCTAGACCTTGCCGCCTCGGGTCTCCCCGCTGCGGCGCTGCTCTCAGACTTGGTAAAGAGCGGTGTCGAAGTCCGCGTGGCCGTTGTCCTCGTCGCCTCCGGCGGCGCCGGGAGCGTTTCGGACCTCGTCACGTCGGGTTCCGTCCATCGACCGTGATCGCAGCATGGCCCGCGCCACCGTCGCCTGCAAACCAGCCGCATGGTGCGCCGCAGAAGGACGCCCCGCCCTGCCCCGCGGGCTGGGCGTGTTCACAGCGCATCCACAGGTCTTCCACAGCCGCGTCGAGCGCCCTCATACTGCGCTGCACAGGGGGCCAACCCGTCAGAACGGCGCACGATCGCACAACTCCACGCGGCAAAGCACAAGGGACGGTTGGGCTACCTCGCCGCGGACGAGCGGATCAGGAGGTTTCGCGGGGTCACCGTCCGCTCGCAGAAGGCCTCGACGCTGACGCTGCGACCGGCCTCGGCGAGGTACAGGGCCCGGTCGAGGACGAGCCACAGCTCGAGCGGGCGCCGATAGAGGCTCCGCACGAGGCCCCACCCCCGGGCGCGCCGGGCGCGCTCCCAGCCCGCGTGCTCGGCCGCCGCGGGGTCGAAGCGAGCGGGCAGCGGGAGGCCGAGCCGGGCCGCGGTCGCCCGACAGAACGCCTCGAAGGGGAGGTGCAGCGCCTCGCGCGGCAGGGTCCCGAGGGGCGTGTAGACGTCCTCGCCGGTCGCCTCGCGGAGCAGCAGGTCGAGGCCGAGGCGCCACGCGTTCTCGCGCCGCCGCGCGCGCCGGTGGCGCCCCGGGGCGACCACCTCGTCGGCGGTGGCGAGGCGCAGGGCCGAGTGGGTCAGGGCGAAGCCGCTCCGGGCGCCGGCGACCGACATCGGCGCGAGGCCGCGATGGGCCCCGTGGGCCTTGTGATAGCAGCAGGGCGCGAGCACGAGCTCGGGGACGTCGCGGCGCACCGCCTGCTCGATCGCCGCGTTGGTGAGGCCGCCGCAGGCGTGGAGGGCGACCACCGCCCGGCCGGGCGCGAGCTCGGCCCAGGCCGCGGCCGTCAGAGCGTCGGCGGCGTGAAACGTCACGTCGCAGCCGGCCTTCGCCGCGAGATCGAGGGCGTCGTCCGCGAGGCGCGGATCCAGCTCGACGAGGGTCACCGGCAGGCCGGTGGCGGCCCCGAGGAGGCGCCCGAGGTGCCCCTTGCCCGCGCACCAGTCGACGATCCGATCGACCCCAGGGCCGAGCGCGACCCGGGCGGCGCCCGCGAAGCCGTGGATCTGAGCCCACTTGCGCCCGGGCACGTACATCGCCAGGCGCTTGTCGGCCAGCTCGAGGGCCGGGGCGTGGGTGGTCGGCACCCGCGTGAGCGCCCGGGCCTCCCGGGACCACTGCGCGAAGGCGGGCGGGACCTCGGCGGGATCGAGCTCCTCGGCCTCCTCGAGGCGGCTCACGTCGGCGTGGTCCAGGCCGTCGAGGAACGCGGCGACGTCCGGGTGAGCCGCCGCCCAGGACGGCGGCAGGGTCGCGAACGGCCGCTCCTCCCACAGCGGGCGGCGCGCGGTGAGGAGCGCGGTCAGCGCGGTCAGGCGCGCGGCGAGCGCGTCGGGATCGGTCACGGGGCGAGCGGGCGGCGGTTCACGTGAACGCGTCCTTGGACACGCCGAGCTTGATCATCTTGCTCTGCAGCGTCGACGGCGCCAGCCCGAGGCGATCGGCCGCCCCGCCCGGCCCGTAGACCCGACCGCTCGCCGCCGTCAGCGCCTGCGCGATGCACGCGCGCATGGCGTCATCGAGGCGCTCCGGCAGGGGCGGCGCGTCGATGGGGAAGAGCGTCGGCTGGCGCGGTGGGGTGGGCGCCGGGACCCGCACCTCGACCGGGACCGGCACCTCGACCCGCACCTCGACCGGGACCGGCACCTCGACCCGCACCTCGACGGGCACCTCGACGGGCACCTCCACGCGAACCTCGACGGGCACCTCCACCCGGACGGGCACCTCGACCGGGACCTCCACCGGCACCTCGACCCGGACCTCGACCGGCACCTCGACGATCTGGGGCGGCGGGAACACGTCCTCCGCGCTCAGCACGTACGTCCCCGCCGGCGCGTTCAAGACGGCGCGCTCGAGGGCGTTGGTGAGTCCCCGGGTCTCGCCGGGCCAGCTCGCCGCCACGAGCCGGCTCAGCAGCTCCGTGGTCGGGCGCGGCGTCGGCACGCCGTGGCGCGTGGCGACCTCGGCCAGGATCGCCTGCGCCAACGGGCCGATGTCGGGCGCGCGCTCCGCGAGCGGCGGCACCCGCAGCGGGGCCAGGTCGAGCAGCGCGGCGAGCTCCGGCTCGAAGCGGTTCGCCGCCGCCAGCGCCCGCAGGTCGTGGCGGCTCGAGACGATGAGCCGCGCGTCGACCCCATAGGCCGCCCCGCCCACCCGCCAGCAGCGTCCGGTCTCGACGAGCTCGACCAGCGCCCCCTGCACCTCGCGCGGGAGCTGGTCGACGTCGGCGACGTAGAGCGTCCCTCGGTCCGCGAGCTCGGCCAGCCCGCGCCGGCGGGGGAAGCCGCGCCCGAAGAGCACCGCGGCGACGTCGCGCGCGCCGCCGCGCACCGGGACGAAGCCCCCGGGCAGCCCCGACGCCGCGTGGATCGCCCGGGCGACGACCCCGCGCCCGGCCCCCGACGGCCCCATGACGAGCAGCGGCGCCGGGCTCGGCGCGAGCTCGCCGATGCGGGCCACCAGCCGCCGCATCGCCGGGCTCTCGGCG
>PHBI01000084.1 GCA_002841945.1 Deltaproteobacteria bacterium HGW-Deltaproteobacteria-14
CCTGGGGGTCGCTCGCGCTGCGCGCGACGGCGTCGGCGACGCGCGCGACCTGCGCGCTGCCGTCGCCCTCGACCACCGGCACGCCCAGCGCCTCGAGGCGCGTGTGGCCGCACCCGCCGAGGGCCACGACAGCCACCAGCGTCAGCGACGACGCCCACCGCGGGGCGGCGGGCGTCGACGAGGCCCGTTCGGGGCGGAGGGGCTCGGGCGCGGCGAACTTCATCCGCCCACGCTATGCGCGGGGCGGCGCCGGGACAAGCGCGGTCCCGCCGGCCTGGCGACGGGATCCGGCCCCGACGGGGCTACTTCAACAGCTCGCAGGCCCGCGGCGCGAAGTAGGTCAGGATCATGTCGGCGCCGGCGCGCTTGATGCCGACGAGCGACTCGAGGGTGGCCCGGTCGAGATCCAGCCAGCCGCGCTCGGCCGCCGCGTGGATCATGGCGTACTCGCCCGACACCTGGTAGGCGGCGAGCGGGAGATCGGTCTGCTCGCGGACGGCCCGCACGATGTCGAGGTAGGGGCCGGCCGGCTTGACCATGACGATGTCGGCGCCCTCCTCCTCGTCGAGCAGGGCCTCGCGCAGGGCCTCGTTGAAGTTCGCCGGATCCATCTGGTAGCTGCGCCGATCCCCGAAGGCGGGCGCGCTGTCGGCGGCGTCGCGGAACGGCCCGTAGAAGGCCGAGGCGTACTTGGCGGAGTAGGCCATGATGGCCACGTCCTCGAAGCCCTCCTCGTCGAGCTGCTCGCGGATGAAGCCGACCCGGCCGTCCATCATGTCCGACGGGGCGACGACGTGGGCGCCGGCGCGGGCGTGGGTGAGCGCCTCCTTGGCGAGCAGCTCGAGGGTCGGGTCGTTGAGGACCTCGCCCTTCTCCACGACGCCGCAGTGGCCGTGGTCGGTGTACTCGCACATGCACACGTCGGTCATGATGACCATGCCCGGGACGGCCTTCGCGATGGCGCGGATCGTCTCCGGCACCGGCCCGTCCTTCTTGAAGGCGTGAGAGCCGGTCGCGTCCTTGGCCTCGGGGATGCCGAAGAGGATGACCGCCTTCACCCCGAGGTCCCACGCCCTGCGCGCCTCGTCCGCGGCGCGGTCCGCGGACCAGCGGGACTGGCCGGGCATCGACTTGATCGGCTGCTCCACGTGGGTCCCGGGGACCACGAAGAGCGGCCAGATGAAGTCGGCCGGTGTGAGGATGGTCTCGCGCACGAGCGCCCGGAGGGCTTCGGTCTTGCGCAGGCGGCGGGGGCGTGATTCTGGAAAGGCCATGCCGCGGTGCTACCCGAGCGCCCGGCTCGACGTCAAGCCTCATGCACCGCAACACGACGCTGGACGCCTCGAAACAAACGCGATGTTCTCGCTATGTTGCAACGCACCAATGCTCGCCGGCGACGCCAGTCCCGGTTGGCATCCGCCCCCACTTCGGCCATCATCCGGGCCCGTATCACCGCCGCCCTGCGCGCGGCATCGCCGTCCCGGGTCGGATGGATCCACCTCTCATCCTGATCATCGTGCTCACCTTCGCGTTCGCGGCCACCCGCCTCGAGCGCGCGTTCCTCGGTGGGCGCACGAACCTGCTGGCGAGCCTCCAGTACGTCCTGATCGGCGTCCTGGTCGGCCCCCTCGGCTTGGCGTTGCTCGACGGCGAGCGCCTGGCCAGCCTGGAGCCGCTGCTGGCGGTGGTCACGGGCTTCGTGGGCTTCCTCGTGGGCCTGTCGCTCGACCTCCGCAGCCTGCGCCAGCGCCCGGCGGGCACCTTCACCTTCGGGCTCGTGACCGGCCTGATCACCGCGACCCTGGTCGGCGGGCTCGCCTGGGTCGCGCTGTCGAGCTTCCCGACCCCCTCCCTGGCGGACGCCACGCCGGCCGCCCTCGCCCTGGCCGCGGCCACCCTCGGGCTCGGCGCCATCATCACCGCCGTCGAGTCCCTCGAGAGCGGGATCCTCGCCGCCCGCGCCGACGGCCCGGTGAGTCGGCTGCTGCCGATCGCCGCCCAGACCCTGCGCGCGGTCGCCATCATCGGCTTCGGCCTGGCGCTCGCCAGCGACCGCGCCAGCTCCGACGCGGGAGGGCTGCCGGTCCTGTCGTGGGACGGCATCGCGGTCGGCGCGGGCCTCGGCCTCGCCTTCATCTTCCACGTCTTCGTCGGCCACGAGCGCGACGAGAAGAAGCTCTTCCTCGCGACCATCGGCGTCGTCGCGCTCGCGAGCGGCGTCGCTCACGCGCTGCAGTTCTCGGCCCTGTTCGTGAACCTGGTCGCCGGGATGGCGGTCGCGAACGTGTCCCGGGCCGCCCCGGCGCTGCTGCGCGCCGACGTGCGCCTGCGCCGCCCGCTCTTCGTGGTGCTGCTGCTGCTCGCCGGCGCCGGCTGGCAGCCCCCGCCGGGGATCCTGTGGGTCATCCCCGCCGGCTACCTCGTGCTCCGCGCCCTGGCGCTGCGCGTCGGCGCGCGCGCCGCGGTCGCGTTCACCGCGGCCGACATCGACGCCGACACCCCACACCTCGGGGACGCCCTGCTCGGCCAGGGAGCCCTCGCCGCCGCCGTCGCCGAGAACTACGCGATGGTGTCCGATGGCGGGTCCCTCGCCTCGGTCGTCGTCACCACGCTGCTCGTCGGCGCCGCCGTCAACGACCTGTGGTACGCCCCCGCCCTGCGCAGCGTGCTGCAGAAGGCGGGCGAGTGCGGGCGCCTCCCCGACGCCGACGCCCCCGTCCCCGCCGCCCCCGTCCCCGCGCCAGCCCCGGCGGCCCAGGCCCCGCCGACGGCCCCATGAACGACACCCTCCGAAAGATCCTCGGCGGACGCGCCGTCAAGGGCGTCTTCGTCCTGGGGCTGCTCATCGCGGCGATGGCCGCGATGCTCACCCTGCGCGCCAGCGTCGGCGTGTCCGCCGGGGTGACCTTCGCGGCCATCGGCTTCGTGGTGCTCGCCGCCTACGCCATGGCCGAGCTGGCGTCGACCGTGGGCCTCCCGCGCGTGACCGGCTACATCCTCGCCGGCATCGGCCTCGGCCCCTCCGCCGCCGAGCTCATGGGGATCGCGGAGCCGCTCATCCCGCGCTCGGTCGTCGTGGACATGCGCGTCTTCAACGAGCTCGCGCTGGCGTTGATCGCCCTCGAGGCGGGGCTCGAGCTCGACCTCGGCGCCATCCGCCGCTTCAAGCGCACCCTCGCCTCCATCATCCTCTTCAAGATCCCGCTCGCCTGGCTCTTCGTCGGCGGCGCCTTCGTGCTGCTCGCCGCCACCGTCTTCCCGGTCGCCTCGAGCGGGAACCTCATGGATCTGGTGGCGATCGGCCTGGTCCTCGGCGCCCTCGCCGTGGGCACCTCCCCTGCGGTCAGCGTCGCCGTGATCTCGGAGTCGGGGATCAAGGGCAAGATCTCCGATCTCATCCTGAGCTTCGCCGTCTTCAAGGACGTCGTTATGGTCGTGATGCTCGCGATCGGCCTGGCCGTCGCGCGCATCCTCGTGACCGACGGGGCGTCCTTCGACGGCGCCATCGTCGCCGACCTCGGCGCTCGCATCCTCGCCAGCGTCTTCGTCGGGCTCCTCCTCGGCGCCGCGCTCATCGCCTGGATGCGCTGGGTCCGCTGGGAGCTCATCCTGATCCTGCTGGTCATCGCCTACGGCATCAACCCCGTGGAGCACTGGATCGACCACACCCTCCACGTCCACATCAAGCCGCTGCTCGTCTTCATCACCGCCGGCTTCACGGTGGCCAACTTCTCCCGCTACGGCCACGACCTCCACAAGCCCCTCGGGATGCTGTCGCTGCCGGTCTTCGTCATCTTCTTCACCACCGCCGGCGCCGGGCTCGAGCTCACCACGATGCTCTCCGTGCTGCCCCTGGCCGCCTCGCTCTTCGTCATCCGCGCCGCGATGATGTACGTCGCGACGCGCCTCGGCGGACGCCTCGCCCGCGAGCCCCGCCCCTTCACCGACGTGCTGTGGCTCGGCTTCATCAGCCAGGCCGGGGTCGCCCTGGTGCTGCTGGCCATCGCGGTCGGCGAGCTCGAGCACGCGACCCCGGTGCTCGCCGAGGATCTCCGCCAGGTCGCCTTCGCCCTGATCGCGCTCAACCTGCTGGTCGGCCCGGTGCTGCTCCGCATCGCGCTGCGCAGGGGCGCCGCCGCCACCGCCGCGGGGACCGCGAAGCGGGGTTCAGAGCCAGCGATCATGCCGCTGGTGGCAGCCGAACCGAAGGTCGCCGCGCCGGTCCCCCCGCCCGACGATCCCACTCTGCAGCGATGCTACGTCGACGTCACCGCGCTGGTCGACGCCACGGTGGGCGCGGCGAGCCGCGACGCCATCGGCCGCTGGCGCGAGGCGGCCCTCGCGCGGCTTGACGCGCGCGATCCCCTCGACGCCCTGGAGCCGGTGGCGATCGCCCCCTTCGGCGACGCCCTGCACGCCCTGGCGCAGCGGGTGCGAGACGCCCTCATCGCCCTGCCGGTGACGGCGATGGCCGCGCTCACCCCCGAGCACCTCACCCCGCACCTGGAGATCCCGGCCCACGGGCGGCTCGCCCTGGCCTGGACGCGGCTGCGGTACGCCCTCGGGCGTCGGCAGCGGCGGCTCGGGCTGCGCTCAATGGCGCGGGCCAAGGTCGAGGGGCGGCTGGTGGTGGCGCTGTCGGAGCTGCTCGGCGCCATCGGGCGCGCCGAGGCGCGGCGCCTCGACACCCTCGACCGCGCGCAGCGCGAGGCGCGGGGCGACGCGGAGCCGGCTGGGCCGAACCACGCGGAGGCGCGGGCCGACATCGAGCGGCGCGCCGCCGCGCTCGAGTCGGAGCTCGCGAGCGAGGCCCAACGGACCCTGGCGGAGCTGTCCTTCGCCCTCAGGTTCGCGGGCACGCCAACGGTGCGACGCGACGAGGTCCGCTACTCGCGGGTGGCCGCCCGGGTCGACGGGGCGATGGGGACGCTGCAGCGCCAGGGAGCCCGGTGGGACGAGGCGATCCTGCGGATCGCGCGCCGCGCGAACCTGCGCGCCCGGCTCTTGGCGGCGGAGCACACGATCCAGGTACACGCCCGCGAGACCCTGGCGATCTGGGAGACCCAGCAGCGGGGCGCCGTCCTGGCCCTGCTCGAGGACCTGTCGGGCTGCCTCGCCCGCGCCCGCGACGCGCTCGAGCCCGCGGAGACCGGGATCCGCGCGGAGCACGCGTGCGAGTCGATCGCCCCCACCCTGGCGGCCCTCGACGCCGAGATCGACGGCCGCATCGTCCCGGCGATGGCCGAGATCCGCCTGGTCTCGGAGGACCGGGCGATGCTCGGGGCGATCGAGGCGACGGTGCGCGAGGCGGTGCCGCAGCAGCCAGAGAGCGTCGAGCTGGCGCTGACCGGGCTCGACCTCGACGGGGTGCGGGTGCCCGCCGACATCCCCGGCGAGAGCAAGCCGGTGGCCGCGACCATCGCGAAGCACCTGACCGGGGAGCTGACCTGGAGCCTGACCGAGACGCGGGCGAGCGACGAGGAGATCGTGTCGCGGGTCGCGCAGCGGGTGGTCGAGATCGGCGGCGGCGCGACCATCGGGCTCAACGCCGGCGTGCAGGAGCTGCGCGACCGCGAGGCCGACGATCCGCACCTGGGCGCGCGCATCGTGGGGTTCGCGCGCGAGTCCCTGGGCCGCGCCGCGCGGGTCACCGAGCGCCTCCGCAGCGAGGTCGAGGAGCAGCTCGACGGCATCCCGAGCGACGTGACGAGCTCCCTCGACGACGCCTTCGCGCGCATCTATCAGCGCCTCCTCGGCGAGCCGGACGACCGCGAGGCGCACCCCGCGGTCGGCCACGACGAGCACCTGCGGCGAGCGCTCAGGCGCGCCTGGACGCGCATCGGGCGCCGCGTGTCACGGGCCCGCGGGAGCGTCGGCGCGCTCTATCGGCGCTTCGCGGGCAGCGAGCTGGCCCGGCGCGCGCGGGTGCGCTCCGGCTTCGAGCGGTGGGACCCCGCGCGCATGAGCGAAGACGTGCTGGCGCTCGAGCCCTCCCACGCCCAGCTCGAGCGGATGCCCTACGTCCTGGCGCGGCTCTTCACGCCGAACACCCTCGACTCGCACCACCTGCTCGGCGGGATGGCGGACGAGGTGGCGATCCTGCGCGCGGCCCACGCCCGCTTCACCGCGGGGACGCCGGTCGCGGTGCTGGTGCGCGGGGCCGCGGGCTCGGGCAAGACCAGCATGGCCCGGGTCGCGCTCAAGGCGCTGGCGGGCCGCGACCTGGTCGACATCGGGCTCGACGCCGACCACCGCAGCGAGACGGCGCTGTCGGAGGCGCTGGTGGCCCACGGCGGCCGCCTCACCGCACACACCTTCGAGGCCGTGAGCCGCGCGCTCAGAGACGCCGACCGCCGGGTCGTGGTGCTCGATGGGCTCGAGCAGGTCTTCGTCCGGACGGCGGACGGCCTCGAGCTGGTCCGCGGGCTCCTGCGGGTCATCAGCGCCACCCGGCGCGACGTGATGTGGGTGGTCAGCGTCGACGAGCCCACCGCGCGCCTGCTCGAGCCCCTGTGCGACCTGCCGGGCTACTTCACCGACCACGTGACCCTCGCGCCCCAGAGCGCGGCGGCGCTGGGCGCGCTGATCGAGGCGCGCTGCCGGCTCAGTGGCTTCGACGTGGCCTGGCCGGCGGAGGCGCCCGCGGAGCGGCGCTGGTGGCGGCGCCTCTCCCGGCGCCGATCGACGCCGACCGAGCAGCGGCAGCGGTTTCTGCGCGAGCTCGCCGCGCTCAGCGGCGGCAACATCCGCGACGCCCTGACGCTGTTCGTCAACGCCATCGAGGACGTCGGGCCCGAGGAGATCCGCCTCGCGCCGCTCACCGCCCCGAGCCTCAGCTGGTTCGATCAGCTCGGCCGCGACGCCCACCGGCTACTGGCGGCGTGCGTCATTTGCGGGACGCTGAGCCTGAGGGAGGCCCGCGAGGTGCTGCTCCTGCCGCGCGAGCGCGTGGCCTCGGCGTGCGCGCGGCTGGTCGGAGCTGGGCTGCTGGTGCCGGCCGGGCGGGACGCCGAGCGGCTGACCGTGCGACCGCACATCTGGAGACGCGTGGTCGACCTCCTGATTGAGAGAAACCTCATCGCGAACTCGATTCCGCAACGCACAAAAGTGGAGCGCTGAGTGCTGCTCGAGTGGCCGATCCTGCTGACGTTGATCCGGCTCGCGATCGCCGCGCCGGCGGCCTGGGCGATCGCCTGGGCGTGGTCGCGGACGCTGCGCTTCGCCTGGTCGTCGGGCCTCGATCCGCGTCACCGGCTGGCGTTCACGGTGGCGCCGCTGCGGCTGATGCTGGGGGTGACGGTGGTGGGGCTGGCGCTCGGTCCGCTCGAGCCGACGGAGACGCCGGCGTCGGTCGCGATCCTGGGGGTGTCGTTGGCGCTCATCGGGGTGATCGCCTACGCGGACCTGCGCGACATCGCCTCGGGGCTCGCGCTGAGCTTCCGGCGGCCGTTCACCATCGGCGATCAGGTGGGGACGGACGCCGTGATCGGGCAGGTCATGGAGCTCGGCCTGACCCGGGTTCAGCTGCGGACGCCCGACGGGGGGATCGTCGACGTCCCCAACCGCCACCTGGCGTCGAGTCGGGTGCGGATGAGCGCGGCGAGCAGCCGCGCGCTCCCGATCGAGGTGGACGTGGTGGTGCCGGCGGGGCGCGATCTCATCGAGCTGATCGGGGCGCTGAGCGATCAGGTCTACCTGTCGGCCTACGTCGACGCCGCCGCGCCGGTCATCGTGGAGCTGCTCGACAGCGGGCACGCCCGGGTGCGGGCGACCCCGGTACACGCCGACGACACCGACGAGCTGCGCAGCGACATCACCGCCCGGGCGTGGGCGATCGGCGCGCGCAAGGGTCGCCGCGGGACGAACCGGGTTGTCCCGCCGCGAGAGCCGGCCGCGGGCGCCTGACGATCGTCGCCTGCGCGCTCCGCGTGCGCGCGGCCATCGGCCCGCTGAAGCGGCGCTCCTCGGTGCCATCCGGGCGCAGCACCGACAGGGCGTTGCTGTAGGCGAGGGTCACGTAGAGCTTAGAGGGTGTTTGAGTATTCGGATCGAGCCTGGCGTCGCGTCGTGGTTTCAAGTGGTTACGCAAGGCAGGCGACGGGCGAATCGCTAAAGCAGGAACGCAGCACAGGAAGTAGCCCTCGCGCGCCCTTCCTGCATTCCTGGTCTCCTTAGCCTACCCGAGATTACAAACACCCTCCCGTGCCGAAATAACTTGTCGCCTTGCCGGCGGATCCGCCGCCATCTGCGCGTCCCCGAGAGCTCGGAAGACGCCCGTTACCGCTGCGGCCGAAGGCGCAGACGCGCCCGAACACATCGGCCGCGATCCCGGCGGCGGCGTGCTCGATGTAGAGGTCCTCACCGACCCGCGGGATCGAGGCGACGACGCGGTGCAGGAGCAGATCGTAGACGATGATGGTGGACGGCGCCGCGCCGGGCCCGGTCGGTCTCCCCGCCGCGGCGAAGCGCGACCGCTGCGGCGACGCCAACAGCGAGCGTCACGCCCCGCCGGATGTGGTACGGTCCGCGCCGCATCGACTCCGGAGGTTCCATGTTCCGCTTCCGCTTCCATTCGCTCTTCCTCGCCGGCGCCACGTCGCTGGTCCTCGCCGCCGGCTGCGCCTCGTCCTCGTCCGTCGGCGGCGCCGCCGCCGACAAGGTCGCCGAGGCCGCGCCGCTGAGCGCACGCTCGGTGATGGCCGCGACCGAGGGCAACTCGGCCACCGGGACGGTCTCGTTCACCGAGGTCGACGGCGGCGTCCGCGTCATCGGCGTCTTCGCCGGGCTCACCCCGGGCGAGCACGGCTTCCACGTCCACGAGGTCGGGGACTGCTCGGCGCCCGACGGCACCTCCGCTGGGGGGCACTTCAACCCCGAGGGGCACGCGCACGGGCTCCCGGACCAGCCGGTGCGGCACGCCGGCGACCTCGGCAACCTGGTCGCCGACGAGACCGGCGCCGCGTCCCTCGACCGCGTCTTCGAGCACCTCTCGCTGCGCGGCGCCACCGGCATCATCGGCCGCGGGCTGATCGTCCACGCGGCCATGGACGACGGTGGGCAGCCGACCGGCAACGCCGGCGCCCGGGTCGCCTGCGGGGTGATCGAGGCGAAGCCCTGATCCAGGGTCTGGCTCAGCGCCAGACGAGGTCGGGAGGGGTCTTGCCGGCGAGCGCGGCCAACAGGTTGTCGGTGGCGCGCTCCGCCATGGCGAGGCGGGTCTCGTGGGTCGCGGAGCCGATGTGTGGCGTCAGCACGACGTTGTCGAGGGCGAACAGGCGCTCGTCCGGCCGCTCTGGAGTGCCGGAGAACACGTCGAGGCCGGCGCCGCCGAGGTGATGGCGCGCGAGGGCGGCGACGAGCGCGTCCTCGTCGACCACGTCGCCGCGGGCCGTGTTGACCAGCAACGCCCCACGCTTCATCTGCGCGAGCTCGTTCGCGCCGATGAGCGCGCGGGTGTCCTGCGTCAGGGGCACGTGCAGCGTGACGATGTCCGACTCCGCGAGCAGGTCGCCGAGGGACCGGGGCTGGCAGTGCACGTCGTCGGGGCGGCCGCCGTGGTAGATGACCCGCATCCCGAAGGCCAGGGCGCGCCGCGCGACGGCGCGCCCGATGCGGCCGAGGCCGACGATCCCGAGGGTCTTGCCGTGGAGGTCGTGACCGAGCAGGAGCCCCGGGTGCCACCCGCGGAACTCGCCGCGCCGCACGAGCCGGTCGCCCTCCACGACGCGCCGGGAGACCGCGAACAGCAACGCGAACGCCAGATCAGCGGTGCTCTCGGTGAGCACGTCGGGCGTGTTGGTGACCCACACCTTGCGCGCCCGCGCCGCGGCGATCTCGATGTTGTCGAAGCCGACCGCCCAGTTGGCGACCACGCGCACGCCGGTGGCGTCGAGCACCGCCGCGTCCACCCGGTCCCGCAGGGTCGTCAGCAGCCCGAAGGCCCCGGCGGCCCCACGCAGCAGCTCCGCGCGGCTCAGGAGCTCCTCGCGCTCGTTCATGACGAGCTCGCAGGCGCTCGCCAGCCGCGACGCCGTGGCGTCCGGCAGCGGCCAAGTGACGAAGACTCGCTTCATCTGCGCCCCCTCTCTCGTCGCAAAAAGTGGCCAACACCGCGGACCTGCGGTTGTGTGATCCATCGTGGTTGTACGACGACCCCAACCTCCGAGGCCAGCGCGCGCCAGGCGTAGCCTGACCCTCGTCATCGCGTCCCTGCTCTTCACCGGCGCCGGCTGCCCCACCCCCAAGCCCCCACCGCCCGTCGAGCCGCCCGCCGACGTCGTCGTGTCGAGCACCGGGATCACCGTGAACGACAAGGAGATCGTGACGTTCCAGTGCGCCGGCGCCGATCGCCGGCCGTGCGACGCGGCGGCGCGCGAGGCGCTCGCCGCGTGCCCGGGGCTGCAGGCCTGCTACGGGACGACCCTCGACCTGCCGCCCGAGCTCCTCGACTCGCGCGTGGGCTATGAGATCGCCGTCCTGCGCGACGCGACGGCCGGGCCGACCGACGGCGGTCGCCCCCTGCGCGTCTCCATCCACCCCGCCGTGCCCTACCGCGTGGTGGCGGCGACGGTCTACACCCTCGCCCGCGCCGGCCACGACGACCTCGACATCATCGAGCTCGACCCGCTGTGGTTTCGCGACGGGAAGCTCGCCTACCGGCCGCCCCGACCCGGCGCCCAGGCGCGGAAGCCGCCCTCGATCACGGTGACCCTCAACCACACCGGGATCCTCGACCTCACGACCAGCGACCCCAAGGTCGAGCGGCTCACGCTCCTCCCCGACGACAACGGCATCGACCTGGCCGGGTTCCAGCGCTGGCTGGCGCACCTCCCCGACCGGCTGACCGCACCGAACGTCGATCTGGTCGTGGCCTCGGCCTCGGACACCCGCTGGGGCGTCCTGGCGCAGCTCGTCGCCGTCACCCAGGAGCGCCTCCCCGGCCGGGGCTACACCTACCTCGGCGCCCTCGAGGGGGCGCTCGCGGAGCAGCTGAGCAAGCCGGAGCGACGCCCGTTCTTCCGGCGCCTCGTCTTCGCGGTCGCGCCCAACTGAGGGTGAGCTCAGAGCTCGTGATTTTTTGCCGAAGCGGGACCCAGTTCCCATCGTATCGGTCGAGGACCTGCCGTCGCTTGGCTCAGGCCGTGGTCAGGCCGTCGGGCAGCCGGATCTCCGGGTCGGTCGCGTCGAGGTCCTTGTCGGAGCGGTCGTCGTCCGGCGCCTGCTTGACCGGCGGGGCCAGCCCGAAGAGGCGCTTGAGGTCCTCGACGATGAGGTAGACCGCGGGCACCGCGACGTGCACGAAGGGCAGCGTGATGAGCACGCCGAAGCCCAGCGAGATGGCCATCGGGACGAGGAAGCGCGCCTGCACGCTGGTCTCGGCGATCATCGGGGCGAGGCCGCCGAAGGTCGTGATGGAGGTCAGCATGATGGGCCGAAAGCGCCGCATCCCAGCGGCCCGGATGGCCTCCCAGGCGCTGAGCTGCTCCTGGCGCCTGAGGTTGTTGGCGGTGTCCACCATCACGATGCTGTCGTTGACGACCACCCCCGCGAGCGCGATGGCGCCCATGGCGCTGATCATGCTGAGCCCGTAGCCCATCAGCATGTGCCCCAGGATCGCCGCGCCGAAGGCCGGCGCGATGACCGACAGCATGATGAGGGGCTGCACGAAGCTGCGGAACGGGATGGCGATGAGCGCGTAGATGAGCAGCAGCGCCGCGGCGAAGCCGAACATGAGCGAGCTCATGGTCTCCATCTGCTCTTTGCGCTCGCCCGAGAGGCCGGTCGAGAGCCCGGGGTACTTCTTGAGGAGCGCCGGGACCTGCGCCTTGGGGCCGCCGAAGAGCGCCCCGTAGACGTCGTTCGCGTTGGTCACGGCGTTGTCGATGTTGGCGGACACGTGGAGCGTCCGCTGCTCGTTGGTGCGCTGGATGGAGGTGTAGGCGTAGCCGCGTGAGAGCTCGGCGACGAGGCGGAACGGCACCTCCCCGCCCGACGGCGTGTGGAGCACGAGCTGGTCGAGATCGTGCTCGGAGGTGCGCGCGGCCTCGGGCAGGCGCACCATCACCTTCATCTCGTCGGTGCCCCGGGTCTGGCGCTTGGCCTCGGCCCCGTAGAAGAAGCTGCGCACCTGGCGGCCGACCTCGGCCTCGCTGAGCCCGAGGGACTCGCCGAGGCGGTTCACCGCGAACTCGATCTGGGGCTTGCCGCGCTTGAACCCGGGATCGATGTCCTTGACCCCGCCGAAGGTCCCGAGGCCGGTGGCGAGCTCGGCCGCGGCCGCCTCGAGGACCTTGATGTCGGAGTGCATGAGCATGATGTCGATGGGAGCCCCCGCGCTCGGCCCACCGATCGAGTCCTTGAACACGAGGGTCTCGACGCCGGGGATCTCGCCCACCTCCTCGCGCCAGGCCTTGACGAAGTCGCTGGCGGTGAACGCCCGCTGGTCCGACGCGACCAGGTAGACCTGGGCGTAGGCCACGTGCCCACCGGCGCCGTTGCCTAGGGAAACGGGGCCGCCGGCCGGGAGGCTCGCGCCGACCTGGGCGAAGAGGCCGCGGGAGTACTTCGCCGCGCCCCCCTTGGCCTCGAGGACGCGCTGCGCCGCCGACACCAGGCGCTCCCGGACCGCCTCGGTCTGCGCGACCGGCGCCCCGAAGGACAGCGTCACCTGGGCGCCGACGATGTCGGACTCGACGTCGGGCATGAAGGTGAACTTGAGCCGCCCCCCGCCCACCTGGCCGCACATCGCCAGGCTGAAGGCCAGCGTCCCCGCCAAGGCCAGGTAGCGATAATCCATCAGCCACGAGACCGTCGGCTTGTACAGGCGGTGGATGAAGAAGAAGAGCGTCTTGTCGGCGTACACCCGCAGGAAGCTGAAGATGGTGTCGACCACCAAAAACGCCGGCGGGATGGCCGCGCCGCCGAGCAGACCGCCGAGCCCGAGCTGCCAGGCCGGCATCTCGAGGGGCGCCACCGCGCCGACGATGAGGCCGATGACCGCGAGCGGCGCCGCCCAGATGAGCATCCGCTGCCACAGCGGCCGCCGCGACGGCTCGTGGGAGAGGTGCGCCGGGAGGATGTAGAACGACTCGATCATCGAGATGAGCAGGACGCTGATCACGATGGCGGGGATCACGGCGAAGAACTTCCCCGAGAAGCCCGGCACGAACAGCATCGGCGAGAAGGCGGCGACCGTGGTGAGCACGCTGAAGGTCACCGGCATCGCCACCTGGCGCGCCCCCGCGACCGACGCGTCGAGGAAGCTCATCCCCTTCTTGCGTAAGTCGTAGATGTTCTCGCCGACCACGATGGCGTCGTCGACGACGATGCCGAGGGTCACGATGAAGGCGAACATCGAGAGCATGTTCACCGACAGGTCGAGGCTCGGCATCAGCAGCAGGGAGCCGAGAAACGACGTCGGGATCCCGAGGGTCACCCAGAACGCCAGGCGGGTCTCGAGGAACAGGCTCAGCAGCACCAGCACCACGAGGAAGCCCGAGAACATGTTGCGGACCATCAAGTCCAGGCGCTGGCTGTACCACTCGGAGGTGTCCATCCAGGTGGCGATGCCGACCCCGGCGGGGAGCTGCCCCTGCTGCATCGCGGCGTAGGCCTTGACCGCGCCAGCGACCTCCACCGGCGTCTGGTCGGCGCTGCGGTAGACGTTGACCATGATGGCGGGCTTGCCGTCGAAGGTCGCGCTCTCGTCGGTCTCGGAGAAGCCGTCGCGCACCTCGCCGACGTCGTTGACGGTGAGGCGCCCGCCGCTCGGCGTGGCCGCGACGATCAGGTCCTCGAACTCCTTGCCCTGGACCGGCTTCGGGCGGGTGCGCAGCAGCACCTCGCCGCTGTCGGTCTTGATGCCCCCCGCCGGGAGCTCGGTCGCCGCGGCGCGGATCACCCCGGCGACCTGCGCCATCGTCATCCCGAACTGCCGCAGCCTATCCTGGGACACGTCGACGTGGATCTCCTGGGGACGCGCCGCCGACAGCACCACGTCGGTGATGTTCGGCAGCGCCTTGAGGTCGTTGCGCGCCCGCTCGGCCAGCGCGCGCAGGTTCTTCTCGCCGACGTCGCCGTAGAAGACGAGCGAGATGACGCCGCGCTTGTTGGGGATGAGGCTGACCTGGGGCTTCTCGGCGTCGAGCGGCATGGTCGTGATGCGGTCGACGCCGTTCTTGACGTCCGACAGCGCCCGGTTCGGGTCGGTCCCGTCGATGAGCTTGACCGCCACCGCCGCGACGCCCTCGGCCGCGGTCCCGCTGATCTCCTCGACCCCGTCGATGCTGGCGACCGCCTGCTCCACCGCGGCGACGATCTCCTCGGCCTCCGACGGGCTCGCCCCCGGGTAGGCGACGTTCACCATGATGTAGTCGAGGGCGACCTCGGGGAAGACCTCTTGTTTGACCGAGCCGATGCTCAGCGCGCCGCCGAGCAGGAACGTGAACAGGAGCAGGTTGGCCGCCACCTGGTTCTTGGTCATCCAGGCGATCGGCCCCTTGTGGCGGCGATGCTCCTCGGAGACGCTCATCGATCGCCCTCCGCGCCCTCACCGGGCACGGCGGCGCCCTCGACCAGCGGCGCGGGCGCCGGCGTAGCGCGGGCGGTCTCGGTCGCCACGCGCACCTTCATCCCGGGCACCGGGGTCGGGAGCCGGCTCGTGATGATGTGGTCACCGACGGTGACGCCGCGCCTGACGAGCACGGCGTCCTCGTCGCGCCACACGATGTCGACGTCGCGCACGTCGAGCCGCTCCTCGCCGTTCATGACCCACACGGTGCCGCCGTCGCGCAGGGCGACCCGGGGGACCTCCACGGCGCCCGGCACCGGGTGCCCCTCGATCTCGAGCTGCACGAAGGCGTTGAGCAAGAGCGGCATCCCGGGCTCGGCGTCCGCCGCCACGAGCAGCGGGTCCTGCACCTCGATGAGGACGCGCGCCTGGACGCCGAGCTGGTCGAGGCGGTTGTCGAGCCGCAGGATGCGCCCGGCGCGCGTGATCTCGTGCCCGTCGCCGAGGCGCTGGGTGATCTTCACCGTCGCCCCGTGCTCGCCGGCGAAGCCGTTGATCCCGGGGATGTCGATCCACGACAGCTTGTCGATCGGCACCGCGGCGTCGATCCAGAAGGTGTCGGTGCCGACGAGCGCCACGAGCTGCGCCTGCGGACCGGCGAGGAGCCCCTCCTCGACCGTCTCCATCTTCACGGTCGCGTTGAACGGCACCGTGATGACGGTCTTGTCCTCGCGCAGGCGCGCCTGCGCCAGGGCGCTCTGGGCCGCCGCGAGGTTGGCCTTGGCGAGCGCGAGCTGGGGCCTGCGCAGGGCCAGCGCCGTGCCCTCGTCGGTGGTCGCGACGTCCTCGGACAGGAGCTTCCACTCCTGCTCGGCGACCGCGCGCCGCCCGGCCTCCTGCTGCAGCTCGACCCGCGCCCGGGTCACCTGCGCCGCCAGCTGACGCACGGCGAGCTGGTAGTCCTCGGCGTCGAGGCGGAAGGCCACCTCACCGGCGGCGAGGAGCCCGCCGACGACGAGCTTCGGGTTCACCTCGACGACGCGCCCGGTGACCTCCGGCGAGAGCATCGTCTCGCGCGACGCCACCACCCGCCCGACCGCGTGGACGGTCACGTGCTCACCGACCTCGCGCGCCGGCGTCACCTCGACCAGGTCCACCCGCTCCGGGGGGGCGGTCTGCGGCGCCTGCGGGCGCGTCTTGTTGAGGTAGCCCATGTAGCTGACGGCGCCGAAGAGGATCGCCAGGGGGAGCAGGCCTTTGAGCAGGACGGTCTTGATCATCGGTCGCCTCCGTGGGCGTGGGACGGAGCCTTGAGATCGCGGGTCCACGCGCCACCGAGCGCGCGGTAGAGCTGGACGCGGTAGCCGAGCAGCTGGCGCTCGGCGGCGAGCAGCGCCTGCTCGGACTGCTGCGCGGTCCGGAGCGAGGTCAGCACGTTGAGGTAGTCGGTCAGGCCGTTGGCGTAGCGGGACTGGGCCTCGGCGAGGCTCTGGCGGGCGAGCTCGAGCTGCCGCTGCTGCAGCGCGACGTTCTCGCGCTGGCGCGCCTCGCTGACGAGGGCGTTGTCGACGTCGAGGAGGGCCTGCAGCACCACCTGGCCGTAGCCGAGCAGCAGATCCTGCATCGCCGCCTCGGCGCGATCGACCTCCGCCGAGCGCCGGCCGCCGTCGAAGAGCGGCGCCGTCAGGCTCGCCGCGAGGCTCCAGATCCAGCTGTCGATGAAGTCGGCCAGGTCCGCCGCCTGGACCCCGATGCGCCCGCTGAGCGCGAGGCTCGGGTACCGGTCGGCGATGGCGGCCCCCACGCGGTAGTCGGCGGCGACGACCCGGAGCTGCGCGGCGCGCACGTCCGGCCGACGGCCGAGGAGATCCGCGGGGAGCGCGCTCGGCGGGGCCGGTGGGGCCGGCGGGAGGGTGGCGCGAGCGACCTCGGGGGCGGCGCTGGGGGCCTCGCCGAGGAGCACCGCGAGCTGCTGCTGGGAGGTGGCGATGCGCGCCTCGATGAGCGGGCGCTGCGCCCCGAGGGCGGCGAGCTGCTGGCGCTGCTGGAACACCTCGAGGGCCGAGGCCAGCCCCTGGCCGAAGCGCGCCTCGACCAGCCCGACGAACTGTCGCGTGACCGCCTCCTGCTCGTCGAGCAAGGCGAGCCCGGCGCGCTCGCCGACGATCGCGAGCCACAGCTCCGCGACCCGCCCGGAGATGGTCATCGCCACCGTCTCGAGGTCCTCGCGGGTGGCGCGCACGTCGAGGGCCATCGCGTCCTCGGTCGAGGCGATCTTGCGCCACAGGTCGACCTCGTAGCGCGCGCTGAGGCCGATGGAGTAGGTGGAGGAGGTGTTCGAGATGAGGCCGACGGGCCCGCCGACGTTGAAGACGGTGCGCTGCCCCGACACCCCGGCGTCGGCGCTGATCTGGGGCCAGCTGGCGGCGGCGGCGCCGCGGGCGACGGCCTGCGCCTGGGCGAGGCGCGTCCAGCCCCGCCGCAGGTCGAGGTTGTCGCTCAGCGCCTGGTCGACGAGCCCGTCGAGCTGAGGATCGCCGAAGGCGCGCCACCAGCGATCCGGGGTCTCGATGCGCTCCTCACTGGCCCCCCCCAGGGGGATGCTTGCTGCACCGCCGTCGTTCGCGAACCGCTCGGGGATCGCGACCGGCGCCTCCGGCGTGGCGTCGACACTGTGCACCGCACAAGACGACAGCCCGAGGGCCCCGAGGGCGACCATCAGCGCGTCCCGGCGCCGGGACGAGATGTGAAAGCAATCGCTCATTAACCGTTCTCCATCGCCGCCGGACGGCTCGGGTCGAGCCCTCGCCACAGCAGCCGCGCGATGCCGCGGGCGAAGGTGGGCGCCGCGATCGGGATGCGCGTGTGGATGCCCATGTACTCGAGGAAGGCGTAGTTGTGGACGCTGCCGAGGATCACCCGCGCGACGACCTCGGGGTCGATCGCGGCGACGCGGCCGAGGCGCATCTCGGAGTCGAAGTAGTTGGTCAGCGCCTTGAGCGCCGCGAAGGGGGGCGCCTCGGGGTTCGAGCGCCACAGCTCGCGCGGGTGGTCCCCGCAGGTCGCGAGCGCCATCATCCGCGGCAGGGTGCGGCGCATCTTCTCGATGAGCTCGACGGCGAGCGCGGCGACCTGCTCCTCGACCGCTCCCTGCCCGACCCGGCCCTCGAGGTCGAGGCGCCACTCCTCGGGGCTCGACATCGCCCGCTGAAAGAGCGCGTCCTTGGTCGGGAAGCGGCGAAACACCGTGCCCTCGGAGACCCCGGCCTCGCGCGCCACGGTGGCGGTCGAGGCGGCGACGCCGTCGCGGGTGAAGACGACGCGGGCGGCCTCGAGGATCTGCTCGTCAGAGATGGTTCGCGGTCGCGCCATGGGTCCGGCTGGGGCTCCATTTGTAAGCGGTCGCTCAATAACCGATGCCGGCACGAGGGGTCAACGAAAGAGGTCCGACGGTCGTCATGAGCCGCCTCAAGCCCCGGGTCTCCTCGGCGCCCCGCCGGGTGCGCTCCGGAAATGCCAGCGCCGCGGAGCCTGTTGGGTCCCGACGTGCGGCGCAGGCGCAGCAGCCCGGCGCGCCGGAGGTAGGGAAGTTTCTTGCGTCACCACGTGCCCTCCGGTAACCGTGCGAGGTCCTCACGACGCGCCAAACGAGAGGAGCGTCGACCGCACTCGCGCCCTCGAACCCGACCCCCTCAGGCGTCCCGATGAGTCTCCCCACCCTGCTCGCGCTGATGCTGCTCACGGCTCCCGCCCCGGGCGAGCCTGCGCCGCGCCGCGAGCTCCCCAAGGGGCTCGACAGCGCCCCGTGGGAGGAGCTGTGGGTGGACCAGTGCAAGGAGAAGCTGACCGCGGCCGGCTTGACGGAGCACTTCTACTTCAGCCGCCGGAACCGCCTCGAGGAGCGCAAGCTCTACAAGCACGACCCGATCTACTGCCACGTCCCCCAGGGGGCGGTCTGGACGCGCGGGCCGACCGGCGTCCGCTACTACGGCTTCACGATGTTCAACTGCGCGATGTCGCTCGCGATGACGCGCTTCGAGAAGATCGCCCAGGAGGAGGCGCACCGCATCTTCGGGACCAAGAGCGAGCAGCCGATCACGGCGATCCGCCACCTCGGGACCTACAACTGCCGGCGGCTGCGCGAGAAGCCCGACAAACAGAGCCAGCACAGCTTCGGCAACGCCATCGACCTGGCCGGCTTCTACATCCGCGGCGTCGGCAACGTCGACGTGCAGAAGCACTGGACGGCGCGTTGGCCCTCGCTCCAGAAGCGGCAGGACTTTCTCCGTGCGCTGGTCGTCCGGCTGCGCGAGGAGCAGGTCTTCACCAACGTGCTCGACCCGACCTGGGACACCGCCCACGACAACCACCTCCACGTGGACCTCGCGGCGCTGTCGGACGGCCTGCCGAGCCCGGCCCTGGCGCGGACGATGGGGATGCCGGTGACGGCCGCGGGCGAGCCCGGTGGCGACGCGGGGACGACCGCGGGGACGACCGGCCCAGCCCACGACTGAGCGACGCCGCCCACCGGTGAGCGCCGGCGGGTGTGGTCCACAGGCCGAGCGCCCTGGCGCGACGCCGCTCGCGAGGCGCACCCGCGCTGGTCGCGAGCCCGGCCGGTTGCTGGCGCGAGGCCTTTGACTCTAACGTGGGGGCGTCCCGAGCCCACGAGGATCCCATGGCGAAGAGCGCGACACCGACGAAGGCGCACAACAGGCTGCGCGTGGTCATCCGACCGTATCCGAAGGTCGTCTTCTTCTACATGACGTGGATCGCGTCGCTCATCTGCGCCATCGCCTCGGACGGCGGCGCCCCCGGCCAGGCACCCAATTGGATCGGCGTCACCTGGATGAGCGCCTTCCTCTTCAACCTCCTCGTCATCTCCTTCGACTTCAACGAGGAGCGCACCCTCATCGTCGTGCTCGCGGCCGTCGCCGGGATCCTCGCGCTGCTCTACACCAACGTCCTCGGCGACGTCGGGAACTTCGTCTCCGGGCTGCAGCCGCAGATGAACGCGACCTTCTACTGGATGACCTTCGGGGCCTTCACCGTCGTGTTCCTGTTCGCCTGGCTCCAGTCGCGCTTCGACTACTGGGTCATCGAGCCGAACGAGGTCATCCACCGCTACGGCGTCTTCCCGAAGATGAAGCGCTTCTCCACCGAGTCCCTGCGCTGGGACAAGCAGGTCCCCGACATCCTCGAGCGCATCCTGCTCGCGAGCGGCACCATCATCCTGACCACGCCCCAGGAGCAGTACCCGATCGTGATCCAGCACGTCATCGGCATCGGCAGCGTCGACGACCGCATCGCCGCGATCCTGGGCGTGAAGCAGGTCGTGTCGGGCGAGTCCGAGGTCTCGGGGATGAAATGACGGGCGGCCTCCTCCTGCTCGCCCTCGTCCTCGCGGCCGCCGCCCCGCCCCCCGTCCCAGGCGACACGCCGCCGCCGACCATGCGCTGCTTCATCGCCGCCTACCCCGAGACGGTCTGCGGGGGCAGCGCCGACGCCCTCGCCCTGTGCGACGGCGCGCGCATCCCGTGGGACGACGGGCGCGACAAGTCCGACTTCGACACGCTGCTGAACGCGCCCGACCTCCAGGACACCGTGTCGATGCGCTACCGCCCGGGGCGCGACTACGCCTCGCCGCCGCCGCTCAACTTCGAGCCCGGGCGCATCCGCTACGTCCCCTTCTTCGAGGCGCTCTACGGCGCGACCCGGGCCGAGGTGAAGGCGAAGCTCGCGCCCGTGCGGTGGCTCCTCGCGAGCGGCGGCAAGGTGGTCCAGATGACCCGGGTCAACGGCGTCGCCGCGGCGCTGCAGCGGGTCAGCGACGACATCGAGCGCGAGCTCCCTCGGGAGCTCCGCGAGCTCGCCGCCAAGTGCAGCGGGACCTTCGTGTGGCGCGAGATCCACGGCACCGGGCGGCGCAGCATGCACAGCTTCGGCGTCGCCATCGACGTCGGCGTCGCGCGCTCGGACTACTGGGACTGGACCAGGCCCGACAAGGACGGCCGCTACCGCTATCGCAACCGCTTCCCCCTCGAGGTGGTCGAGATCTTCGAGCGCCACGGCTTCGTCTGGGGCGGCAAGTGGTACCACTTCGACACCATGCACTTCGAGTATCGCCCGGAGCTGCTGACCCCGCCCTGCGTGGACACCCCGGTGACCACCCCGTGAGCCCGTCGAACCTGTACGTCGAGGTCGTCGACCACGTCGGCGCCGTCCCCGCGGCCGACTGGGACGCGCTCACCGGCGACGACAACCCCTTCGTCGAGCACGCCTTCCTGAAGGCCCTCGAGGACTCGGGCAGCGTCGGGCCAGCGACGGGCTGGAACCCCTCCCACCTCCTCGTGCGCGGCGCCACCCCCGACGGCCCGGACGTGACCTCCCCCATCCTCGGCGCGGCCCCGCTGTACGCGAAGACCGACAGCTACGGCGAGTACATCTTCGACTGGGGCTGGGCCAACGCCGCGCACCGCGCCGGGATCGCGTTCTACCCCAAGCTGACCTCGGCCATCCCCTTCACGCCGGCCACCGGCCCGCGCCTGCTCGTCCGCCCGGGGGCCGACCGGGACGGGGTGGCGCGCGCGCTCGCACAGGGCGCCGTCGCCGTCTGCGAACAAGCCGATTTCTCGGGCGCACACTGGCTTTTTTGCACCGCACAAGAGAGCGCGCTCCTCGCCGCCGAGGGCTACACGCCGCGCCTGAGCCGCCAGTTCCACTGGCACAACGCCGGCTACCGCGACTTCGACGACTTCCTCGCGGCGATGACGACCAAGCGCCGCAAGGAGGTCCGCCGCGAGCGCCGCCGCGCCCAGTCCCACGGGCTCGACATCCGGGTGCTGACCGGGCCGGAGCTGCGCCCCGACCACTGGCGCGCCCTCGACGCCTTCTACCGCCGCACCGTCGGCTACCGCGGCGGGATGGACTACCTGACGCCGGCCTTCTTCGAGCTCCTGCCCGAGCGCCTCGCGCACCGGGTCGTCGCGGTCATCGCCGAGCGCGACGGGCGGCCGGTCGCCGGCACGCTGAACTTCCGCAAGGGAGACCACCTCTACGGGCGCTACTGGGGCGCCTCCGAGGACCTCGACGCGCTGCACTTCGAGTGCTGCTACTACCAGCTCGTCGACTACGCCATCGCCGAGGGCATCACGCTCTTCGAGGCCGGCGCCCAGGGGCAGCACAAGCTCGCCCGCGGCTTCGTCCCGAGCCTCACCCACAGCGCGCACCTGATCCGCCACCCAGGCCTGCGCCACGCCATCGACGCGTTCATCGAGCGCGAGGCCGAGGAGGTGCGCCGGGAGGTCGCCTGGCTCGACGACCACGCCCCATTTCGCGCTACCAGCGAGTGACGGCGCGCACAGGGCGCGCCGCCACGCCGCCGGTCAGCCGCGGGCGCCTCAGCCGTCGACCAGGATGACCGCCTCGCCGGTGACGAGCACCTCGCCGGCCTGGTTCTTGGCCACCGTCTCGAGGGTCACGATGGGCTTGTCCTCGCGCACCGCGGTGACGGTGACGGTCGCCGTGACCGTGTCACCGATGCGGACCGGCGCGCGGAACTTCAGCGACTGCGACAGGTAGATGCTGCCGGGGCCGGGCACCTGCGTGCCGATGACCGCGCTGATGAGCCCGGCCGAGATCATCCCGTGCGCGATGCGCCCACCAAAGCGCGTGTTCTTCGCGTACGCCTCGTCGAAGTGCACCGGGTTCTTGTCGAGAGAGACCTGGCCGAACAGCTCGATGTCCTGCTCGGTGATGGTCTTGTCGAGGCTGGCGCTGGCGCCAACGGCGGGGAGGGCCATGATCGTTGCTCCTGTCGGGGACGAGTCGAGGGTCCGCTCTGGTGTCGCAGGCTTTGGCCTGCGCTTCAACTGAGCAGCTCGGCGATCAGGTCGAGCAGCAGCTTCGGCTCGATGGGCTTCTCGATGAACCGCTGCACCGGCATGAAGTCCTCGGAGATGTCGCTGTCGGTGAACGCGAACCCGAGCCGGCTCCGCTGGTTCACCGCGCTCAGCAGGATCACCGGGATCACGTTCACCCCCGGCTCCCGGTGGAGCTGCCGCGCGGCCTTGAAGCCGCCCTGCGGGTCCTCCGGGAACATCACGTCCAGGATGATGAGGTCCGGCGCCACGCGCTTGACGTCCTCGACCACGTGGCGCGTGCTCGCCAGCTCATGGACCTCGTGACCGTGCGCCTCCAGGACCAGCCGGAGGCTCTCGATGATGTCGGGATCGTCGTCGATCATCAGGATACGCGCCATCTCAACCTCTCTCTTGTGCGTTGCAGCATCACCTACCGCTGATCGCGGCGGAACGCCTCCGGGTGGGGGAAGGTCACCGTCATGCTCGTGCCCCGCTCGAGCGCGCTCGACACGCTGATCTGCGCCTCATGCAGGCGCACGACCTCGGCCACGATGGCCATGCCGAGCCCCGAGCCGTTGGGGCGGTGGCGGACCGCGTTGTCGGTCCGGAAGTGGTCCTCGAAGATCCGTCCGACGCACTCGCTCGGGATCCCGATCCCGCGGTCGGCGATCGTGCAGTGCACACCGACGTCGTCCGTGATCACCTCGACGGTCACGATCCCGTCCTCGTAGGAGTAGTCGACCGCGTTCGCGAGGATGTTGGACAGCATCGTCCGGAGCTCGGCGGTCGAGGCCATGATGGCCGCGGACGGGACGGAGCGCGGGGACCACCGCAGGACGACCCCGCGCGCTTGCCCCATCACCGCCGCCTCCTCGACCTCCTCGGCGAGGAGGGCCGGCAGCTCCACCACCTGGAAGTTGAGCTGGCTCCACTCGACCGTCTTCAGGTTCGCGAGGTGGATGATCTGGCTGATGCGGTGCATCAGCAGATCACAGCGCTCTCCGATGCGGAGCACGACCTTGCGCGTCCCCGGCGCGAGCTCGCCGGTGTAGCCGTCGCGCATCGCGTAGACGTAGCTCTTGATCGCCGCGAGCGGCGCCTTCAGCTCGTGGGTCGCCCGGAGCGTCCCGCGGGTCTTCTGCTCGCCGACCTGCACCAGCCGGTCGTAGTCCTCCTGCAGGCGGCGCTCGCGGGTCTGGAGTCCGGCCGCCAGCTGCGCCACGACGTACCAGCAGGTCAAGAATATGATGAAGACGCCGAGGACGTAGCCGCTCGTGAGCGTAGGGTTGTCCGCCAGGCGCACCGGCAGGTCGCTCCCGAGGACGCTCCTCACCGGCAGCACCCCCGTCCCCGTGAGGACGACCGGCGCCGAGGCGAAGAACGCGGCGACGAAGGTCATCGTGAAGCTCTGCTTCCAGGTGCAGTGCAGCGTCAGCAACACGATGTTGGCGAGGAACAGCGCGACGGTCGGCGTCTCGATGGTGCCGAGGGCGTAGGTCAGCACGCTCAGGACCGCGAAGTCGGTCGTCACCTCGAGCAGCAGGAAGCGCCGCGGGGTGAGCGCGGAGATGCGCCCGTCGCGGACGCGGCCGGCGAGCAGGGAGTAGACGAGGTTGGTGACCGCGAGCCCGGCGGTGGCGCCGCCGAGGAGGTCCGGCGAGACGTGGACCGGGAGCAGGTCGAACGCGCCCAGCAGGGTCCCGATGGCGCCGACCAGGACGAACCCCCAGCGCACCATGACGCTCCACCAGATGCGGTCCTGGAGCTCGCGCCGCCGCAGGCGGATCTCGTCGCCCTTGTTCGGCGTCCACCAGCGGATGACGCTGTGGCCGGGGGCGTCGTCGGTGCGCGGCAGGCTGCTCACGGGGCCCCTGCCAGGTAGTCGGTCCAGTCCTCGAGCCCCTGCCCGGTCCAGGCGCTCACCTCGATGACGCGCACGTCGGGGCGCACCCGGCGCAGGTTCGCGAGGCACGCGGCGCGGTCCCAGCGCAGGTGCGGGATGAGGTCGCACTTGGTGATGACGACCGCGTCCGCGCGGTGAAAGAGCGCCGGGTACTTCAGCGGCTTGTCCTCTCCCTCGGTGACCGAGAGCAGCGCGATCCGGCGCCCCTGGCCGAGATCGAAGGCCGCCGGGCACACCAGGTTGCCGACGTTCTCGACGATGAGCAGGTCGAGCCCGCCCCCGGCGAGCTCGACGAGGTGGCGCCGGACGTGCGCCGCGTCGAGGTGACACGCGCCCGCGGTCTCGACCTGGCGCACCTCGGCCCCGTGACCGCGCAGCCGCCGGGCGTCGTTGTCGGTCTCGGGGTCGCCGACGATGATGGCGACGCGGATCCGCGCCGCCAGCGCGTCGAGGGTCGCCTCGAGCAGCGCCGTCTTGCCGCTGCCCGGCGACGAGATCAGGTCCACCATCCGCACCCCGCGCTCGGCGAGCCAGCGGCGGTTGTCTGCGGCGCGCGCGTCGTTGTCGGCCAACACCGCGCGGCCGAGCTCGATGTGACGCGACGGCGCCGGCGGGAGCGTGAGCGTGGGCGCCTGGCCCGACCCGAGGGCGCTCGGTGGCGCGAGGGGGTGGGCGTGCACGTGGGCCGACGCCTCACCACAACCACAGGTCTCACACATCACTGCACCTCCATCGACGCGATCACGAGGTCGCGCCCCCCGCGCACCTCGACGGCGCCGGATTGACACACCGCACACACGAGGAGCGCGTCCCAGCTCTTGCTATCCGACCCACACTCATTGCAGTGCAACAAGAGCGGCTCGGCCTCCACCTCGAGGCGGGCGCCTTCGAGCGGGGTGTCGCGCACGGCCAGCGGGAAGCAGAGCGCGAGCGCGTCGCGGTCGGCGCAGCTGAGCACGCCGAGCAGCAGCCGGATCGACAGCACCCGGCTCGCCCCCTCGCGGGCGAGCACGCGCAGCGCCTCGTCGCAGACGGCGGCCACCAGGCTCAGCTCGTGCACCGGCCCCTCCCTGTCATCAGCAGATCCTCGGCAGCAGCTCGCCCACCGGCACGTCGACCACCCGCCGCCCGCCGGCCAGGGTCGCCAGCGTCACCCGGCCGGGCTCGGCGACCACGGCGCCGATGTCCACCGCCCCGTGCCCCTCGGGGAGCGCGCGCCACGCCCGCAGCACCTCGGGCGCGACCTCGGGCGCGCAGAAGGCCACCACCCGCCCCTCGCAGGCGACGTGCAGCAGATCCACCCCGAGCAGCTCCGCGACCGCGCGCGCGGGACCGGACCGCGGCAGGTGGGCCTCCTCGAGGCGCACCCCGACCGCGAGCCCCTCGACCGTCTCGTCGAGCACCGCCGCCAGCCCGCCCCGGGTCGGATCGCGCATGAAGCGGACCCCGTGGCCGAAGGCCGCCGCCGCCGCCACCAGCCGATGGACCGGGCCGGTGTCGCTGCGCGGCGCGTTGGCGAGCTCGAACCCCTCCCGCGCGCACATCACCGCCATGCCATGGTCGCCGAGGCTCCCGCTGACGAGGACCCGGTCGCCGACCGTCACCGAGCGGGGGTCGAGCGCGAGCGTCGGCAGCGCCGCCCCGACCCCCGCGGTGTTCACGTACATCCCGTCGCACTGCCCGCGCGGCACGACCTTGGTGTCGCCGGTGACGATCTCCACGTCGCAGGCGCGCGCCGCCCCCGCCACGGCGTCGAGGACGCGGCGCAGGACCGCGAGCGGCAGCCCCTCCTCGAGGATCAGCCCGAGCGACAGCCACAGCGGTCGCCCCCCCGCCACCGCGACGTCGTTGACCGTCCCGTGGACCGCGAGGTGCCCGATGTTGCCCCCCGGGAACTCGAGCGGCTGCACCACGAAGCTGTCGGTGGAGAAGACCAGCCCGCCGCTCGGCGCCACCAGGGTGGCCGCGTCGGGCAGGCCCCGCAGCGCCGTGCCGCCGACGCGCCGCGCGATCTCCTCCTCGATGAGCTGGCGTGACGCGCGCCCTCCCCCGCCGTGGGCCATGGTGATGCGGTCATCCTGGCTCATCGCGCGCCCCTCCCGCTGTAGCGCCACGCCGCGGCGCAGCTCCCCTCCGAGCTCACCATGCACGGCCCGAGGGGCCGCTCCGGGACGCACGGCGCCCCGAAGAGGCGGCACTCCGCCGGCTCGATCACCCCCTTCAACACGTCCCCACAACGACACGCGGGGTTCACCCGCCCCGCGGTCACCGGCCGCTCGAAGCGCACGCTCGCGTCGAGGTCGGCGAGCCCCGGGCCGAGCGCGAGGCCGCTCGCCGGCACCACGCCGAGCCCGCGCCAGGGCGCGTCCACCGGCACGAAGACCCGGGCGATCGCCCGCTGCGCCGCGGGGTTGCCCTCCCAGCGCACGACCCGCTCGTACTGATTGTCGACCCGCGCGACCCCGGCCACCAGCTGCTCGAGCAGCCCCTTGACCCCGTAGAGCACGTCGAGCGGCTCGAACCCGGCGACGACGCAGGCACGGCCGTGCTCCTCGGCGTAGGGCAGGTAGGCCCGCGCCCCGATGATCGCGCTCACGTGGGCCGGACACAGAAAACCGTCGATCGCCAGCGCCGGGTCGGCCACGAGCGCGTCCAGCGCCGGCGGGACGGTCTTGGTCGCGGTCAGCAGCGTCACGTTGCCGAGCCCGCGCCGCCGGATCTCCAGCGCCAGCGCGGCGAGCGGGGCCGCGGTGGTCTCGAAGCCGACCGCCAGCACGACCCACGCTTGGTCGGGCTCGGCCTCGGCCCACTCGAGCGCCTGCACCGGCGAGTAGAAGACCCGCACGTCGGCCCCCGCCGCGCGCGCGTCCGCCAGGCTCCCGCGGCTCCCGGGGACCCGCAGCATGTCCCCGAAGGTCGCCAGCGCGGCCCCCCGCTCGGCCAGCGCCAGCGCCGCGTCGACGTAGCCCGGGTCGGTCACGCACACCGGGCACCCGGGCCCGCTCACCAGCCGGACGTTGGCCGGCAGGAGGTCTTTGAGGCCGTAGCGCGCGATCGCCATCGTGTGGCTGCCGCACACCTCCATCAGCTTCACCCGCCGCGGGCCCAGCGCGTCACCCAGCCGCGCGAGCTCCTGCGTCAGCGCCTTGGCCGCGCCCGGGAGCCGGAACCCGTCGACGTAGCGCATCACCCCTCCCCGTCGCGCGACGGCGGCGCCGCCAGCGTGACCGGGCCGCCGAGCTCGCGCTCGTAGGTCGCCGCCAGGCGCGCGAAGAGCGCCATCCGCGCCTCGGCCTCCGCCGCGTCCAGGGTCTCTATCGCGAAGCCCGCGTGGACGATCACCACGTCACCGACCTGCGGATCATCGAGCAGATCGAGCCGCACCGAGCGCCGCACGCCCTCGAGCTCCACCACCCCGCCGCCGTCGGGCGTGAGCTCCACCACCGTCATCGGCACCGCGAGACACATCAGCCCGTCCTCCCCGTCGCCAGCGGCGACACCTCAGGTCCCGCGGCGCCGCCCTGAAGCGCCTCGATCTCAGCCGCCAGCGCCACCCGCAGCGACGGCAGGCGCGTCGCCATCGGGAGGCTCGGCGCCAGCAGCCCCGGCCGCACGTCGAAGGGCTGGATCCCGAGGATCCGCAGCGGCCGCCGAAACCCGAGCGCCCGCGCCAGCGCGAGCCCGTCGGCGAGCCCCGCCCCGTGCACCGACGCCCCCCCCGCGCGCGCGCCGAGCACCACCGCGTCCGCGTCGAAGGCCCGCCAGCACCCGGGCGCGAGCCCCATGTCCGCGCAGTCGACGAGCACCACCGGGCCGCCGCCCGGGTCGGCCTCGCCGAGGTCGACCAGCGCCGCGGCGACGTCGAGCGCGTCTCGGTCCTCCCAGACGCAGGCGGCCACCCCCGGCCACCCACGCGCACCCTCGACGAGGATGAGCCCGACGGCGTCGTCTCCCGACGCGCGGCTCCCGATCCCGACGAGCGTGATGAGCATGGGCCTACTCCACGAAGGTCACGTCCAGCATGTGTACCGAGCACGAGATGCACGGGTCATAGGCGCGCAGCAGCATCTCCATGTGCAGCGTCAGCGCCTCCCGCGACAGCTCCTTCACCATGGCCGGCGCGAAGGCGCGCATGTCGGCCTCGATGTTGGCGACGTTCTGGCTCGTCGGGATGACCGCGTTGGCCGCGACGCAGCGCGCGTCCTCGTCGAAGGTGTAGTCGTGGAACAGGATCCCACGCGGCACCTCGGTCGCGCCGAAGCCGCGCCCGGCGCGCGGCGTGAAAGACAGGTCCTCGACGACGAGGTCGCGATCGAGCACCTCGTCGATCAGCGCCAGGCTCTCGTGGGCGCAGTGCACGATCTCGACGACCTGAGCGAGGTTGTTGGCGTAGGGGTTGATGCTCCGCGGCTCGAGCCCGAGCTCCCGCGCGACCTCTTGGGCCGCCGGCCGGAGCTGCGCGAAGTTGTTGTTGACCCGCGCCAGCGCGCCCGTCGCGTAGGCGTCGCGGTGCCACTTGGACCACTTCGTCGTCGAGTGGGCGACGGTGTACTCGTTGGTCACGCTGAGGTAGTCGCGCACCGGAACGGTCGCGCCGAGGTCGGAGCTGTATATCTCGCCGTCGTAGAGCGCGTAGCGGTCGGGGTGCTTGAGCGACACGTACTCGGTCTCGCGCTCGTAGGGCGGCATCGGCAGCGACTTCGCGATCGCCACGGTCGCCTCGAGGTCGGGCAGCGCCGCGACCAGCCGGGCCCGGATATCGGCGATGGCGTCCTTGCTCGGGAGCCGCCGCCAGCCGAGGAGCGTGTTCGACATCGGGTGCAGCGTGCGCCCTCCGAAGACGGCCGTGAAGTCGTTGGCGAGCTTCTTCAGCCGCAGCGCCCGCCGCACGACGTCCGGATGCGAGCGCGCGAGCGGCAGGACGCTCTGGACGCCGAGGAAGTCCGGCACCGCGAGGAAGTACACGTGCAGCGTGTGGCTCTGGAGGAACTGCGAGAGGTTGAGGAGCTCGCGCAGCAGTATCGTCTGGGCGCTCGGGACCAGGCCCTGGGCGTCCTCGACGGCCTTGGTCGCGGCGAGCTGGTGGCCAACGCAGCAGATGCCGCAGATGCGCCCGACGATCCACGGGATCTCCGCCGGGCTCATGCCCCGGGTGAAGCTCTCGAAGAAGCGGTGCGCCTCGACGATGCACAGCTTCACGTCGTCGACGGCGCCGTCCTTGACGTTGATGCGGATGCTCCCGTGCCCCTCGACGCGGGTCACGTGGTTGACGGCGATGGTGAAGCTCTCGGAACTCATCGCGCGTGCCCTCCCGGACCGGCGCCGCGCCGCTGTTGCGGCTGACGTTGGGCGCTACAGAACAGGTCGTAGCGGTCGTCGATGGTGGCGTCGTCGAGGCCGGCGTCGCGGAGGATCTGCCGGTGCGCCTCGAGGTTCGCCCCCGGCAGCAGCCCGCGGCAGCCGTCGCAGCGATAGCCCTGGGTGACGCAGATGGCGCCGCAGCCGGCCCAGGTGACCTGCCCGAGGCAGGTCTCGCCGCGGGCGAAGACGCAGAGGTTGCCGGCGCGCTTGCACTCGGTGCAGACCGGCTCGCGCGCGAAGCGCGGCTCGGAGCCCGCGATGAGCGCCGTGACGAGCTTCACGAACTCCGCCGGGACGACCGGGCAGCCGCGGAGGTAGTAGTCGACCTCGACGACGTCGCTGATGGGTCGGACCCGGGTGTGGGCCCACAGCGGCCAGTGGTCGGGGTCGGTCTGCACGCGGTCGCGGGCCTCCTCCCCGTAGACCCGGGCGAGGTTGACCGCGGGCGCCGTCGCGTTGGAGCGCGCCTGGACGTTGCCGATGGCGGCGCAGGCCCCGAGGGCGACGAGCACGCGGGAGCGCGCCCGGATGTCGCGCAGGCGGTCGGCGTCCTCCTCGCGGTGGATGCTGCCCTCGATGAAGGCGATGTCGTAGCGCGGCGCCTTCTCGCTGAGCGCCTCGCGGAACTCGACGATGTCGACCCGCTCGAGGAGATCGAGCAGCGCGTCCTCGACGTTCAGGATCGCGAGCTGGCAGCCCTCGCAGCTGGCGAAGTCGAAGAATGCAATTTTCGGCTTCATCGCAGGGCCTCCGGTAGCCGATCGAGGTCGCTGAGGCGAAAGACCGGCCCATCGGTGCAGCAGTAGACGTCGTTGATCTGACAGTGGCCGCAGCGCCCCAGGCCACACCGCATGCGCCGCTCCAGGTCGACGAAGATCTGGTTCGACTGCACGCCACGGGCGGCGAGCGCCATGACGACGAACTTGTACATCACCGGCGGTCCGCAGAGCGCCGCGACGAGGTTGCCCGGGTCGATCTCGAGGTCGGCGATCGGCGCGGTGACGAGGCCGACGCGGCCGTCCCAGGGCTGGTGGTCGGTGCTGTCGACGAGGCGGATGACCTCGACGCCCTCCATGGCCCCCCAGAGCCGCAGCTCGTCGCGGTAGAGCTCGGCGTCGGGGGCGCGGCAGCCGCTGATGATGGTGATCCGGCCGTAGCGCTCGCGCTCGGCGAGGACCGGCAGGATGAGCGAGCGCAGCGGCGCGAGGCCGAGCCCCCCGCACACGAACAGGACGTCGCGCCCGCGGAAGTCGTCGAGGTCGAAGCCCGAGCCGAAGGGTCCGCGGACGCCGAGGACGTCGCCGACGACCTTCTTGGCGATCACCTGGGTGAGCGAGCCGATCTCGCGGATCACCATCTCGAGGATGTTGTCGGTGCGCGGCCCGCAGGAGATGGAGATCGGCGCCTCGCCGATGCCGAGGATGTTCAGCATCACGAACTGGCCGGGGTGATGCCCGAGGGGCCGGTCGAGGGCGAGGCGATAGAAGCGCTCGCGGCTCGTGAACGGCCTCGCCTCGATGATGCGCGCCGGGCGCGGGACGAACGCTTCGGTCGCCACGCTCATGGCGTGCCCCCGTGCTGCTTGAGGACGTCGCTGGCGATGTCGAAGATGTCGATGTCGGCGGTGCATTGTGCGCCGCAGCGCCCACACCCGACACAGAACGGACGCGAATCGAACTTCTGTTGTAGATACTCGAACTTGCGCTTAACGCGATGGCGCTGTCGCGACGCAACAGTCGGCCGGAAGTCGTGGCCGTCCGCGACGACCGCGAACTCGGGCAGCATGCAGCTGTCCCAGTCGCGGCAGCGGTGCCCCTCGTTGGGGTCGGCGAGGTCGACCTCGTCGTGGGTGTCGAAGCAGTAGCAGGTCGGGCAGACGAGGTTGCAGGTGCCGCAGGACAGGCAGCGCGCCGTGTGGGTCTCCCACAGCGGGGAGCTCCAGGACCGCTCGAGGGCCGCGGGCAGGTCGTCGGGGCTGCCGGGGAGCTGCCGCCCGAAGGGCTGCGGCCGCGCTGCGCGGTGGCGCGCCACGAGCGGCGCGGGGTCGTCGACCGGGGTGCCGTCGAGGTCGGCCATCAGCGCCTCACCGGTCGGCGTCCGGGCCTCGGCGAGGAGCGCGTCGTCCACCGGGGTGAGGAGAATGTCGGCCCCCTCGTCGCTGTCGAGGGAGCCGACGGCAGCACAAAAGCAGCGGTCGCTGCACGGCTTCGAGCAGCGGTAGGCCACGATGGTCGTGGCCTCGCGCCGCGCGAGATAGTGGGGATCGGGGTGATCGCCGTCGCGGTTGACGTGGTCCATCAGGGCGATGGCGGCGAGGTCGCACGGGCGGACCCCGGCGAGGACGCGCGGCCGGCGGTCGATGATCGGGGTGGCGCGAAACGAGCCGTCCGCCTGGTGCGCGAAGGTGAAGAGCACCTCGTTGGCGGGGGCGAAGGTCTTACCGGGGGGGAGCACCGTCGGCCGGTAGTCGGCGAAGGTGAGGCGGTCGTCCGGGCTCGTCCGCGCGAACCGCAGCCCGCCCGCCGGGCCGGTCTGGGGGAAGTCGACGAGGCGCTCGTTGGCGAGCCCGGCGATCCACGCGAGGGTGGCTTCCTCGGTGGCGACAATGGCACGACGCATAAGACCTCTCCCGCATGGTGAGCGTTCTCGTCTGTCGTCACAACGGTCCTAACAACGTGCACAAGCTCTCGCAACGAAAGAGCTTCGTTGTTAACTCTTCACAGCGTTACGCCTGCACACGGAGCCTCGTTCCGCCCATGAACCTGCCCACTTGGGCGGGTTGACCGGGGGGGCTTGGCGACCCTCCGAAGATCCACCGATCGCGATGGCGTCGTTTCGGTCGCGCCCACCACGCCCTTCGCGGCCGCGCGGCAGACCACGCCGTGTCCCGACGCGCGACCTGCCGTGATGGGTAGGTTGACCACCCGCGCGCCGACCGTAGGGTTGCCGAACCAGCGGGGCCAGCACCCCGCTTGGAGGGGCGGCTCCCGCGGCGCGACGAGCCCCCCGGATCCACGCAAGCGACCCTGGAGGTCCCGTTTGTCCCACCGCGTGTTCTCTCCCGACGCGCCCGAGGCGCCCTTCCCGCTCCTGCCGCTGCGCAACGGCGTGCTGTTCCCGGGCCAGACGACCACCCTGGCGGTCGGTCGCCCGCAGTCCCTCGCCATCCTGCGCGACGTGAAGCCGGGCCTGACGGTGATCGGCGTCGGCGTGCAGCGCGATCCGCGCGTGGCCGAGCCCGGTCTCGACGATCTGTACCCGGTCGGCGTCTACGCCCGCGTCCTGTCGACGGCGCGCCACGGCGAGCGCGCCGTGATGCTGTCGCTCCAGGGGCTGTCGCGCTTCGAGCTGACCGAGCTGACGCTGACCAGCGGGTACCTGGCCGCGGACGGCAACCCGCTGCGCGAGCCGGTGCGCGACGAGCGCGAGGCGCAGTTCCTGGCGGACGCGCTGCGGCGCGAGCTGGCCCAGGGGGACGGCGCGCTGGCCAAGCTCGTGGCCGGCATCCCCCCCGGCGAGGCCCCCGGCCGCTTCGCCGACCGCGTCGCCTCGGGCCTCGAGCTGCCGGTGACGAAGGGCTTCGAGGTGCTCGAGGCGACCGACGTCATCGAGCGGCTGCGGCTGGTCGCGAGCTTCATCGGCGAGCTGACGAGCGTGAACGAGGTCCGCCAGAAGATCGACGAGGAGGTCAAGAGCGTCCTCCACAAGAACCAGCGCGAGCACATCCTGCGCGAGCAGCTCAAGGCCATCAAGCGCGAGCTCGGCGAGGATCCCGACGGCGCCGGCACCGCCGACACGCTGCGGGCGCGGCTCGAGGCGGCGGACCTGCCCGAGGAGGTGCGCGCGGCGGCCGAGCGCGAGCTCCGGCGCCTCGACGCGATGGGCCCGGGGCAGGCGGAGTCGAACGTCATCCGCACCTACCTCGAGTGGATCCTGGACCTGCCGTGGAACGTCCGCGCCGAGCTCGGAGGCGACATCGACGCCGTGTCCGCCAAGCTCGACGCCGACCACTTCGGCCTCGACGACGTCAAGCAGCGGATCCTCGAGCACCTCGCGGTCATGCAGGTGGCGCAGAACCCGCGCGGCACCATCCTGTGCCTGGTGGGCCCGCCGGGGGTCGGCAAGACCTCGCTCGGGCAGTCGATCGCCGACGCGACCGGGCGCCCCTTCGCCCGCCTCGCCCTCGGCGGCGTGCGCGACGAGGCCGAGATCCGCGGCCACCGGCGGACGTACGTCGGCGCGCTGCCGGGGCGGCTCGTGCACGCGCTCAAGAAGGTCGGCGCGAAGAACCCGGTGCTGCTGCTCGACGAGGTGGACAAGCTCGGCCAGTGGTGGAACGGCTCGCCGGAGTCGGCGCTGCTCGAGGTGCTCGATCCCGAGCAGAACCATACGTTCACGGACCACTACCTCGACCTGCCCTTCGACCTCAGCGAGGTGCTGTTCATCTGCACCGCGAACTCCCTCGAGACCATCTCGGGGCCGCTGCGGGACCGCCTCGAGATCGTCGAGCTGTCGGGCTACACCCACGAGGAGAAGGTGCACATCGCGCGCGACCACCTGATCCCGCGCCAGCTCACCGAGCACGGGGTGCACGAGGACGCGCTGCGCCTGAGCGACGACGGCCTCGTCGCGGTCATCCGCGAGTACACGCGCGAGGCCGGGGTGCGGCAGCTCAACCGCCAGATCGTGCGGCTGTGCCGGGCGCTGGCGCTGCGCATCGCGAAGAACCCCGACAGCGTGGACACCCGGCTCGACGTCGGCCCCGACGACCTCAAGGAGCTGCTCGGCAAGAAGACCTTCCGGCCCGAGGTGGCCGAGCGCACGGCGCGCCCCGGGGTCGCGACCGGGCTCGCGTGGACCCCGGTGGGCGGCGACATCCTGTTCATCGAGACCTCGCGCATGACCGGCAAGGGCAAGGTCGAGATCACGGGCAAGCTCGGCGACGTGATGAGCGAGTCGGCGCGCGCCGCGCTGACCTACGTGCGGAGCCACGCCAGCGAGCTCGGCATCGACCCGCTGTTTCTCGAGACGAGCGATCTGCACATCCACGTGCCGGCGGGCGCGGTCCCCAAAGACGGGCCCTCGGCCGGGGTGACCATCTTCACGGCCATCACCTCGCTGTTGACCGGCCGCCGGGTGCGCTCGGACACGGCGATGACCGGCGAGTGTACGCTCCGTGGGCGCGTGCTGCCGGTCGGCGGCATCAAGTCGAAGGTCCTCGCCGCCCACCGGGCGGGCATCACGCACATCATCCTGCCCAAGCAGAACGAGCGCGATCTCGAGGAGCTGCCGGAGTCGGTCCGCGCCGAGCTGACCTTCACCTTCGCCGACGACATGCGCGAGGTGCTGGCGGCCGCCCTGGTCGCCGAGGCCGAGGCCGAGGACGTCCCGGCCTTCACGCCCAGCGCCGGGTCCGCCCCGGTCAGCGAGTCGAGCGTCTGAGGCGAACCGAGACACCGTCGGCATGCGCATGCCTGACCTCAGCCTGACCCCGCCTGAGCGTGGGGTCAGGCACCTTTACTTTTTACTTTTGCCGCGACGCCGCCTGCCCGCCTGACCCCG
>PHBI01000085.1 GCA_002841945.1 Deltaproteobacteria bacterium HGW-Deltaproteobacteria-14
CGCTTCGACCTGGCGCTGGCCCGCGCGCGCCTGGCGCGGCGCTACGCGATGGTGCGGCCCGAGCTGACGCCGCCGGGCGCGGCGCCGACCCTGCTCGTGGAGGGGGGGCGGCTGCTGCCCCTCGAGGCCCGCTGCGCGGCGCGGGGGGCGGCTTACTGGCCGCTCGACCTGGCCCTCGCCGTGCCGGTGGCGGTCATCGCCGGCGCGAACATGGGCGGGAAGACGGTCGCCCTGGCCACGGTGGGCTTTCTGCAGGCGCTGGCCCAGCTCGGCTTCTTCGCGCCGGCGCGGCGGCTGCGCACGACCTTCTACGACCACCTCGCGTGCGTCGGCGGCCACCGCGACGAGGCGGGCGCGCGGGTCGAGGGGCTGAGCAGCTTCGGGCTCGAGGTCGATCAGCTGGTGAACGTCTGGCGCCGCCTCGACCACGGCGAGCGCACCCTGGTGCTGATCGACGAGCTGGCGCGCACGACCAGCTCGACCGAGGCGGCGGCGCTGTTGACGGCGGTGCTCGGCGCGCTGGCGGCGCGGGGGGACGTGACGGCGGCGCTGTCGACCCACGTCGTCGAGCTGGGGCTGCCGGCCGCGGGGGTGGCCTGCTTCCGCATGGCGGGCCTCGGCGCGGGCGGGCTCGAGCGGCTGCTGGCCGGCGGGGGCGGCGCGGACCTGGCCGCGCGGGTGCGGCGCATCAACGATCACATGACCTACCGCCTCGACCCGGCCGCCGATCTGGCGCCGACGCGCGAGGCGCTGGGCATCGCGGAGATCCTCGGCCTCGACGCGCGGCTCGTGCGCGCGGCGAGGCAGCACCTCGGAGGGGCGTTATGAGCTCGAAGCTGTGGCTCGATCAGGACAAGGTGGCGCGAGCGCGGGTCCTGGCGCGGGAGATCGTGCGGCCGGTGCAGGCGTTCATCGCCGAGCACACGACGACGACGGTCGAGCGCGCCACGCTGCGCTTGCTGGGCGCGGACGGCGCGAACGCCGACGGCGTGCCGGTGGCGAACCTGGTGGTGGACGCGCTCGGCGAGCGGGCGGCCCACGGGGCGACCCGCTACTACGTGAACGCGCTGTTTCGGCGCGACCGCGACGTCGCGGCGCTCAACCGCGAGATCGCCGACGGGCTGGACGTGGCGACGCTGCCGCTGATCGACCAGGTCCACCTCGAGGCGAAGGCGCAGGAGCTGGTCGCGGCGTTCGCGGCGCGGGTGCGGGCCAACGTGGCGCACCGCGACGCGAAGCTCGCGCGCTACGCGGCGGCCGAGAAGAGCCCGCTGCTCTACGTGATCGTGGCGACGGGCAACATCTACGAGGACGCCAAGCAGGCGCGGGCGGCGGCGCGGCAGGGGGCGGACGTCATCGCGGTGATCCGCACGACGGCGCAGAGCCTCCTGGACTACGTGCCCTACGGCGCGACGACCGATGGCTTTGGCGGCACCTACGCGACCCAGGAGAACTTCCGCATCATGCGCGAGGCCATCGACGAGGTGGTCGACGAGGAGCAGCGCTACATCCGCGTGGTGAACTACTGCTCGGGGCTGTGCATGCCGGAGATCGCGGCGCTCGGGGCGCTCGAGCGGCTCGACATGATGCTGAACGACGCGATGTACGGGATCCTGTTCCGCGACATCAACATGGAGCGGACCTTCATCGATCAGAACTTCTCGCGGATGATCAACGCGTTCGCGGACATCGTCATCAACACCGGCGAGGACAACTACCTGACGACGGCGGACGCGATGGAGGCGGCGGACACGGTGGTCGCGTCGCAGCTCATCAACGAGGCGTTCGCGCGGGAGGCGGGGATGCCGAGCCGGCTGATGGGGCTCGGGCACGCCTTCGAGATCGATCCGGCGCTGGAGAACAGCTTCCTCTACGAGCTCGCGGGGGCGCAGCTGGTGCGCGAGATCTTCCCGGACAGCCCGCTGAAGTACATGCCGCCGACGCGGTACATGACCGGCAACATCTTCCGCGGGGTGGCGCAGAACGCGCTGTTCAACTTCGTCTCGAAGGCGACGCAGCAGTCGATCCATCTGCTCGGGATGGTGACCGAGGCGATCCACACCCCGTTCCTGCAGGACCGCTTCCTGGCCATCGAGAACGCGCGCTACGTGATGAACAGCATGTCGGGGCTGTACGACGAGATCGCGTTCAAGCCGGACGGGCTCATCGTGCGCCGGGCGCGGCAGGTGCTCGATGGGGCGCACGACCTCTTGGCGGAGGTCGCGCAGAGCGACCTGTTTCAGGCGATCGAGCGCGGGGTCTTCGCCGAGGTGAAGCGGCCGCGGTCGGGGGGCAAGGGGCGCGACGGGGTGATGGTGCGGGCGGGCGACTATTGGAACCCCTGCGAGGCGTTCCTGCAGGCGGCGTTGGGGGTCTCGGGCGAGCGCGGGGGTGTCACATGCTGATTCGACCGTATGGGGACGCGCTGGATGACGGCGCGGTGCAGCTGTCGTTCACGCTGCCGGTGGGGGACGGGGCCAAGGCGCGCGAGGCGGCGCGGCTGTATGTGCTGGCGCTCGGGTTCACGCGCTGCGAGGTGGTGCACGCGCAGGCGCTCGACAGCGGCTTCACGTTCTTCGTCGCGTATGGGCGCAGCGCGGTGGCGATCGACTACGACCGGGTGGCGGTCGACGCGTCGGCTGACGCCGAGTTCATGTCGTTTGACGAGGTGAACGCGTACGTCGCGCGCGAGCTCGGGCGCAAGCTCGTGGTGGTGGGGGCGTGCACGGGGTTCGACGCGCACACGGTGGGCATCGACGCCATCATGAACATGAAGGGGTACAACCACCACTACGGGCTCGAGCGCTACCCGTGGTTCGAGGCGCACAACCTGGGCGCGCAGGTGCCGAACGAGCGGCTGATCGCCTATGCGCTCGAGGTCGGGGCGGACGCGCTGCTGGTGTCGCAGATCGTGACGCAGCGGGACACGCACGTGGCGAACCTGACGCAGCTCATCGAGCTGCTCGAGGCCGAGGGGCTGCGCGAGCGCTTCGTGGTGGTGGTGGGGGGCCCGCGGGTGTCGCACAAGCTGGCGGTGGAGCTGGGGTTCGACGCGGGCTTCTCGCGCGGGACCTATGCCGAGCACGTGGCGACCTACGTCGCGCGCACGCTGGTCGAGAGGAAGAAGAGCCGCTGAGCGCGGAGGAGAGCGAGCGATGGAGAAGATCGAGGCGATGATTCGGCTGCGCATCAGCGAGCACGACGTGCACTACGCGGGCGGGCTGGTGGACGGGGCGCGGATGCTGGGGCTCTTCGGGGACGTGGCGACGGAGCTGCTCATCCGCTCGGACGGGGACGAGGGGCTGTTCGTGGCGTACAACCTGGTCGAGTTCAAGGCGCCGGTGCACGCGGGCGACTTCATCGAGGCGCGGGGCACGATCACGGCCTTCGGCAAGACGTCGCGGAAGATGACCTTCGAGGCGTGGAAGGTGATCGCCGCGGCTGGACTGAGCGGCACACCGAGCGCGGCGGACGTGCTGGATCCGCCGGTGCTGGTGTGCCGGGCCGAGGGGACGTGTCTCGTGCCGCAGGCGCTGCAGCGCAAGGCGCGCTGAGGCGTGCCGCCGCCGGGTGAGGGTGCGCTCGCGCCCCCTCTGGGTGCGACGGCCGGCCCGCGACCGCGGTGACGTTACAGCTGAAACGTCCGCGGCGGACCGGGAGGACGGAACCCGACCGACGACGACGGGTCCATCCCCGCGGGCGCGGGGGAGCTCGAGCCGGACCAGCTCGCGCGCGATGATGCCATGACAGATCGCCACCACGGCGTGCAGCCCAAGAGCCAACGCGACCTCGCGGATGCGACGCGCCACGTGGGCGCGCCGCCTGGGCGTCAGTCGATTGAGGGACATCCAGAGCTCGATCGCTTAGCGCTTCACGGTGATGAAGCGCGGCGCTATCGACGATGAACGATAGTCCCCTCGAGCCGAGCGATTCGCGTCACGGCCCAGCCGCGGGCGTCAGCGCGGTGAGCGGGACCCGCTTACCAAAAACCGCGGCGCCGCGGCCCTGCTTGCGGACCCACGCGATTAGAACGTCGCCACTCGCCTGCGAAGCGACCGCGAAGCCGGAGCCCAGGTTGGGATCGCGAGCGAGCACCGCCGGGGCGCCGACCGGCGCGAGCGACCTGTCGAAGACCTGGCCATACAAGTCGCCGCCCCGCCCATCCGGGCTCCACGTTCGGAGCAGCGAACCGTTCGACAGGTATACGGTCTGGCCGACCACCGCTGCTCCGTCCCCCGTGTCGTAGGGCTCTGGGGTGCTCGTGAGGCGTCCGAGCTGCGACGTCGCGACGTGCAGCGTGCGGCTCATCACCTGCTTGTCCCATGGCTCTTGGTCGCAACGCGTACACCAAACCCCCCAGGTCACGAGCAACGAGCCCTCCGAGACGGGGACGAGAGTCGGGGGCATGGTGTAGGCACCCATCGGGTGAAGCCTGATCGGCGCGCCCTGTGGGTCTCCCGCCGTGTCGTAGACCCTCACGTACGCGCCGTCCTCGGGGTGCGTGCCGACGGATCCCTGCGCCCAGCTCACCACGAAGCCACCGTCGGGTAGCCGGGTGAGACCAGGCCCACCTCCGGCCTCCTGTCCGACATTGCCAGCCGCCACCGTCCTGGGACTGCCTCCGTCGGCCTCGGCCGAAACGAGCTGAAACCGGATCGCGTCGCCGGTGCACCACGCGACGACGACGGTGTCGTCGAGCGCGAGCATGGACGGTTGGCCGTTCATGTTCGAAGCGCCGATGTCTTGGCGAGCGGCGCAGGTCCGCGCATTCGTATCGCAGGACCACACGCGGATGCCCGCGTCGTGGTGCGAGACGAGCAGCAGCCGACCGTCATTGAGCACGAACGGCTGGGCTTCGGAATAGGCGACGTCAGCGGACACGAGCTCGCTCGCGCGCCCCTTGACCGGCTCGGTCCGAAGCACTCTCCGGCGATCGATGACCGGCCCTGCCGACGTTCTCGGCGCCGTGGTATCGCGACACGCTGGACTCGCGTGCGCTCGGCACAGCGCGGCGCCGCTGGCACCACCGCAATCCCGCTCGACCCTGCATGGGCCGCACGCGTTCTCAGGGGCCGACGGGAGGCACGTCCCCGCTTGGGCGTCACCCACCGCGCCGACACCGAGTAGGACTAGCGCGGGCGCCACAGCGTTGATTGGTCTCCGAGTGAGTCCCCGCCATCTCCTTGGCCGCATAGTCTTTGCATCCTTCGTGTGGTTTGGGGTCTCGCCTCGAGGCGGGCTCGCGTCGCGAACCCGGTCGATCGTGTCGGCTCGTCGAACTGGTCAGCGCAGGCGACCGCAGTTGTTGTAGAAGTCGATGATGGACACCCGCCACGGACCGTACTTCCCATAGGGGTCCTTCTTGCGGCACATCCCCCAATCGCCGACTCCAGAGCAGGTCTTGTCCGCGTGGCCGCGCGGAGGCGGAGGATTGTCTGTAGCCGTGTACGTGACCTGGACCTGGACCGGGATGCACTGCGCCTGGCTCTTGTTCTCGACGGGACCCGTCTTGAGCACCTTGACGCTCGTGAAGGCGGCGCGCGTGCCGTTCATCGCCACGTGGCTCGCACGGATCCCCTTCTCCAAGACCGCCTTTGACGGGGCGGCCAGCGCCGTACCCCCGAGGCAGACACCCGCGACGACCATCAACGCGAAGTGGGACTTGCGCATCATGACCCCTCTTTGTGGACGTTGGACCTACCCGGTGGTCGGCCGATGCCGGACGCGAACGTCGCGTCGCGTCTGATCAGCGGCCTCATCACGGGTTTTCAACCAACGATCTGCGCGCATTCGAGAAAGCGAGCGCCCGATCCGAGGCCGCTCGGCGGCGCCGTCGGGTAACACGAGAGCACTCGGGACGCGGTCGCGCCGACCACGCAGCGATTTACGCGGTTGCGGACGACCGGGGGCGGGTCAGGTGGCGTCGGCGGGGGACTGCTCCGCCGCGTCGGCGCGGAGCTCGGCGACCGTCTCGCGGAAGGACATCACGACCTCGCCGCGGTAGGGGCCGGCGCTGAAGGGGTCGATGGCGAAGCCGCGGACCTGCAAGACCGGCGGGACCGTCTCGCTCAAAGACACCGCCGGGCGGGCGCCGAGGTGCGCGTGGGGCGCGAGACACGCCGCGAGGCGCGCCGCCTCGACCAGCGTGGCCAGATCGAGGTCCTCGTGCACCGGCAGCGCCATGTCCACCGGGTAGCCCCCGCCCTCCGCCGTCAGCCGGCGCAGCCCCTCGCGCGCGATGCGCCCGTGGGACACGTCCACCCGCGTCCCATCCAGCGTGCGCAGCTCGATGGCGCGCATCCCCACCCGCGTGATCTCGCCCTCGAGCTCGGCGATCGCGACGTAGTCCCCCTCCTTGAGCCGCCCCGACAGCGCGCCGCCCACCCCGAGGACCACGTCGCGCAGCGGCGGCGTGAACGCCAGCGCCAAGGCGACCACCCCCGCCGGGACCAGGATCCACGCCACCAGCGCGCTGAGCCACAGCGCCAGCGCCAACGACACCGCCGCCGCCGCCAGCCACAGCGCCGCCCGCGCCAACAGCGGCCGCCGCGCCACCAGCCGCAGCGGCAGCAGCCGCGCCCCGGCGAAGCGCCGGACGAAGACGGCGACCCGCTGATCGACCCACACCGCGGCCACCAGCAGCACCGCGATCAAGAGCAGCGCGATCAGCGCTCCCCAGCCGCTGCCGAGGGCGTCCGCCTCGAGCGGCGTCACGAGCGGCGGCCCGGTCACGCGATCCCCCGGGCGCGCAGGCGCCGGGCCAGCCGCGGCCAGATCACCGGGTTGATCGCGTAGTCCCCGCTCGGCGTCTGCTCGACGATGTGCCGCCACGCCAGGCGCCGCAGCACCTCGTCGGCGTCGTCGGCCGGGATCCGCTGCACCAGGGCCAGCTCGGACGGGGTCAGGCCGTCATGCACGTGGACCAACGCGAGGGTGATGAGGTCGTTGAGCGGCACCCGATCGACGAACGAGAGGTCGAGCGCGTCCGGCAGCTCCGCGAGCACCGTCTGGCCGTCCTCGCCCATCCGCAAGGCCCGCAGCCACTCGAAGACCCCGATGAGCGGACGCCCACCCGCCCGCTCGGCGAGCTTGACGAAGAAGCGCTCGCGGGCGTCCTCCTGGTCGCTCGCCGCGCCCCCGTTCGGGTCCGCGTACTGCGTGCGGTACCCGCTCGCCTGGTGCCGCGTCTCGATGAGGCGCGCCATCTGGCCCGCGTCGAGCGGGCCGAGCTCGACCTTGTGCGTGAACGAGCGCGACAGCGGCACGAGCCCGTCCGCCGCCGAGAGCACGAGGGGGTCGGTCCCCACGATCCACAGCACCTTGTGGGCCGTCGCCCCGATGAGGCGGCGCAGGAGCCGCAGCCCGTCGACGCCGTGGCGGTGGCGCAGCTGGATCCGCCCGAGGGACTCGATCACCAGCACCAGCGGCGTCGGCAAGGACACCAGGTGCTCCTCGATGCGCCGGTTCGACTTCAGGCGCTTCTTCCCGATGGCCGCGCCTATCGCCCGGGTCAGCTCGCGCTCGGACTCGCGCCGTGGGTTCAGCGGCACGCGCCCGACCGCCGTGCCGGCCGGCAGGTGCCGCAGCGCCCGCTCGATGAGCGAGCTCACCCCCTGCCCGCGGCCGCCGACCACCACCACCGCCGTCGGCTCGCCGGCCTGCCAGCGGTCGAGCGCCGCCTCGAAGGTCGCCCACGGGCCCTCGTGCCCCGCGAAGAACTCGTCGACCCCGAGCGGGTTGGTGCTGAACAGCCGCAGGTAGCTCTGGGGCAGCTCCAGCTTCGCCAGCGAGGTCAGGCTGGCCTGGGCCGCCACCTCGAACGGGAAGCCCGCCCGCGGCGTGGCGCGGCGGCGCGCGTCCCCTCCGCGCCCCCCAAGCGGGGTGAGGCGGCGCACGACCCAGCGAGCCGCCGTCACCCTCCGACTCGTGCGCACCGGGGCCTCGACCGCCGCCACCCGCGAGCGGCGGACCTGGGCGTGGGCCACGGCCGGCGCGACCTCGTAGAGCAGCGTCCGGAGCTGCGCCCGCGCCCGCTCCCCCTCGGCCAGCACCGGCAGGGCGATGTCGGCGAGCTGCGCCTCGAGCAGCCGCAGCTCCTCACCGAGGCGCTCCTGGAGCCGCTCGAGGCCCCCCTTGGCGAACTCCCGCGCGAGCTCCTCGGGGTTCGCGCTCTCCCGCGCCGCGAGGACGTCCGCCGCCGCGCCGAGGTGAAAGCGCTCGAGCTGCAGCGCGTGCGACATCGCCGTGCGCGCCTCGCCGACCAAGGCGGCGACGCGCTCCTCGACGTCGATCAGGTTGAGCCGCGCGTCGTCCACCACCGTGGACACCGCGATCTCCCGCGCCCGCAGCTCCGCCGTCTGCTCGACCTCGGCGCTCGGGGCCAGCCCCTCGGCCGGCAGGCGACCGGGGACCGCCGGGACCACCAGCCGCTCGGGCAGCGTGTGGCACTGCGCGTCGAGGTCCGCCAGCATCGGCGCCAGGAGGTTCGACAGCTCGCCGCGGCTGTCGCGCCCGTCGAGCTCGCGCAGCGACGCCTCGGCGCTCTCCCGCAGCCGGTCCCCGATGGCTCGCAGCGCCCGCGGGTTCGGCGCCGTCCCCGCCGCCAGCAGCGCCTCGACCTCGGGCAGCGCGGCGTCGACCCCGCGCGCCATCGCCGCGAGCGGCTCCACCAGCGCCCCGCCGAGGACCGTCGTCAGGTGGTCGGCGCCGTCCCGATAGCACGCCGCGAGGCGCGGCTCGGCCAGCTCGACCTGAATGAGCGCCTGCAGGCGCCCCGCGTAGCCGCGGGTGAGGTGATCCCAGCGCGCCACGTCCGCCGCGAGCCGCTCGCGCCCGGCGCGATACTCCTGAAAGCGCCGCGACGGGTTGGTGAGCCGCTCGGGCAGGCTCGGGGTGTCCGCCTTGGCGACCGCGTCGTAGAGGGCGTCCATGGCGTCCGCGAACAGCAGCATCGCCCGCGCGAGCACCTCGTCACCGAGCCGCAGCAGGTTCTCCGGCGCGGCGACGCTGGGCGCCTCGCGGTTGAGCACCGTGCGGCGCACCTCCTCGAGGGCCATCACCGGCGCGCGCAGCGCCAGGTTCGCGACCGGCACGAGGCGTGGCGGCAGCGGCATCGCGAGGTAGAACTTGGCGAGGCGGTCGAGGCGCACGATGCGGCGGGCGCGGCGGCGCAGGCCGACGGCGGCCAGCGCCCGGCGCCACCCCTTGCGGGCGCGGGCGAGGCGGCTGTCCCCGGGGCGCGGGCGGCGGTCCTCGGGGCGCTCGGCGACCGAGGTGGGGCGGATGGCGCCGACGGCGGTGTCGATGTTGGCCAGCAGCCGCTCGACGGCGGTGTCGAGGACCTCGAGGGTGCTGGCGCGCCCGGCGAAGGCGCCGCAGCGCTCGTACCACGCGGCCAGGGCGGCGGCGCGGTCGCCGCTGGCGTGGGCGATCTCGGAGACGAAGGCGAAGGGCCCGAGCGCGAGGGCCTCGGCCAGGGTCTCGGCGAACAGCTCCATCTCGCTCTGGGTGCGCTGGCGCAGCGCCAGGAGCGGCTCGCGCAGCTCGTCGGGGAGGTCCGCCGCCGGCTTGGGCAGGTCGACGCCGTACATGACGTCGCGCTCGAGGAGGCGCTTGGCGGCCGCGATCTCGTCGCCGTCGTCAGTGACGACCGCCACCTCGCCCGCGCGGCGGAGCATGAAGCGCAGGGCGACCGGGCCGAGCACCTCGGAGAGCAGGATCGCCCCGAGCAGCGCGTCCCGCAGGACCGGCCCCCACCCGGGCGCCGCGTCGCCGACGACGTAGGCGAGCGCGACCGAGACCCCGGCGAAGGCGAGCGACCCGCTGGCGCCGCGGCTGGCGTGGAGGCCGCTCGGGCCGAGGCGGGTGACCGCGCGCGCCGCGATGAGGACGCCGGCGATGCGGGCGCCGGCGATGGCGAGGGCGAGCGGGATGGCCGCGATGGCGTTCGCGACGGGGAAGGCCGCGCCGACGGCGGTGAAGAAGAGGACGTAGGCGGGGGTGGTCAGGGGGGCCACGGCGCTGAGCACGCCGGCGCCGGCGCGACCGGCGCTGCCGAGGACGACGCCCGCCACCAGGAAGGCGAGGAGCGGGCCCCAGGGAGCCGCCCACAGCAGGACCCCGTCGCTCGTCGGGGCGGCCCAGACGGCCAGCGCCGCGCCGGCCCCGAGGATGATGCCGAGGGTGGCGGTCGGCGTCTCGCGGCGGGTCACCCAGCGCACGGCCAGAGCGGCGCCCGCGATGAGGACGCCGACCACGAGGGACAGGGCCAGGCCGAGGCCGTGGAGCTCGACGTGGGTGCCCGGGAGGAGGGCGAGGGCGACCAGGGTGAGGGTGACGGCGAGGAGCTCGCGGGCGAGGCCGAGGCCGTGGGCGAGGGCGCCGACGGGGCCGCGACCGCCGGTCTCGTCGAGGACGCCGATGGTGGCGAGCGGCGAGGCGCCGAGGGCGACGATCCCGGTGACGAGGGCGGCGGCGAGCACCGCCGGCAGGTCCTCGCGGGGGGCGCCGGGGAGGACGAGCAGCCGGAACTCGACCGCCGCGAGGACCGCGGCGGCGACCGTCAGGGGGACAGCGGCGGTGGTGAAGCCCAGGGTGACAGCGGCGATGCGGGCCTTGCCGCGCAGGGCGTCGCGTCGCAGGCCGGCGCCGGCCCGCAGCGCGGCGAGGCCGAGGGCCAGGATGGCGAAGGGAGCGACCGGGACGCCGGGCACGAAGTGGTGGGTCGCGCCGACCGCGTGGGCGGTCACGAGCTCGCTCGCGTGCGGCCCGAAGGCCAGGCCGACCATGAGGTAGGCGGTGACGCGCGGGACGCCGAGGCGGTCGGCCACGTCGCCGGTGGCGTAGGCCGCGATGAGCATGAAGGCGTAGCTCATCAGGCCGAGGGGCTCGGCGAGGGCGTGGCCCGCGGGGATGAGCCACGACACGGCCACGAGCAGGCCGTAGAGGGCGGCGACGACGGTGAGCCGGCGCGCCATCACCGCCTCCAGAACGACGGCACGAGCAGCGCCGCGACGGTGACGATCTCGAGGCGACCGAGGATCATGCAGCCGCTGAGCAGCCACTTCCCCGCGGTCGGGATGAACGCGAAGTTCTCGATCGAGCCCACGCGCTCGAGGCCGGGGCCGATGTTGCCGAGGGTGGCGGCGACGGCGGTCGTCGAGGTGACGATGTCGATGCCCATGGCGGCGAGCAGGATCGAGGCGCTGACCCAGATGCCGACGAACAGCGCGAAGAACGCGAGGATGGTGCGCACGATCTGGTCGGGGACGACGGCCCCGCCCACGCGGATGGCGCGCACGAGCTGGGGCTGGAAGGCGTGGGTCAGCTCGCGCCAGGTCGCCTTGGCGATGACGACGATGCGGTAGACCTTGATGCCGCCGGCGGTGCTGCCGGCGCAGCCGCCGACGAACATGAGGGTGACGAGGAGCAGCTTCGCCACCGGCGGGTACTGGTTGAAGTCGTCGGTCCCGAAGCCGGTGGTCGTCTGGATGGCGGCGACCTGGAAGGCGGCGTAGCGGAAGGCCTCGACGACGCCGCCGTGGCGCTCGATGATGCTCAGCGTCACGATGATCATCGCCATGAAGGCGATGGCCAGGTAGGTCCAGAGCTCGCGGTCGCTCGCCGCCTTGCGCCAGCGCCCGCGCCGGATGAGGTAGTAGAGCGAGAAGTTCACCCCGGCGAGGAGCATGAAGACGGTGGTGACGACGTCGACCGAGACGCTGTCGTAGTAGGCGACCGAGGCGCCGCGGGTCGAGTAGCCGCCGGTCGCCAGGGTCGCCATGGCGTGGTTGGCGGCGTCGAAGAGGTCCATGCCGCAGAGCATCAGCGCGATCATGTTGACGACGGTCAGGCCGAGGTAGATGCGCCAGAGCGCCGCAGAGGTCTCCTTGATGCGGGGCTTGAGGCCCTCGGTGATGGGGCCGGGGACCTCGTTGCGGAAGAGCAGCTTCCCGCCGACGCCGAGCTGCGGGAAGATGGCGATGAAGAGGACGATGATGCCCATGCCGCCGAGCCAGTGGCACATCGAGCGCCAGAACATCGAGGCGTGGCTGATGTCCCAGAGGCCGGTGACCTCGTCGACCTTGGTGAGGATGGTCGAGCCGGTGGTCGTCAGGCCGCTGATCGTCTCGAAGAAGCCGTCGGTGTAGGTCGGGACGGCGGCGTCGAGGTAGAAGCAGACGGCGCCCGAGAGCCCGGCGCCGATCCAGCCGCCGGCCACCACGAGCAGGGCCTCGCGGCGGTGGATGGTCTGGTCGGCGCTGCGCCCGACGCTCATCAGCAGGTAGCCGAGGGCGCCGGTCAGCCCGGCACCGATGAGGTAGGCCACGACCGAGGCGTCCTCACCATAGGCGAGCCCGACGAGGGCGGGGGTGACCTCGGCGAGGGCCAAGAACACGAGGAGCAGGCCGAGGAGGCGCGCGACGGTGCGGTAGCTCATCCACCACCGCCGAGGAGCGGGCGCTTGAAGAGGCGCTCGACGGCGCCCTGGTGGTCACTCTGGGTGAAGACCACGACGCGGTCGCCGGGGTGAAAGACGGTGTCGTCGCTGGGCACGATGATCGCGCCGCCCTTTGCGACGTAGCTGGCGACGACGGCGCCGCGCGGGAAGGCGAGGTCGCCGAGGCTCTTGTTGGCGGCGCGGGTGCCGGGCTCGATCTCGAGCTCGAGGACGAGCCCCTGGCCGTCGAGGACCGGGGTGGCCTGGACCAGGGCGCCGGTGCGGAGCTGGCGCACGAGCTCGCGCGCGACCAACAAGCGCGGCGAGATGGTGATGTTGAGGCCGAGGCGCCGGCACACCGTGATGTAGTCGGGCTTGTGAACCAGGGTGATGCAGCGCTTGGCGCCGAGGTCGCGGGCGAGGAGCGCCGCCATCAGGTTGACCTCGTCGAGGCCGCTCACGGCGCAGAAGACGTCGGCGTCGCCGGCGCCGCTCTCCTCGAGCAGGTGGACGTCGGTGCCGTCGCCGAGCAGGACCTGGGTGCGGGTGAGCTGATGGCTCAGGGCGGTCGCGCGCACGGGATCGCGCTCGATGAGGACGACCCGCGTCCCCTCGCGCTCGAGGGCCTCGGCGAGGGCCTGGCCCGAGCCGCCGCCGCCGATGATGAAGGTCTTCTTGTTGTAGCGCTGGCGATCGTGGGCGAAGAGGCGCTCGACCTCGGGGATGACCGCCGCGGCGCCGATGCAGACGACGGCGTCGCCGACCTGGACCATGTCGGCCGGGTTGGGGACGAGCAGGGTGTCGCGGCGCTTGATGGCGGCGACACAGGCGCCCACGGGGAGGTGGACGTCGCCGAGGGGGCGGTTGACGGCCGGGCCGTCGTCGTTGATCTCGAGGGCGAGCATCTCGACGCGGTGGTCGCAGAGCACCTCGAGGGAGGTCGCCGCGGTGGCGCGGACGAGGCGGCGGAGCTCGGCGGCGACGATGAACTGCTCGTTCACGACCAGATCGAGGCCCATATAGTCGGGGTAGATCCCCTTGGCGTCCTCGAAGTAGTGCTTGTCGCCGACCCGGGCCACGACGCGCTTGGCGCCCATCTCCTTGGCGCGCAGGCAGGCGATGATGTTGACCGGGCCGCTGGAGGTCAGGGCGGCGAAGAGGTCGGCGCTGCCGACGTTGGCCTCGCGCAGGGTGGCGGGGCCGTCGGCGGAGCCGAGCAGCGTGAGGGCGTCGATCTGGTTCTCGGCGCGCTCGATGGCGAGCGGGTCGGCGTCGATCACGGTGAGCGCGTGGCCCTCGGCGGCGAGGCGGCTGGCGACGTGGAGTCCGACCTGGCCGAGCCCGGCGATGACGACGATCATTCGACCCCCTCCGACCGGGTGCGGGCGGCGGCGACGGCGCCCACCTCCCCGGCGTCGATGAGCACGTTGCGGACCAGGCGGCGGCCGGGGAGCTCGTTCGCCAGGCCGCCGACGACGAGGCAGGTCACGACCACGTGGGTGACGTCGGACGCGGCGCCGTGGAGCTGCCAGGTGGACAGGGCGACGGCGAGGGTGATGGCGCTCATCCCGAGCAGCGAGGTGCCGACGGAGCGGATGGAGCGCTCGGCGCGGCTCGGGCAGGCGAAGGCGGCGAGCTGCCCGCCGACCCAGCGCCCGAAGAGGCGGGCGAGGATGAAGGCCGGCACCAGGATCCACAGGATGGGCTCGGGCCAGCGCCAGACCGCGGCGGTGAAGAAGACGAGGACGACGAAGACCGCGCCCTGGATGCGGGCGGCGACCGAGGCGAGGCCGGCGTGGGCGGGGCTCGTGTTGACGACGGTGGCGCCGATGGCGAGGCAGGTGAGCAGCGGCGAGAGGTTGAGCGACAGCGAGAGCCCGGCGCCGAAGAGGATCATGCCGAGGAAGGTGACCGCCAGCGCGTCGGCGCTCTGCAGGCGGGCGCCGAGAAACCAGCTGAAGAGGAGGCCGACGATGACGCCGGCGCCGACGTTCACCACCGCCCACTCGACGGGGACGAGGGTGCGCCCGGCGAGGGAGGTGTCGCCGACGTGGAGCATCGCGGTCGCGAGGCCGAAGACGATGACGCCGTAGACCTGGCTGTAGCCGGCGACGTGCTCGAGGAGATCGGAGACCGGGCCGGCGGCGCGGTCGCGTTGGCGGAGGACGGCGACGGCGTGCGGGGCGGCGAGCAGGGAGGCGGCGGCGAGGATGGCCGCGGCCTCGACCAGGGCGCCCTCAGGGTCGCGGATGATGTAGAGGGCGCCATACATCGCTAGGGCGACCAGGGCGCCGGTGACGAGGGCGACGATGTTCGTGATGCGCACGGACTCGCGAGGGCGGGCGCGCAGGGCCGCGACGCGGAGGTGGAGCCCGGCGGTGAGGCCGACGGCGCCGATCGCGAAGCTCATCAGCGGGCTGAGCTCGTGGAGCAGGGCGTCGATGGGGTTGCCGGTCGGGCCCGCGAAGAGGCCGATGGGGCCGAGGAGGAGCCCGGCCACCAAGGCCTCGAGACCGACCGCCTCGGCGCCACGACGCACCGCGACGCGGCGCACCAACACGGCGACCACAAGGGCGAGCAGCAGCGCTAGAGACCGCTGTACGTCGACGAAGTCCATCGGCGTTGGGGGTAACACGACTCCCGGTCGGGCGCGAGCCCGACCAGCATCGGCACCCAACAGAAGGCGTCTGATCGCGGCGCGGTGCGAGTGAACGCGGGGCGGTGGTCGGCCGGAGAGGACGGGCGGAGAGAGGGAGCGCGTGAGGGCGATCGACCGACGTCAACCTTGTTGACGAGAGCCAGGGCACCCCAATCAAAGGTCGCTTCGCTGCGTTTGGGCGGGGGGTCCTAGCGAGACTGATCCGGCCGCTTCGCGCGGCCTGGGACATCGCCCCGGGGCCTCGCTAGCTAGCTAGCTCAGCCCCGGCGCAATGCTCGAGCTACGCCCCGTCCCCGGTCAGGGGGGTTTCCTTCGGCTCGCCCTTTGCGTCGAAGGTGAGCAGGGCCCGGTACCAGCCCTCGTAGTACATGTCGTCGACGACCAGGCTGTCGTCGCCGGTGCCCTCGAGATCGACGAGGAACTTGGGCTCCTGCCGGTTGAGGTCCGAGGCGGGCTTGCCGAGCCACTTCTTGACCGCGCCGTCCTTGCCTATGATCGCGACGGCGGAGAGGTAGGACGGCGGGATCTCGACCTGGGGGATGTGGACGAAGGCGAGGGTGCGGGCGCCGTCCTTGGACTTCATGGTGACGAGCTCGATGTCCTCGGGGCCCGGGCGCTTCTTCTTCAGGTCCTCGCGCGCGGAGGCGCCGAGGGCGGCGAGGACGTCCTTCATGAGGCGGGCCGAGACCGCCTTCGAGGGGCGCTCGGGTTTGACGGCGCGCAGCGGGCCGGCCTTGGCCTGCGGCTGGCTGACGGCGAGGGCGTCGGACACCTCGGCGCCCTCGAGCCAGTAGAGGAGGTGGGTCTCGCTCGCGCCGTTGCGGATGGAGATGCCGGCGACCTTGCGCAGCTCCGGCCCCTTGTCGCTGATGATGGCCCAGTGGTCGACCTTGCGCAGGCGCTCGGGGAGGAGCGCCTCGCTGGCCGGGATTCGCGCGTCGTCGGGGTACTTCTCGATGAGCCGCTCGACGACCGAGGTCGGGAGCGCGGCGCCGACGACGTCGACGTAGCTGCCATGCCCGGGGTCGACCATGACCCAGGACCACATGATGAGGGCGTAGACGATGGCCATGTTTGCTTACCTCCGGGGGGCGAACGCGCGGCGGTCGCGGTTGATTCGGTTCGACTCGAGACCCGCGCTCGATCGGGCGCACAGGGTAGCCCAGCCGCGGCGAGCGGGGTAGCATGACGGCTCCAGCACGTTTCGGGAGCTTCCCATGAAAGACACCCCCGCGGGTTGGCCGCGCATCTCGTCGTCCGTGTTCTATGCGGACGCGGCGGCGGCGATCGATTTCCTGACCGAGGCGTTCGGGTTCGAGGTGCGCCTGCGCATCGAGGGCGAGGGCGGCCGCATCGAGCACTCCCAGCTCGTCTACGGCGACGGCCTCATCATGGTCGGCAGCACCGGCGCCCGGGCCGACCGCGAGAACCCCGTGCCCGCGGTGAGCCCGCGCGCCGTCGGTGGGCGCGTCACCCAGGCGCTGTGCGTCTTCGTGGACGACGCTGATGCGCACTGTGCGCACGCGCGCGCCGCCGGCGCGATCATCGTCGACGCGCCCACGACCAACGACTACGGCGAGGACTACTGGGCGGACCGGACGTACCGCGCCGTGGACCCCGAGGGCCACCAGTGGTGGTTCATGCAGCGGGTGCGACAGCAGGGCGAGCCCGTCGGTAGGCAGCGGTCGCTGCTGGCTTCGTGAGAGGGCCCGCCGCGCTCGACGATGAGCGGGCGCTCGACCCTGAAGGTGTCGAGCTCCCTCGAGAGGCCGGCCTCGATGGGCTGCTCGATGGCCCGGATACCGAGCTGAACCTCCTCTCTGCTGAGGATCGGCGGGTACTCGGTCGGGAGGACGCGAGCCACTCGTCTGTCGGCCCGCGTCCCCTGCGCCACCTCACAACATGGCGAAGAAATGGACGCGACCCTCGCTCGCCACTAGGGTTGGCCCGACTGTCGGCATCGAAAGGTAGCCTGATGCGCATTTCGACCATAATTATCTCGGCTTCGCTCCTCCTCCTCCCCCTCTGGGGCGGCTCGGGCTGCGGTGACGATCCGATCACGCACCCGACCGACACCGGCGGCGACGCGACGGACACCGTCGAGCCGCCGACCGTCGTCTTGACGTTGCACCTGACCGACTTCGTGAGTCAGGCCGACCTCTCCGGGCTGGCGGTCACGATCGGCGACGCTACGGGCACCACCGGCGACGACGGCACGGTCGCCCTCACGGTGGCCGCCGACGCGGACGTGGTCATCGACGTGACCGGCCCCGGGACGCGCCCTCACCTCTTCTACATCCACACCGGCGCCGATGACGCGTCGCTCGCATACCCGCTCGCGGCCGACCCGACCATCAGCGCGTTCGAGGCCATCCTCCAGCTGACCATCGACGACGCCAGGGGGATCCTCGAGATCGCCGCGGTCGACGCCGACACCGGCGCGCCCATCCCGGACCTGACGATCGCGACCGACGCCGCGGCGGACGTGGCCCTCGTCTACGACCCGACGTCTCAGACCGGCCTCAGCGCCGGCAACACGACCGTGGCCGGCGCCCCGTCAGCGGCGATCTTCGTCAACATCGCGGCGGGCTCGGTGACCCCCACCTTCACCCACCTCTGGGGCTGGACCTGCACCGGCCCGGCGGCCCTCGACGTCCCCGCCGGCTCCCACGTCCTCGCCGAGTACGCCTGCACCTACACCCCGGTCCGCCAGGACGTGAAGCTCACCGACTTCGTGTCCGGCGAGGTGGTCCCGGGGGCGACCGTGAGCGTGCTCGGCCAGACCCTGACGTCCGACGCACAGGGGCTCGTCGCCTACGACGCTCCGCCCAACGCCGACGTCGCGCTCACCGTGACGGGCACCGGCTTCCGCGACCACGTCATCTACCGGCGCACCGCGGACCACCAGGCGCTGGAGACCTACCCCCTGGCGACCGACACGACCATCAGCACGCTCGAGGCCGCCCTGCAGGTGACGGTCGACGACACCAAGGGCATCCTCGAGCTGACGCCGCGCGAGGCGGGCAGCCGCGCGTTCATCCCGGGCCTGACGGCCGAGCTCGACGTCACCTACGACGTGGGGCTGGTGTTCGACGCCGAGGCCGCCACCGGCCTCAGCGCCGGGACCACCACCCTGGCCGGCTCGCCGTCGACGATCATCTTCGTCAACGCCGCCGCGGGGGATGTCACGCCGAGCTTCAGCGACGCCGCTGGCAACGTATGCAGCGTCGGCCCCCAGGTCGTTCCGATCGCCGCGGGGAGCTACGTCATCGCCGAGTACGAGTGCGCCGTCCCGAGCGAGTGAGCTCCCGCGCCTGAAAGGCCCGCCTCGCCAACGCGAAGCGGCCCGGCAGCGGGGCGACCAGTCGGACCCGAGTGCGCCTCCGGTGCGCCGCACGCGCGGCCGGTCCGCGGGTCGTCCCCGCTGGCCCGCCGCCGATCCGTTCCCACCTTCTCAGCTGAGTTTCGCCACCGCCTCGCCCGCTTCGCGTTTGGCCAGGCGGCCCTTTCGGGGTGCGAAACCGCGTCGTATCGGTCGAAGACCTGCCGTCTCAGGGGAGGTGGACCATGAAGCGGCTCGTCCTGAAGATGCTCCCGGTCTCTCTGGTCTTGGCGACCCTGCTCGCCCCGCGCACCACCCGGTGGCCGGCCGAGGGCGCCGTGATCGATGACCCCACCCTGCCGTCCGTGCTGCTCATCGGCGACTCGATCAGCAAGGGCTACGCCCCGATCGCGCGGGCCCACCTCGCGGCCGAGGCGAACGTCCACTGGCCGCTCGAGAACTGCCACGCCACCAGCGACGGCCTCGCACGACTCGACGCCTGGCTCGCAGGTCGCCGCTGGGACGTCATCCACTTCAACTGGGGGCTGCACGACCTGAAGTACGTCCACGACGGCGCCCTCGCGGCGCCTGGCGTCGGACGGCGCGCCACCCCCCTCGAGGCCTACCAGCGCAACCTCGAACGCCTCGTCACGCGCCTCGAGGCGACCGGCGCACAGCTCGTCTGGGCGTCGACCACTCCCGTCCCGCCGGGCTGCAACGGTCGCGTCCACGGCGACGCGGCCGTCTACAACGCCGCCGCGCTCCGCGTGATGCGCCGCCACGGTGTCTTGGTGAACGACCTCCACGCCTTCGCCCTGCCTCGCCTGCGCGACCTCCAGCGTCCCCGCGACGTCCACTTCACCACCACCGGGTCCGCCGCGCTCGCCGCGCAGGTCGCCCGCGCGGTCCGGACGGCGCTCGACGGGCCGCGCGAGGCCGCCGCCTGCCCGGGCCCCGGCCGCGACGACGAGCAGCCGCAGCCCGCCGCCGCGCCATGGCCCGCCGCCGCGGATGGATGAACGCGACCGTCCCGCCGCGCCCCCCCATCAGGACGCGCGCGCCGCGCTCAGCTCGTCGTCGAGGAGCCGCCGGATGAGGCGCGTCGCCGGGCCGGGGTGAGGGTCCCGGCGCCACACCAGGCGCGGCTCGAAGGTGAAGGCGCCGCCCTCGTCGAAGGGCAGGCGCACCAAGTCGCCGCGCGCGACGAGGTCAGCGACGAGGTGGGTCGGCAGCCAGCCGAAGCCGACCCCGCCCAGGATCGCCTCGCGCTTGGAGAGGAAGTCCGACAGGCGCACCAGGTGCGGGCTCCCGAGGCGCAGGCGGTGCGGCCGCAGGTGACGGTCCGAGGCGCTGTCGGTCACGACCAGCTCGACGTGCTGCACGAGGTCGGCCCGGGTCACCGCCGAGAGCGCCGCGAGCGGGTGGTCGGACCGCGCGAGGAGCCACATCGTCACCGGCTCCATCGGCGCGCTCTCGAAGTCCGGGTGCCCCGGGAAGTCGAGCGCCATCATCAGGTCCGCCCGGTGCCCGGCGAAGCGCTCGTGGACCCCGCCGAGGTACTCGACGACCACCTCGACCCGGGTCGGCACCGCCTCGCGGCTCAGGCGGTTGAGCGCGCGCATCACCGGCCCGAGGGGCAACACCCCGTCGACGACCAGCGCGAGCTCCGGCTCCCAGCCCCGGCCGAGCTGCTCGGCGTAGCGCCCGAGCGCGGTGGCGCGCTCGAGCAGCGCCCGCGCCTCCGCCAGAAACGCCGCGCCCGCCGGGGTCAGCACCGCCCGGTGTCCGCTCCGATCGAAGAGCGCGAAGCCCACCGCGTCCTCGAGCGAGCGCACGGCGTAGCTCACCGCCGACGTCACGCGGTGCAGCGCCTCCCCCGCGGCCCGGAAGCTGCCGTGCCGGTCGACGGCGTCGAACGCCTCGAGCTGGTCGAGGCCGAAGCGGAGGCGCTCGCTCACGGCACCCGCGCCGACAGCACGCCGTCGGTGAGCTCCGACTCGATCGCCCGCCAGTCCGCCTCCGCCCCGAGGCGCGCCAGCACGGCGTAGAGCCCAAAGCGAATCCGATATAAAAACAACAGCTTGCCCGGGACGCGCAGGCGGAAGATGGCGCGCTTGGTCTTGTACGCCTGGCCGATCGCCGTGCTCGCGCCGGCGGCGATGACGTGGGATCCGCGCTCCATCACCGGGCCGTAGAACGCGCGCAGGAGGTCGCGGGTGGCGTCGAAGCGCTCGCCGGCGGCGCCGGGGTCGCGCGCGCCGAGGCCCACCATGGCGTCGCGGATCTTCGGCGCGTCGTCGTCACGGACCGCCTCCGACAGCGCCGCGAGGGCCCGCACCGTGGCCGCGTCGAAGGCGCGCACGCAGCCGTAGTCGAGCACCGCGAGGCGCCCGTACGGAGCGAACACCAGGTTGCCGGGGTGCGGGTCGGCGTTGAAGATGCCGTGGCGGTACAGCGTGCCGACGTAGAAGTCGTAGAGGGCGCGCCCGACGGCGGCCCGCTCCGCGGCGCTCGGCTCGGTCGCGAGCCAGCGGTCGAAGCCGACGCCGTCGTACCAGGTCGTCGTCAGGACGCGCTGCCCGCACCAGCCGTCGTGGACCGCCGGCACGTCGACCCGCGCGTGGCCCGCGAGGAGCTCCCCGAAGCGCCGCTGCCGCGTGGCCTCGAGGCCGTAATCGCACTCCTCGAGGAAGCGCTCCTGGGCCTCGACGATGGTCTCCTTGATGTTGGCGCCCGGCGCCATGAGCCCCCCCATGACCTTGCCGATCGACGCCGAGCGAAAGTCCGCGCGGATGGCCTCGTCGATGCCGGGGTGGCGCACCTTCACCGCCACCTGGGTCCCGTCGGGGCGGCGGGCGCGGTGGACCTGGCCGATCGACGCGCTCGCGGCCGGCTCGGGGTCCAGGCTCGCGAGGATGGCGTCCGCCTCGGCCGGCACATCCTCGCGGATCGTGGCGGCGATGGCCTCGAAGGGCGTCGGCTGTGAGTAGACCTGCAGGAGCCCCAGCAGGCGCTGGGTCTCTGGCGGCATCTCGGCGTCGATGTAGCTCAGGATCTGCCCCATCTTCATGGCGATCCCCTTGAGCTGCCCCAGAGACATCACCATCCGCTCGATCGCCTCCGGGTCCGCGGCGCCCAGCCCCTCACCGGGGCCACCGCCCTTGCGCGCCGCCCGGGCGGTGCGGAGCGCCGTCCCCGCCATCCGCCGCAGGCGCCCCAAGGCCGAGGTCGGCACCGCGGCGCCACCGCCGCCGCGGAGGCGCTCGAACAGCCCGGCGAGGCGGTCGTCGTCGTCGTCGTCGTGGTCTCTGCCCATGCGCTCTGGATAGCGCTTCCGACCACCCTGCACCGCAGGCCGGGCAGCGCGAGGAGGCCTCGACCTCGACCGAGTCGCCGCAGCTGGCGCACAGGGTGCTCATGTCTTCCGATATACCACGCCGGGACGAGGGTTGGTGCGGCCGATCGACGCGCACGTGGTGGCGCGGCGAGCGACCGGCGTCGTTGTTCAATATTTCAGAACTTAAAATGCAAAGTTTTTCGATTTCGTTGACCCACGGGCCGGCGCTATCATCGAGCGAATCACAGCCAGGGGCGATGAGGATGCATTGGATACGCGGACGGGTGACCCGTCAGGCCCACGTCGACGTACCGGAGGGCACCGTCGAGGAGGAGTTCGGGCGCAACGGCTTCTTCGGCCGCTACGCGCACCTCTACCGGACCCAGGCCCCGGTGGGCTGGACCCGCATCGAGGGCGAGCTGCGCCCGCGCGCGCTCGACGTCTCGGATCTGGGCGTCGGCGCCGGCGACTATCTGGGCAGCCGCGTCGCGGTCCTCGAGAACGCCGACGTCAAGGTCCACGTCGCGAGCCTCGACCGCGCGATGCCGTACCACTTCCGCAACGCCGACGGCGATGAGGTCCTCTTCGTCCACCGCGGCGCCGGGACCCTGCACACCGACTTCGGCCCCATCGGCTACCGCGAAGGCGACTACCTCGTCGTCCCGCGGGGCACCGTGTACCGCCTCTACCCCGACGCCCCGACGCGCCTGCTGGTGGTCGAGTCCGCGGCCGAGATCGCCCTGCCCGACAAGGGCCTGCTCGGCCAGACGGCGCTGTTCGACCCGGCCGTCATCGAGGTCCCCTCCCCCGGCCCCGCCCCGGTCCCCGACGCCCCGGAGCGCCGCGAGTGGGAGCTCAAGGTGCAGCGCCAGGGGTGCCTCACCTCGGTCTTCTACCCCTTCGACCCGATCAACACCGTCGGCTGGAAGGGCGACCTCACCGTGTGGCGCGTCAACGTCGCCGACATCCGCCCGGTGAGCTCCGACCGCTACCACCTGCCGCCGAGCGCCCACGCGACCTTCGTCACCCCGGCGATGGTCATCGTGACGTTCCTCCCCCGCCCCCTCGAGAACGGCGACCCCGGCGCGATGAAGGTCCCCTTCTTCCACGCCAACATCGACTTCGACGAGGTCATCTTCTACCACCGCGGCCAGTTCTTCAGCCGCGAGGGGGTCGGCCCCGGGATGCTGACCTTCCACCCCCAAGGCATCCACCACGGGCCCCAGCCGGGCGCCGTCGAGGCGAGCCGCGACAAGACCGCGACCGACGAGGTCGCCGTGATGATCGACACCCGCCGCCCGCTCGCGCTCACCGAGGCCGCGCAGCGGGTCGAGTGGAAGGACTACTGGAAGAGCTGGAGCAAGTCATGACCCACACCCCGCCCACCGCCAACCCCCTCGGCCTGCGCGGCGTCGCCTTCGTCGCCTGGGCCTCCCCCGATCCGAGCGCGCTGGACGCCCTGTTCACCGGCTTCGGCTTCTCCCGCGTCGCGCAGCACCGCGAGCTCGCCGTCGATCTCTACTCCCAGCACGACATCCTCTTCCTCCTCGACCGGCAGCCCGGCGGGCAGGCCCTGGCCTTCGCCGCCGAGCACGGCCCCTCGATCCCGGCGATGGGCTGGTGGGTCGACGACGCGGCCGCCGCCCTCGCCGAGGCCACGGCCCGCGGCGCCCGCCCCTTCACCGGCAACGGCACCCTCCCCGGCGTCCCGGCCATCTACGGCATCGGCGACTCGCTCATCTACCTCGTCGAGGGCCACGGCGCGGGCGCCGCCGCCCCATGGCGCGCCGCCTTCGTCCCGCACCCGGCCCCGCGCCAGGTCGCCGACAAGGGCTTCCGCGTCATCGACCACCTGACCAACAACGTCCCGAGCGGCGGGCTCGCCCCCTGGTCGGCGTTCTACAAGGACGTCTTCGGCTTCACCGAGGTGCGCTACTTCGACATCAAGGGCGAGAAGACCGGCCTCGTCTCCTTCGCGCTGCGCTCGCCCGACGGGAGCTTCTCCATCCCGATCAACGAGGGCAGCGAGGCGAAGTCCCAGATCGAGGAGTACCTGCGCGAATACAAGGGGCCGGGCATCCAGCACCTGGCGTTCTTGACCGACGACCTGCTCGCCTCCCTCGACGCCCTCGAGGGCAGCGGCATCGCCACCCTCGACATCGACGCCGAGTACTACGACACCGTCTACGACCGCGTCCCCGGGGTGGTCGAGGACCGCGAGCGCGTCCGCGCCCACCAGGTCCTCATCGACGGCGACGACGACGGCTACCTGCTGCAGGTGTTCACGAAGAACCTGGTCGGCCCGATCTTCATCGAGATGATCCAGCGCCGAAACCACCTCTCCTTCGGCGAGGGCAACTTCGGCGCCCTGTTCCGCAGCATCGAGCGCGACCAGGAGCGCCGCGGCGTCCTGTAGCACCTCACTGCAATGCAGCAGCGAAAAGGGGAGCTTCTTATCAGAAGCTCCCCTTTCTTCTTGTGCGATGCGTCAGACGCGGCCGCGGCTACTTCTTCTTCTTCGGCGCGTCGTCGTCGTCGTCGTCGTCGTCGTCGTCGTCGTCGTCGTCGTCGAAGTCGTCGTCATCGTCATCGTCGTCGTCGAAGTCGAAGTCCTCGTCCTCGAAGTCCTCGTCGCCGAGGAGCAGCATGTCGAGGGCCTCCTGCGCCATCTCGGCGACGTCGGGGTCGTCGTCGTCGGCGAGGGCCTCGAGGGCCTCGGGGGCGCCCTCGGGGGCGATGGCGCCGAGCGCCTGGATCGCGGCCAGGCGCACGTCCTTGTCGACGTCGGCGTCGCTCGCGAGCTTGATCACCTCCGGCCCGGCCTCGTCGATCTCGGCCTCGGCCGCGGCGAAGATAGCCTCGCAGCGCAGGTCCACGTCGTCGCTGGCCATGGCCGCGACGAGCTCCGCGCGGAAGCCCTCGACCTGGCCCATGCAGAAGACGGCGGTGAGCCGCCAGTCGGCGTCGTCGGACTGCCAGGCGGCGCGGATCGCCCCGTGCTGCCACTCCGACGGCGCACGGACGGCCGCCTCGAGCGCCCGCCGCCGCACCAGCGTCGGCGCGCCGGCCGCGCGGTAGGCGGCCTCGAGCGCCTTGGCCGCGGTGGCGAACATCGCCTCGCTCAGCGGCATCTCGTCGGGGTCGAGGTCGAAGCCCTCGTAGTGGCAGACCTCGAGCGCCGGCCCGAGGGCGATCGCCGCGTCACCGCGCGTCTCGTCGGGCGCCTCGGTGTCCGCGAGGAGCGCCAGCAGATCCGTGCAGAGCTCGTCGACCATCGCGCCGGCGGCGGCCTCTTTCGCGGCCTCCCGCAGGTCCTCGTCGTCGGCGCGGAGTCCCTCGATGATCGCGGCCCGATCCTGGGCGTCGCGCAGCTCGAAGGTCTCCTCGATGCGTCGCAGCCGCGACAACAACCGTTCGCGTTCCATCATCGCCTCCAGCGGGGACAACTCGAAGGGGTGGGCACGGTCGACCGCGCGCGTCTGCCGCGCGTCCGACCCATGGGTGGCAGGACGGTAGCATCCTCGGCGAGGGCGCGCGACCCCAACCGGAACCTGACGGTGCGCCGGAGGTCGCGGCGCCTCCCCGCCGCCGTAAAAAATGAACGAAATCAAGTTTTAACGGTGATCGCCGGGGGGCGACGCGGCGGCCCGAGCCGCCTCCACCCCGGGGGGGCGAGACCGCGCGCGGCCGCTTCCAGCCGAACTGATCGGTGGGTGGCGCGAGACCCGCCTTGTCTCGCGCCCATGGGATCGGTAGAACACGTCCAACCTCGAAGGCGGGTGCGACGATGATCTCCGCGAAGCAGCTCTTTCTCGTCCTGGGTACCGCACTCCTGGCCGTCCCGGCCTGTGGCGACGACGCGACCCAGGGCGCCGATCCGAACCGCGTCGTCCTGGTGGACACCCAGGTCGTGCCGGACACCGTGGTGGCCGGGGCCAGCGCGACGGTCAACTGCGCGGCGGCGACCGCGACCGGCGAGATCGTCACCCAGCGCCCGTTCTCGCTGGTCGTGACCCCCGCCGAGGCGGCCACCGTCATCGGCCTCACGGTCACCAGCACCCACGCCGGGACGTTCACCGTCGCGTGCCGCGACGACGACGCCGAGCTGACCGACGACACCCCCGTCACCGTCACCGTCATCGCCGCCGGCGCCGACCACAGCGTGCTGACCATCGCCGCCCCGTCGATCGCCGCCGGCGCGACCACCGCGGTCGAGTGCTTCGTCGCCGATCGCTACGGCAACCCCACCGCCGACGCGTCCTTCGTGGCCTCGGCGCCGGCCGGGGTCACGGTCGCCGGCGGCGTGGCGACCGGCACGACCGTCGGCAGCTACGACCTGACCTGCGACAGCGACGCCGTCACGGCGGCGAACAAGGGCACGGGCCAGCTCACCATCACCCCGGGCGCGATCGCCAGCCTCGAGCTGCGCTTCGTCCCAGAGGCCCTCGCCTACGCGATCGATCAGCCGGTGCGGATCGAGGGGATCGGCATCGACGCCTACGGCAACCCGGTCAGCGAGGACGCCGTCCCGGTGAAGAGCCTCAGCGCCACGCCGAGCGGGCCGGAGACGATCTTCGGCGACGCCCTCGACCGCATCCGCTTCGCCACCGAGGGCAAGTACGTCGTGTCCGCCGAGGCCGTGGCCGGCGGGGGCTGACGGTGACGAGCCCCGAGCGGGGCCTGGTCGTGAACACCGCCGCGCCGATCACCGTCGCGGGCACGGTCAGCGACAACCTCGGCACGGTCGCGTCGCTCACCATCAACGGCGCGCCGGTGACCCTCCCGGCCGCCGGCGGCGCCTTCAGCGCTCAGATCACGCCCACCTACGGGCTCAACCTGCTGCAGATCGAGGCCAAGGACCCCTATGATCTCAGCGAGCTCGTGACGCGCTCGGTCGAGGAGTCCACCGAGTACTACGCGATGGACGACGCCACGATCGCCAACAACGGCGTCTCCAACGCGATCGCGCTGATGCTGACCCAGGAGGCGATCGACGACGGCGACCACACCGAGGCGGAGCTCGACGATCTCGCCAGCATCTTCAAGCTGTTCGTCGACAACATCGACGTCAGCGCCTTCCTCCAGAACCCGCTCGCCCAGTTCGCCTGCATCGGCGGGCAGTGCAGCCTCGACTTCACCGGCATCACGTCGTCCTCGAGCACGATCGCGCTGACGCTGCAGAACGGCAAGATCCACACCCACATCGAGATCAACGACTTCGCGGCGACCATCACGCTGTGGGCGCCGTGCGGCGTGCCCGTCGTGTGCACCACCAACCCGATGGCGCTGCCCGGCGCGGCCACGGCGTCCAAGGTCATCTTCGACACCGACATCCTCATCTCCGTCAGCGGCGGGCAGACCACGAGCGCGGCGGAGAACACGACGGTGGTGCTGAACAACTTCGGCGTGGACCTCAACGACCCGACCGGGATCCTGCAGGGGCTCGTCACCGGAGCCATCACGCTCATCCAGGCGCCCCTCGAGGACGGGCTCGAGGCGCTCATCGCGGGGCTCGTGGAGGACCAGGTCGGCGGCGCGCTGAGCAGCCTCTTCGACGCGCTGAACATCGACCAGGCCTTCGACATCCCGTCCCCGGTCGGCGAGGGGGTCAACACCGTCCAGGTGAAGATGGTCGCGCGCGCCGTCGACATCTCGCCGGAGCGCCTGCAGCTCCGCCTCGACGGCATCTCCTACGCCCAGAACCCCGACCGCCCCTACGCGAGCCTCGGCTCCATCGGCCACCGCGGCTGCGCCAACTTCACGTCGCTGACCTTCCCGCCGTCGGCGCCAATGGTCGTCGGGCTCCACGACTCGTTCATCAACGAGCTCCTGTTCGCCGTCTGGGAGGGCGGGACGCTGAGCCTCGTCGTGGGCGAGGGAGACGAGCTCGGCTTCGACCTCCCGCTGCAGAACCTGGAGCTGTCGGTCGATCCGCTGCTGCCGCCGGTCTACAACTCCTGCGCCGGCCTCGGCGAGCGCCTGCAGCTCGGCGACCTCTACCTCGACCTGAAGTTCGACTTCGGCGGCCCCGCGCACATCGCGCTGTGGCTCCAGGCCGAGGCGCTGGTCGAGGTCGCCTTCGGGCTCAACGAGACCGGCGGCAACCAGATCCAGCTGAACATCGGCGACCTCGACCCGATGATCCTCGAGGTCGTCCAGAACGAGGGCTACTTCGCCGGCGACGACCAGGCGGTGGTGGACCTCATCACGTCCCTGGTGCCGCAGCTGCTGTCGACCGTGACCGACAAGGCGCGCTTCGACCTGCCGGCCATCGACCTCGGCAGCCTCACGTCGGTCGTGCCCGCGGGGACCATCCTGAACCTCGACGTGCAGTCGGTCGAACGCGACAACGCCTACCTGACGGTGAACGGCGCCCTGAAGTAGCCGCTCCGGGGGCCCTGACCCCGCGACGGAGGAGCCATGAGCACACCACGCGTCGCCTTCGTCGCCGGCGCGACCGGCTACACCGGTCAGGCCGTCGTCCGCCACCTCGTCGGGCTCGGCGTTCGTGCGATCGCGCACGTCCGCCCCGACTCTTCACGGCACTCGGAGTGGCACTCCGAGTTCACATCGCTGGGCGCCGAGGTGTGCAGCGCAGCGTGGTCCGGCGCGGAGCTGACCGAGGCCGTGCGCGACCTCGGCGCGACCGAGGTGTACGGCCTCGTGGGGACGACGATGAAGCGCGCCCGTGAGCTCGGCCGGCGCGGTGGGGACGCGGCCGCGGCGTCCCACGACGCGGTCGACTTCGGCCTGACCAAGCACCTCGTCGACGCCTGCGTGGCCGCGGGGACGCGGCCGTGGCTCGTCTACCTGTCGTCGGTCGGCGCGTCGCCGTCGGCGCGCGGCAGCTACCTGCGGGCCCGGGGGCGCGCGGAGGCGGCGGTCGAGGCGTCGGGGCTGCCGTGGACCACCCTGCGGGCGTCGTTCATCACCGGGCCGGACCGCGGCGAGTCCCGACCGGCCGAGCGCGCCAGCGCCGCCGTCGGCGACGGGGTGCTCGCGCTCGCGGCGCTGTTCGGCGGCAGGCGCCTGCGCGACCGCTACCGCTCGGTCACCGCCGACGACCTCGCGGGGCTGCTCGTCGCCCTCCCCGGCCAGCCCGAGCGCGAGGGCGCCGTCCTGACCCTCGACCAGCTGCGCTGACCGTCACATGCGCCGCAGGGCCCACAGCGCCTCGGCCTGCTGCGGGTCGGCGCGCAGCTTCGCGACCACCCCGCGCCACGCCGCCGCCTCGCTCGCGTCCTCGCTGCGCTCGGCGAAGGCGGCGATGACGTCCGCGGTGCCGGCGGCGGACCGCGCGCCGTCGTAGGCCATGATCCTGAGCGCCATCACCAGCTGGGGCTCCGTCCACCCCGCCCTGCGCAGCACGTCCCGCGCTACCGCCTTGTGCAATGCCTTCGCCTCCGCGCCGCGACCACCTCGCCGCGAGGATAGCAGCCCTTCAGTGTACCGCCCACGCGATCGCCAACGCGACCAGGGCCCAGGCGCCCGCCGCGCGGACGATGCCCCCCGCCGTCCACCCGGTCCACTCCCGCTCGGGGATCACCCGCGTGGCGCTGGGGTGGGACGCCGTGTGTACCTCCGTGGTCAGCCGCGGCCGCGCCGACCCGTCATTCCCCGGCCCCGCGACCAATCCCGTTGGGTTCGCACCGAGGATCTGCTAGAGGCTCCGGCGTGCTCGACGACCTCTTCCAAGCCATCCGTGAGTCGGTGTCCGCCGCCGACTGGTCCGCCGGCGTCGGGCTCGCCCGCGACGGCCTCGTCACCCTCGAGCGCGAGGAGGACGACGAGCTGACCCTGCGCGTCGTCGCCGCCAGCAAGCGCCGCTCCTTCGAGGTCACCCTGTGGCCCGAGGACGAGGAGTGGCAGTGCGACTGCCCCGGCGGCGACGACTGCTGCGGCCACGTCGCGGCGGCCATCATCGCCCTGCGTCAGGCCAAGAAGGAGGGGGCTTCGCTGCAACGCAGCAAAGACGCCCTGGGCCGGCTGGTATACGTCTTCAGGCGCAGCGGTGACTCCATCGCGCTGCAGCGCATGATGGAGCTCGAGGGGAAGGCCCAGCCGTGGAACCAGGGCCTCGCGACCGACGGTCAGGCCCCGATCATCACGAGCCAGGCGGACCTGATGGCGGAGCGGGCGCTGGGCACCTGGCGCCACGGGGTCGTCCCGGCGACGTCGATGGCGCAGCTGCTCGAGGCCGTCGCGGGGTGCGAGCGGGTGACCCTCGATGGGCTCGAGCTCAAGGCCTCGGGCGAGCCCGTGACCCCGCGGGCGGTGGTCAGCGACGACGGCGACGGCTTCACCGTGCGGCTCGTGGTCGACCCGGGCGTGACGGAGCTGTTTCGCAACCGCGCGGTGCTGTGTGACGGGGTGTTGCGCCCGGTCGGCGACGGCGGGCTGGGCGAGCGCGACCTGCGCGAGCTGCCGCGCGGGCGCTACTACCGCCCCGAAGACGTGACCGAGCTGGCGGGGCGCGTCATCGCGGAGCTGAAGAAGCGGGTACCGGTTCAGATCGAGACCAAGCGCCTGCCGACCGGCAAGGCGGAGCCCCCGCGGGTCATCGTGGAGGTCTCCGACGAGGACGACCAGCTCACGGTGTTCCCGACCCTGGTCTACGGCGACCCGCCCACGGCGCGGGTCGACCGCGGGCACCTCGTCCTGCTCGGCGGCGCGCTGCCGATCCGCGACCCCCGCACCGAGGACCACCTGACCGCGCGCCTCGCCCGCGGCCTCGGGCTCGAGCCGGGCCGCAAGGCGCACTTCTCCGGCGAGGAGGCCGTCGCCTTCGTCTCGCGCCTCGAGCGCTTCCAGGGGGGCGAGATCGTCGGGACCGCCCACGAGGACTACTACCTCGCGGCGCCGCTGGTGCCCGAGGTCGAGCTCGACGACGAGGGCCACGTCACGCTGCGCTTCGAGTCCGACGACGCCCCGGCGGACCCGGCGCGGGTGATGCGGGCGTGGCGCAAGGGGCTGCAGCTCGCGCCCCTCGAGGGCGGCGGCTGGGCGCCGCTGCCGCGGGACTGGCTGCGTCGCTACGGGCACGCCATCGAGGGGCTGCTCCGCGCCAAGGACGCCCAGGGCGAGCTCCCACCGTCGGCGCTCGGCGACATGGCGCAGCTGTGCGAGGCGCTCGACCGCCCGCTCCCGCCGCGATTCGCGCGCCTGAAGGCGCTGCTCGGGGACTTCACCGGGATCCCCGAGGCGCCCGCCCCCGCCGACCTCACGGCGACCCTGCGCCACTACCAGCAGGCGGGCCTCGACTGGCTGACGTTCTTGCGCGGCGCCGGGCTCGGCGGCCTCCTCGCCGACGACATGGGCCTCGGCAAGACGCTGCAGGCGCTGTGCGCGGTGCGGGGCCGGACCCTGGTGGTCGCCCCGACGAGCGTGCTGTTCAACTGGGCCGAGGAGGCGGCGAAGTTCCGCCCGTCGCTGAAGGTCGCGACGTACCACGGCCCGCGGCGGGCGCTCGACCCCGACGCCGACGTGACGCTGACGACGTGGGCGCTGTTGCGGCTCGACAGCGAGGCGCTGTCGGCGGTCGACTGGGACATGGTCGTCCTCGACGAGGCGCAGGCCATGAAGAACCCCGACAGCCAGGTCGCCCAGGCGGCCTATCGGCTGCGCGCGGGCTTCCGGCTGACGCTGACCGGCACGCCGGTCGAGAACCGCCTCGACGACCTGTGGAGCCAGATCCACTTCTCGAACCCGGGGCTCCTCGGGGGGCGCTCCGACTTCGTGGAGCGCTACGCCGACCCCATCGCCGCTGGCGACCGGCAGGCGGCGCTGCGGCTGCGCGAGCGGGTCCGGCCGTTCATATTGCGCCGCATGAAGCGCGAGGTCGCACCCGAGCTTCCACCGCGCACAGACGTCGTGCTGCACTGCGAGATGAGCGCCGCCGAGCGGGACGTCTACGAGGCGATCCGCGCGGCCACCCAGAAGGAGGTGGTGGCGGCGCTGCAGGGGGGCGGGAGCGTCATCGCGGCGCTCGAGGCGCTGCTGCGGCTGCGCCAGGCGGCGTGTCACCCGGGGTTGATCCCGGGGCAGCAGGCCGAGACCTCGTCGAAGATCGCGCTGCTGCTCGAGGTGCTCGAGGAGGCGGCGTCGGAGGGGCACAAGGCGCTGGTCTTCAGCCAGTGGACGTCGCTGCTCGACCTCGTCGAGCCGCACCTGACCGCCGCGGGGCTCGACTTCGTCCGGCTCGACGGCTCGACCCGCGACCGCGGGGCGGTGGTCAACGCCTTCCAGTCCGACGACGGGCCGCCGGTGATGCTGCTGTCGCTCAAGGCGGGCGGCACCGGGCTCAACCTGACGGCGGCCGACCACGTGATGCTGCTCGACCCGTGGTGGAACCCGGCGGTCGAGGATCAGGCGGCGGACCGCGCGCACCGCATCGGGCAGGAGCGCCCGGTGGTGGTGCACCGGCTCGTGTCCCAGGACACGGTCGAGGAGCGGATCCTCGGCCTTCAGGCGAAGAAGCGCGCCCTGGCCGAGGCGGCCGTCGGCGACGCCTCACAGGCCGCGTCGATCACCCGCGACGACCTGCTGGCGCTCCTCGCGTGACAAAACGGAGCAGAGGGGTGGCCCCGCGCCGGCCCCCCTGCTCCCAAACCGAGGCCAGTGCTCAGTCGCTAGCCGGCCGCGGAACGACGCGCGAGGCCGCTCTGGAGATCTCGGAGGCCATGCGCTCGAAGCGCAGGCCCTGGGAGATGCTGCGACGCGCCATCAGGAACGTCGCCACGATCGTCACACCCGCGCACGAAAATAGGACCACCATCGTGTTCAACCTCCCCGTAACAACCACACGACTTCAGGTACTGAAAAGATGTCGTCGGGATCCGGAGAAGCTTTAGGGGCAAAACGCGAGCGCGGAGAACATCGCTGTAATCGTGAGCGGACGCCGTTTCCATAAACCCCGCCCGACCACCGAGCCCGGGACGGCGCTGGTCGCGAAGCTGGATCCGTCCGCCCCGCGCGAGTATCGTCGCCGCGGCACACTCGGAGGTCCCCCATGGCAAGCCGTCTCTCCACCGTCCTGGTCGCGCTGGCCGTCACCCCACTCGCCGTCGCCTGCAGCGACGGGGGCACCGCGACGCCGGGCACGACCACGCCAGGGTCCGAGGCGAGCGCGTTCGACAACTACTTCGGGCTCGGCGGCGGCCGCTCGGCCAACGACTCCGGGGCCACCGCCCAGGAAGGGTGCGCGGACGACAACTGCACCACCGACCCGAACGCCCCCATGCCGGTCTACGTCCCGCCGGTGTGCGAGAGCCCGCTGGCGCCGCCGGCCGGCGCCCTCGCGGCCTGCCAGACGTTCTGCGCCAAGGTGACGGCGTGCGCCGGCGAGCCCGCGGCGACCGCGGCCTGCGCGAGCGACTGCGCGGCGTCGCTGGCCGGGACCGAGCTGGCGGCGGCGCAGCAGATCTTCGGCTGCTTCACGGCGGCGAGCTGCGACGACATCGCCAACTGGGGTGGCGGCGGCGGCGACACCACCGAGCCGAGCGATCCGCGCACCGACGTCCCGTCGACCGACCCGGCCGGCCCGGACGCGGGCGGCGGCAGCGAGAGCCCGGCACCCGAGGAGGGCAGCGACCCGCTCCCGCCGCGCGAGGGCGGCGGCGAGGTCGTCGTGGCGGCGAACCCGATCGGCGCGTGCGTTGACGCGGTCTTCATGAGCTGGGCGGACGGGACGCTGCCGGCGGCCAAGCAGGCGGTGTGTGACGCGGTGCCGGCCAACGTCGAGCGCTGCGACGTGGGGGACACGGCGGTGGTCAGCTCCGGCGGCGGTCAGGCCTCGAGCGGGTCGCCCCCCGACGGCGGCAGCGACGGCTCGAGCCCGTCGGAGCCGGCCCAGATCCCGCGCGAGGATCCGATCGAGCCCGAGGAGGAGCAGGCGTCCTACGACGACGACGACGCTGCCGAGTGCCGCGCCCTCGGGGCCCTGCTGAGCCAGCAGACCTTCGCGCGCATCGGCGCCTGCGACGCCCTGGCCGACTGCGACGCGCGCGACGCGTGCCTCGAGCAGGTGCTGGTGTGTGCGCCCTTCATCGAGATCATCTACTTCGGCGGCGGCAGCGCGAGCACCACCGTCGACGTCGTCGAGCCGCGCTCCACCGACAGCGGCGAGGGCAGCGCCTCGTCGGGCGGCACCGACCCGGCCGAGACCCCGCCGCCGCGCTGAGGCGTTGAGAGACGTCGCCGGCTACAGCCCGGGGGCGAAGGCCGCGGCCTCGAGGGTCGCGGGCGTGGCGCGGGCGAGGGGCAGGCGCACGGCGTCGCTGTGGAGCTGGCGGAAGTAGCCGGCGAGGACCTCGTTGGGGGCCGTGAGCGAGCGGGCGTCGCGGTCGCAGGCGGCCACGAACAGGCGCAGCACGCCGAGCCCCGCGAGCAGGGTCGGGAAACGCAGAGGCTCGAAGGACTCGAGGGCCACCGCCACGAGCTCGCTGGGGGTCGGGCGCGGGTCCGCGGGCGGCGCGGCGCAGGCGACCTTGACGAAGGCGTCGGACGCGGTGAGCGCCTTGCAGTGGTCGAGCACGCCGGAGAGCGCCGCGGCGAGCGTGCGCGCGGGCAGCGCCGGGTCCTGGGTCGGCGTGAGCGAGAAGCGGGTCACGAGCAGGGTGATCGCCTGATCGAGGCCCGCCATGGCGGTGGCCGCCGCGCGGATGGACGCCGCCGCCTCGGTCAGCCACGCGTCGACGGCCGCGAAGGGCGCGCTGACGTGGGCGTCGAGCCGCACGACCTCCGGGACGACGCGGACCAGCAGGCGCGGGGAGACGTCGCGCCGCGACTCGAGGACGCGCGCGTAGCGGGCGACGGCGTCGGGCTCGCGGGTGCGCTGGGGCCACGGGCACTCCGGGCGCACCGGGACGCGCGCGCCGAGCGGCGTCACCGTCGGCTGGCCAGGGTAGAGCTGGCAGACGCTGGGCTTGGCCTCGGGGCCGATGGCGTCGTGGATGCGGCAGCGCTCGGCGGGGTCGAAGAACAGGCAGCGCCCGTCGTCGCGCTGGGTCAGCACGCGCGCCCCCGCCATGTCCCCCGGGCGGGGCGGGCGAAAGATCGCGAAGGCGGTGACGCCGAGGCGCGCGGCGGCGGCGGTGACGCGGTCTACCTCGGCCTCGGGGACGGCGATCTGGTAGGTGCAGCACTTGAGGCGGCAGCGCGAGCACTGGCCATCCGGGGCCTCGCCGGCGGCGACGAGGGCGTCGAGGTGAGCGTCGAGGGGCTGCCAGCTGAGCTGCCCGACGAGGGCGTAGGGGTCACCCTCGCCGCGGGCGTCGTGCTCGAAGAGCGGGGTGTCTTGGGGCAAGAGAGTGGCTCCCAGCGCGGCTAGCCGCGCTCCCAGCGCTCGAAGGTGAAGCCCACGCCGTCGTGGACGTGGGGGCCGGACGCACCGACGCGGTGGTATCCGGGGATGGGGAAGGCGACGCGGACGTCGCAGGCGAAGTCACGGGCGATGCGGGTGAGGACGACGGCGCGGCAGCGCGGGTCGGCGAAGGCCTGGGCGTAGACCTGGGCGCCGCCGATGACGAAGACCTGGTCGCAGCCCTCGGCCGCTTCGAGCGCCCCGTCGAGGTCGTGGGCGGTGTGCGCGGGGAGGGGCGCGGCGTAGTGGAGGTCGCGGCTCATGACGATGTTGCGGCGGCCCTCGAGGGGGCGGAAGCGCGGCGGGATGGTGTCCCAGGTGGCGCGGCCCATGATGACGGCGTTGGTGCCCTGGCCCATGGTGGTGCGCTTGAAGTGGCGCAGATCGGCCGGGAGGTGCCAGGGGAGGTCGCCAGCGCGCGCGATGCCGCCGGTGAGGTCGGCGGCGAGGATGGCCGTGAAGGTGCGGGTCGAGGGCATCTAGACCGCCACGGCGAACTTGATGAAGGGGTGGTGCTGGTAGCCCTCGAGGCGGATGTCGTCGAAGGTGAGCGCCAGGGTCGGCTTGTCGGCGAGGGCGACGCGGGGGAGCGGGAGGGGCTCGCGGTCGAGCTGGCGGGTCACGCCCTCGACGTGGTTGTCGTAGATGTGGGCGTCGCCGAGGGTGTGGATGAACCAGCGCGGGGTGAGGCCGCACTCGTTGGCGATCATCGTCGTGAGCAGGGCGTAGCTGGCGATGTTGAACGGCACGCCGAGGGCGAGGTCGGCCGAGCGCTGGTAGAGCTGGCAGTCGAGGTGACCGGCGGCGACGTAGAACTGGAAGAAGGCGTGGCACGGGGGCAGGGCCATCTTGTCGAGGTCGCCGACGTTCCAGGCGTTGACGATGATGCGGCGGCTGTCGGGCTGGCGCTTGATGAGGTCGATGGCCGCCGAGATCTGGTCGATCCCCGGGTCGTCGGCGGTCGCCCCCCAGCGGCGCCACTGGTGGCCGTAGATGGGGCCGAGCTCGCCGTCGGGGGCGGCCCAGGCGTCCCAGATGCGGGTGCCGAGGTCGTCGTTGATGTTGGTGGCGCCGCGCAGAAACCAGAGCAGCTCGCGGACGACGGAGTCGAACAGGACCTTCTTGGTGGTGACGAGGGGGAAGCCCTCGCGCAGGTCGTAGCGGGTCTGGAGGCCGAAGAGGCTGCGCGTTCCGGTGCCGGTGCGATCGCTCTTGCGCTCGCCCTGCTCGAGCACCAGGCGGAGAAGATCCAGGTAGGGTCGCATCGCTGCTCCGGGCCGTGGCTGAGGCGGGATGACAGCATGCCGAGCCGCCGCGAGGCAAGCGCCGCGACCCGGCCGCGGCCGCGGGACGGGCTGGGGGTGCGACGTTCTGCCGCGTTGCCCGACGCCGCAGTAATTGCAACTTAACTGCATTAACGACGGGGGCTCTGATGGAAGACGGCGCGACGCTCTTGTGGATCCTGGCGATGGGGTTGGTGATGGCCGCGATCGCGCTGGTGGGCGCGGTGACCCTGGTCCTCCCCGAGCCGACGCTGAAGCGCCTGCTGAAGCCGCTCGTGGCCTTCGCCGCCGGCTCCCTCGTCGGCGGCGCGCTGTTTCACATGCTCCCCCACGCGGTTCACGCAAGCGGGGGGGAGTCCCTCGCCCCGTGGCTCTGGACCGCGGTGGGTTTCACGCTGTTTCTGGCCCTCGACCAGCTCATGGAGTGGCACCACTGCCACCTGCCGCCCTCGGAGCACACGGCGCCGCCGAACGCCCTGATCCTGACCGCCGACGCCCTGCACAACCTCCTCGGCGGCATCGCCGTCGGGGCGGTGTTCGTCGCGGACGTGCGCGCGGGCCTCGTCGCGTGGACCGCCGCCGCCCTCCACGAGGTGCCCCAGGAGCTCGGGGACTTCGGGATCCTGGTGCACGGTGGCTGGCCGCCGCGCCGGGCGCTGCTCTGGAACTTCGCCTCGGCGCTGACGTTCCCGCTCGGCGGCCTCCTCGCGTGGCTCATCGGAGGGAACATCGACGTGAGCTTCCTCGTCGCCATCGGCGCCGGGAGCTTCCTGTACATCGGCGCGGCCGACCTGGTCCCGGCGGTCAAGCGCGCCTGCACCTTCGCCACCACCTCCGGCCGCTTCGTCGCCTTCGTGCTCGGCGTGGCGCTGCTGTACGCGGCCGCGGCGCTGTGACCCCGAGCGCGGAGGCCGATCTCAGTCGCCGCTGTTGGCCTCGACGTAGCCGACCGAGCGGAAGGTGCCGTACTGGGCGTCGCCGACGAGGATCTCGACCTGGTAGCGGCCGTCCGCGGGGAAGCCGCAGTGGAGCGACGTCCGCGGGTCGTTGAGCGGGCCGGCGCACTTGATCTTGGCGGCGGAGCCCTTGTCGACGGCGACGGCGAGGAGCCAGGCGCCGCGCGGGTTGTCGATGACGAGGTCGAGGGCGCCGGCGACGTCGACCTGGGAGCGGGCGGGGGAGACGAGGCGCAGGCCGCGGCTGAAGAAGCTCGGCGACAGCGCCGGCTGGCGCAGGAACTCGCCGCGCGACAGGGGCTTGGCGAGGAGCTGCCAGGCCGCGTCGTCGGGGAAGTGGTCGCGGGCGAAGATGGCCGGCGGGGTGAAGAGGTAGTCGGAGCGGTACTGGGGGGTGAAGGTGTCGCCGCTGACGAAGCCCGCGTCCCAGGTCGGGTCGATGAGGTACCAGGCGCCGTCGAGCTCGACGGCGTTCCAGGCGTGGCCGACGCCGTCGAGGTCCTCGCCGCTGGCGCGGGAGTGGCCGGTGACGTAAACGACGTGGTCGCCGGTCACCTCGCCGAGGGCGACGAGGAGCTGGGCGTAGCCGGCGCAGACGGCCGTGCGGGCGGCGAAGACGTCGGCGGCGCGCTGCGACGGGAGGTCGCCGGAGGCGAGGGCGGGGGCGTCGTAGGCGAGCCACTCGGCGACGAAGTCGTGGAGCGCCTTGACGCGCAGGTACGGGTCGGGGACCTGCGCCCTGAGGTAGCGGCCGACCGCCTCGACGCTGACCTTGGCCGAGTCTGGCATGGCGGCGACCGCCGGGTGGATCGTCGGGTCGAGGGGCCAGCTGTGTCCGGAGGCGCCGAGGCGATGGCCGGCGTCGGAGCTGGCGCCGGGCAGCGGGGTCGGCTCGGTCTGCGGCTCGGGGGTCGGGGTCGGCCGGGTCCCGTCGCCGGTGTCGGCGTACTTGGCGTACGGGTTCGAGGTCGCTGAGTCGTAGAGCCACTCGAGGCCGCCGGCGACGTCGAAGAGCGCGCCGCGGACGGCCTCGGCGGTGGCGCTGTGGGAGTCGCCGAGCATCCAGTCGCCGCGGGTCGAGATGGCGGCGAAGCCCTGACGCGGGTAGGCGAAGAGGATGACGGCCAGAAACAGGAGGTTGAGGGTGAGGGTGCGCAGGACGAGCCGGTCGAAGGTGCCGAGGACGCGGTCGCCGCGGGTCTTCTTCCTGCGGCGGCGCGCGTCGCTCCAGAGCTCCCACAGCAGCGGCAGGGCGAGCGCGAGCAGGCCGCCGGCGGTGATCGCGAGCCACAGCGGCCCGTCGAGGTAGACGGCGAGGGAGGTGGCGAACCACGCGCCGAGCAGCGGGATCGCGACCGAGATGGCCGTGAGGACGACCTTCACGAGGAGGCCGAGGAGGGTGCCGACGACCGAGCGTCGGGGACGGGCGGAACCGGACTTCGCGCTCATGGCGAGGACCTTGCCACGCGCGAGGTGTCCGAGGGAAGCAGCGGACTTGGTGCGCTCCGCCACGAGAGAGCGGACCGGAGGGCGGGCGAGAGCGCCGGCCTTGCCATGGGGGGCGCTTCGCGAGATGACGAGGCATGGAGACTTGGGGACCGCTGTTCGAGGCCGTCGCGCGACAGGCCGCCGCCGCGGGGCTCGACCTGGCGGCCGCCGGGCGCGCCGGGGACTACAACCGGACGGTGGAGGCGCCCTGGCGCCTGCCCGACTTCGGACGCCGAGACGCCCTCGTCATCGTCCTCGGGCACACCCGGGCGCTGTGGCCGCGGTTCATCGCCGCGCTCGACGCGGACCGCGACCTGCGCATCGCGTCAGATCCGCTCGACCTATGGACAGAGCGCACCGTAGCGAGGATCGCGACAGCGAATATTGCATCGCAATATGCGCTGCGCTTCCCCCACGAGGCGCCCCCGCGGCGGGTGGCGTTTCAGCGCCTGGCGGACGCGGTCGGGCTGGCGCAGCTCGGGCCGGCCATGCTCTGCGTGGACCCCGTGCACGGGCCGTGGCTCGGCCTGCGCGCCGCCGTCGTGGTCGACCTCCCGGGCCCGGCCGCGGCCCCGCGCGGCCCTCGCCCCTGCGACGGGTGCGTCGAGCGGCCGTGCGTCCCGGCGTTGGGGCTCGCGGCGGCGCGGGCGGCGGTCGCCCCCGACGATCTGCGGCCGTGGCTCGCGGTCCGCGACGCCTGCCCGGTCGGCCGTGAGCACCGCTACGGCCCGCGCCAGGTCGGCTACCATTACACGCGGGACCGTGCCATGCTGCGCCTCGAAGACGGCGTCGCGGACCCGGCCTCGGAGGACGCGGCCGCTCCCTCCGCTCCCCCGCCCCGGCGAGACGAGTCGAACCCGTGACGCGCCTGCGCATCGTCAACCTGAACACCTGGATCGGCCTCCTCGTGCGCGGCCTGACGCGCCTCGAGAAGGTCGAGCCGCCGGGCCACAAGCGCCGTCGCTTCGACGCCATGGTCGCGGAGCTGAAGGTGCGCGCCCCCGACGTCGTGACCCTGCAGGAGTGCCTGCCGCTGCCCGCGCTCGCCACCGACCTCGCCGAGGCGCTCGACTACGAGGTCGTCTGGCAGGTCGCCAACAGCGGGCTGCGCCTGTTCGGCTTCGGGCTGCCGACCGGCATCGGCCGCGGGGAGGGCCTGACGGTGCTGGCGCGCCGCGGCCTCGGCCTCGAGCACCTCGAGACCAAGCGCCTGTCGGGGCGCGGGCTGGTCAACGACTGGTTCAGCTTCCAGGCGGGGCCAGTGCGCATCGCGCTCGCCTGCCGCGTTCACCTCGACGGCTCGCCGGTGATCGTCGTCAACACCCACGTCCGCTATGGCTTTCCGAACCACGACGCCTTCTGGGAGGGGTGGCGGACCCTGCGCGAGCGCGGCGTCGTCACCCAGGCCGAGCCGCCCGGCTGGCTCCTCAAGCTCCTCCACGACAACCGCACCACCCGCGACCTCGAGCTGAAGCGCCTCGCGGACTGGGTCGGCCAGCTGCGCCGCGAGCACCAGGCGCCGGTGGTCATCGGGGCGGACTTCAACCTCGACCCCGACACGCCCCAGATGGCCGAGTTCCTCGCGGAGACGGGCTTCACCAACGCGCTGCCGCGGCTCGCCCCCGGCGCCCTGACGTGGGATCCGGGGGGCAACTACAACATCGGCTTCGGGACCAAGTGGACCTGGGACAACGGCAAGCCCAAGTCGATGATCCTTCAGCTGATGGCCTACCTCGACCTGATCCCCCAGACCCCGGATCACGTGATGTTCTCGCCGGGGCTGACGCTGACCGACGGCGGTGTCGCGTTCGAACAGCCCCACGAGGAGACGCTGGCGTCGGACCACTACGGCGTGTGGGCCGACGCGTCCGTCGAGGGCGTGCGGCGCGCGGGGCTGGACGCGCCGCGATAAAAAGGTCGGGAATTTTCTAAGGGTCTCCCGCCTGCGCCGTTAACCCGGTGGAAGGCAAGTCACCGGAGGCAACGGGGTGAGACGGGTGGCAGCGGACGCAGCCTCATTCGTGCGCGAGGCGCTCGCGCAGCACGAGGCGGCGCTCATGCGCTACGCGAAGAGCATCACCGGCGACGTCGAGCGGGCCCGCGACGTCGTCCAAGAGACCTTTGTCCGGTTGTGGCAGGCCGATCGTGAGCAGCTCGGGGAGCACGTGGCGCCCTGGCTGTTCACGGTGTGTCGGAACCGCGCGCTCGACGTGGCGCGCAAGGAGGGCCGGATGCAACCGGTCGGTGCTGCGGCGGTCGAGGTCGCCGCGGAAGCGGGCGATACGCCGCTCGCTCAGACGCTGAGGAAGGAGGCGACGAGCCGGGTGCTGGCCGGGGTCGAGGGGCTGCCGGCGAACCAGCGCGAGGTGGTGCGCCTGAAGTTCCAGGCGGGGCTCAGCTACAAGGAGATCAGCGCTGTGACGGGGCTGACCGTGTCCAACGTGGGGTACCTGCTCCACCACGCGATCAAGGCGCTGCGCGACAGCGTCGAGGGGGCAGCATGACGGCGCGCATCGACGTGAACGACCCGCGGCTGACGGCGTACGCGCTGGGCGAGCTGGCGGCGGACGAAGCGAGCGAGATCACGGCGGCGGCGGCGGCGGACCCGGCGCTGCAGGCGGAGATCGCGGCGATCCGCGCGTTCGGCGCGACCCTCGAGGCCGAGCTGGCGGAGGAGCCGGCGGCGGACCTGGGGCCGGCGGCGCGCGCGGCGATCGTCGCGGCGGGGGACGGCGGCCCAGCGGCGAACGACGACGGTGGCGGCGCGATCCCGCTGTTCGGGTGGGCGCGACGCGGGTCGCGGCGGTGGCTGGTGGCGGCGGCGCTGCTCGTGGCGGCCGGCGGGACCGCGGCGATCGCGCTGTCGACGAGCGGCGACGGCGTGGCGCCGGGGGGTGAGGCGCCGGTGCTGAGCGAGCGCATCACCGAGCCCGTGGGCGCTCCGGCGGGCGAGTTGCCGGCGGAGGTCCTCGCGTCGGGTGCGGCGGCGAAGGCGGTCAAGGGCCAGCCGGCCGCGACGACCACGAGCCGGGGCGTGACGGCGGCGGACGCCGAGGAGGCGATCGGCGCCGGGTCGGCGACCGAGGCCGAGAGGCAGAACCCCGGGCAGGCGAGGCCGGCCGAGGTGGCGACGCCGAAGACCATCGCAGACGGCTCGGACCCGGCTGGGCAGCGCGCCCGAGACACGGGCCGGTCCCCGGACAGGGAGGCGAGCGCGGCCGAGAACCGGGCGCTCCGCGACCCGGCGAGCCGCAAGCCCACGACCACGCCGGATGGGCTGGCGGGGGTCATGAAGCGCCCATCGGGTGGCGCCGGGGTCCCGAGCGCGGACGCGCCGTGGGGGACTACGGCGGGCGGGCACGCGCAGCTCGACAACGCAGAGGCAGGCGGAGCGCGGCGCGGAGCCAGCGCGGGGCCGCGGATGGAGCTGTCTGCGGGGATCGTCGCGGCCGGTGACCTCGAGGACGCTGACGTGGGGGGCATCAGCGGGCCCGGCGGCGCGCTGGGCCGACTCGGGGCCAACGCTGCCGGCGACGCGATCTACGCGCCCCCACCGGACGGCCACTTCGCCGGTGCGGGCAAGTCCGCGGGTCGGGGGTACGCACAGCCGATGCTGCGCGGCGCCGGGGGCGTCGTGATCGACGCCCTGCCGGGCCCTCAGGGGACCTACTACACCGTGCAGCTGCCCGACGGCCGCATCGTGCAGCAGTACGTCGCGCCGACGGTCACGTACGACCCGGCGCCGTACACGTACGACCGGTACACGCGGCGCTGGTACTACGACTACGACTATTACTACTACGGCCAGGCGCCGCAGGGCGGGGCTGGCGAGGCGTACGCGCCTATCTACGAGAGCCCGTTCAAGCGCGTGTCGGACTCGCCGCTGTCGACCTTCTCGACGGACGTCGACACAGCGAGCTACACCAACGTGCGGCGCTTCCTCGACAAGAACCAGCGGCCCCCGCGGGACGCCGTGCGCATCGAGGAGCTGGTCAACGCCTTCACCTACGACGCGCCGCGCCCCGAGGACGGCGAGCCGCTGGCGGTCCGCACCGAGGTGGCGGCGTGCCCCTGGGCGCCGACCCACCGGCTGGTGCGGGTCGCGGTGGCGGCGCGGGAGATCGACCGCGCGCAGCGCCCCGGGGGGAACCTCGTGTTCCTGGTGGACACCTCGGGCTCGATGAGCGCGTCGAACAAGCTGCCGCTGCTCAAGCGGGGGCTCCGGGCGCTGGTCGCTGAGCTCGACGAGCGCGACACGGTCACCATCGTGACCTATGCGGGGCGCGCGGGGGTCGCGCTGCAGCCGACGAACGGCTCGAACAAGCCGGCCATCCTGCGGGCGATCTCGCGCCTGAGCGCGGGCGGCATGACCAACGGCAGCGCCGGGCTGCGGCTCGCCTACGGCCTGGCGCGCGCGCACTACGTGGCTGGCGGGACCAACCGCGTGCTGTTGGCGACCGACGGCGACTTCAACGCGGGCATGACGAGCCAGTCGGGGCTGATCGCGCAGGTGACCAGCGCCGCGGCGGACAACATCTACCTAACCGTGCTCGGGCTCGGCACCGGGGACCTCAAGGACGACCGCCTCGAGGCCATCTCGAACCGGGGCAACGGGACCTACGCCTACCTCGACAGCTACCGCGAGGCCCAGCGCGTGCTGGTCGACCAGCTGACGCAGACGCTGGTGACGGTGGCCAAGGACGTGAAGCTGCAGGTCGAGTGGAACCCGGCGAACGTGGTGGCCTACCGCCTCATCGGGTACGAGAACCGCGCGATGGCGAACCGCGACTTCGAGGACGACCGCAAGGACGCTGGCGATCTGGGCGCGGGGGCGCAGGTGACGGCGCTCTACGAGGTCGTGCCGACCGGCGAGCCGCGCTACCTCCGCAGAGCCGCGCCGAGCCTCAAGTACCAGCCGGCGGAGGAGGCGGACGCGCCCGAGCTCCCGTTCACCGGCCCGCCCGCGCCGGTCGACCCGATGTCCGAGCTGATGACGGTGAAGGTGCGCTACAAGGCGCCCCAGGGTGCCGAGAGCGCGACGATCGAGCAGCCGCTGGTCGACGAGGGCCTCGGCTTCGAGGAGGCCTCGGAGGACTTCCGCTGGGCGGCGTCGGTGGCGGGCTTCGGGATGATGCTGCGGCGCTCCTATTACCGCGGTAATGCGTTCTGGGGACAGATCTACGCCCTCGCCGCCGGCGCGGTGGGCGCCGACCCGAACGGCGAGCGCACCGAGATGCTGCACCTGCTGGGCCGCGCCGAGCGCCTCTACGGCTGGCGCTGAGGAGCCGAGCGCGTAGCGGGCCGGACCCAATGAGGTCCGGGCCCTACGCGTGCCCCACCCCATAGGGGTCAGGCACCCTCACTTTTTACTTTCGCCCCTCAGACCCAGGCGGCGCGGTCGCTCGACTCCCTTAGGGGTCAGGCACCCTCACTTTTTACTTTCGCCCCTCAGACCCAGGCGGTGCGGTCGCTCGACTCCCTTAGGGGTCAGGCACCCTCACTTTTTACTTTCCTGCGGGGGTGCCGACGCGAGCAAAGTGAAAAGTGAGGGTGCCCGACCCCCCGATCCGTGGGCGTCACGCTGGAGGCGAGCGAGCGGGCGAAAAGTGAAAAGTGAGGGTGCCTGACCCCTCGATCCGTGGGCGTCACGCTGGAGGCGGGCGAGCGGGCGAAAAGTGAAAAGTGAGGGTGCCTGACCCCTGGTGGGGGGCCTCAGGGCGGGGTGATGACGAGATCGAGGTCGCAGGCGCCGCGGTCCTCGGGGTGGGCGCCGGCGACCCACAGCACGTAGCGGGCGGCGTCCGGGGCCACGACGTCGAGGGTCGAGGCCCCCGTCGCGAGGCACTCCGCGGCGTCGCAGGCGGCCGCGAGCGACAGCGTCGGGTTCCATGAGGCGGCGGTGGCGCGCACACGCAGGCGGGCGCCCGCGGCCAGGTTCACCGCGTAGGCCACGCCAGGCCCGACGCTGGCGCCACAGCCGGCGCCGACCACGCCCGGCGACACCTCCGCCCGTCCCCGCCCGGTCACCACCAGCGGC
>PHBI01000086.1:0-8640 GCA_002841945.1 Deltaproteobacteria bacterium HGW-Deltaproteobacteria-14
GGCGGCCAGCGCGATGAGCACGCGCCCAGCGAGCCACACCCCGGGGAAGCGCGCGAGCCCGTCCGGGGGCGCGGCGGCGACGGCGAGCACCAGGACGAGCCCGGCGAGCGCGTCGGGGAGCCACGGGAGCCGGGTGAGGAGCCGCCGCGAGGCGACCTTGATGACGACCTCGGGGGCGCGAGGGCCGGGCGGCTTGGACGTGGCCGCGTCCGCCCGGGCCTCCGAGGGCGGGGCGGTCGGGGGCGGCGCGGGCCCGTCGGTCGGCCGCTGGGGCCGGCTACGCTTCTTCTTGGCCATGTTGGGGCAAGATCCCGCGGAGGATCCGCTCGCACTCGGTGTAGGGGTCGGTCTCGCGGGCGGCGAGGCGGTCGAGGAGCGCGTCCCGGCCTCCGTCGGCGGCCAGCGCCTCGGCCATCACGTCGAGGAGGCGGTCCTTGACGAGGCTCTCGAGGATGTGGGCGACGCGGCGGCGCTCGCGCGCGGCGGCCGCGTCGGGGGGGATGCTGGCGCGGTGGCGGGCGATGGCCTGGGCGAGCTCGCTGACGCCGACGTCCTGGACGGCGACGGTGCGCACGATCGGGGGGATCCAGCTGCCATCGGGTGCCGCGGCCAGGGTCTGCAGGGCGCGGATGTCCGCCACGGTGCGCTCGACGCCGTCGCGATCGGCCTTGTTGACGACGAAGACGTCGGCGATCTCGAGCAGCCCCGCCTTGATGGCCTGGATGTCGTCGCCGAGCCCGGGGACCGAGACGACGACCGAGGTGTGGGCGATGCGCACAACCTCGACCTCGTCCTGGCCGACGCCGACGGTCTCGATGAGGATCGGGTCGAAGCCCATCGCGTCGAGCACGAGGACGATGTCGTTGGCCGAGCGGCTGAGGCCGCCGAGGTGGCCGCGGGTGGCGACGCTGCGGATGAAGACGCCCGGGTCGAGGGCGTGGTCGTTCATGCGGATGCGGTCGCCGAGGATCGCGCCGCCGGAGAACGGGCTCGACGGGTCGATCGCGACCACGCCGACCTTGTGGCCCGCCTTGCGGTAGTGCGCGACGAGGCGATCGGTCAGGGTGGACTTGCCCGAGCCGGGGTTGCCGGTGATCCCGATGACCTGCGCGCCCCCGGTGTGGGGGTGCAGGCGCCGCAGCAGCTCGATCGCGAGCGGGTGGCGGTCGTCCACGAGCCGCATGGTGCGGGCGCCCGCTCGGTGCTCGCCGGCGAGGACGCGCGCCACGAAGGCCGCGATGGCCTCGTCGGAGGCGTGGTGGGAGGAGGCGCTCGCCATCGCTGGGCGCTTAGCATCGGCGACCGGGCCTGTAAAGACGGGTCCCGCCCTGCCGTTGGGGAGGTCGTCCTGCGGGACCAGCTTCGACCTCCGGGTCCCGCCCTGCCGTTGGCGAGGGTTGACGAGCCCAACCATGGACCGCAGCATCCGCACCCATGAATCAGACCTCCGTGTTGTTTCTGTGCCTGGGCAACATCTGTCGCTCCCCCCTCGCCGAGGGCGTGTTCCGCGCCGAGGTCACGCGCCGCGGCCTCGCCGGCGAGGTGCGCGTCGACTCCGCCGGGACCGGCGCCTGGCACGTCGGGGAGCCCCCCGATCCGCGCAGCGTAGCGGTCGCGCGCGACAACGGCGTCGACATCAGCCAGCAGTCCGCCCGGCGCCTGGTCGTCGAGGACTTCGAGCGCTTCGACTGGATCGTCGCGATGGACGGCGACAACCTGCGGACGGCCCGCGAGCGCCAGCCGAAGGGCGCCCACGCGCGGCTGGTGCCGTTCATGGACTACGTCCCGAACGCGCCGGGGCGCGACGTGCCGGACCCTTACTACGGTGGCCAGCAGGGCTTCGCCCACGTCTACGCGCTGCTCGCGGCCGGCGCCGGGCCGCTGCTCGACGCCGTCATCGCGGCGCGGGGCGCGTGAACCTCCCCGAGCCGGCGCGCGCGCTCGTCGAGCGCGTCACCGGCGGGGCGGTGACCGCCGTGCGCGCGGCCGGGGGCGGATCCATCAACGAGGCCGCCGCCGTAGACGCAGGCGGGCGCACCGTCTTCGTGAAGTGGCACCGCGATCCCCCCGCGGGCTTCTTCGCCGCCGAGGCGGACGGGCTCGCGCGGCTGGCCGCCACCGGCACCGTCCGCACGCCCGCCGTCCTGGCCTGCGAGGACGGCGCGCGGCTCGGGGTCCTGGTGCTGGGCTACCACCCGCCGGGGCGCTCGACGCAGCGCAGCATGGCCGCCGCAGGGCGGGCGCTGGCACAGCTCCATAGCCATCGAGGAATGGCGCCAGGACTGGAACGGGACAACTTCATGGGCGCGATCCCGCAATGCAACATGGCCGCCGCCTCCCGGGGCTGGATCCCGTTCTTTCGGGAGCGGCGCCTCGGGGCGCTGGCGTCGGCGCTGCCCGCCCCGGTGCGGCGCGGGATCGAGCGCCTCGACCTCGACGCGCTGCTGACCGAGCCCGAGGGGGGCTGCGCGCTGCTCCACGGAGACCTCTGGGGCGGCAACCTCTTGTGCACCGACCGGGACGAGGCGCTGTTCATCGATCCGGCGACCTACCGCGGACACCCCGAGGTGGATCTCGCCATGACGCGGCTCTTCGGCGGCTTCGGCCCCGCGTTCTACCACGCCTATCAGGAGGTGGCCGGGCGGTTCGACGCAGACCTTGACGCGCGCCTCGAGGTCTTGAACCTCTATCCTCTGTTGGTACACGTCCACCTGTTCGGCGGCGGCTATGTCCGCCAGGTGGAGGCGACGGTGCGCAGGTACGGAGGCTGAACGTGAAGTGGTTCGGGGTGATGTCCGTGATGGTGTTGGGCGCGGTAGGTGGCCTCGGCTGCTCGGCGGACGGGCCGTCGGACCCGCCGGTCCCGGCCGTCGCCGCGGCGCCGGCGCCGCTCGAGGTCGCGGGCGATCGCGACGGCGTGGTCTACCGCTACCTCGACCCCGAGACCGGCGAGGTCGCGACCGCCTCGGCGATCGCCGACATCCCGGCGGTGGCCCGCCCGCAGGTGGTCGTGTTCGACACCAACGCGCCGCCGCCCCCCGGGTGGGATCTGGTCGCGGATCTGTCGCGCGGCCTGCCCGCGACGGCGACGCCGCAGGAGTCCTTCGCCTTCGCCGTGGCGACGCGCCCGACCCCGGTCGCCGGCGCCGCCCACGAGGGTCACGACGTCGTCATGTTCACCTCCGAGGGCTGCGGCTACTGCAGACAGGCGCGCCGCTTCTTCAAGCAGAACCACGTCCCCTACACCGAGCTCGACGTCGAGGCCGATCCGCGCGCGCCGCAGCGCCTCGCGACCCTCGGGAAGAAGGCCGGCGTCCCGCCGAGCCAGCTCCAGGGGGTGCCGATCATCTTCGTCGACGATCAGGTCGTGCTGGGCTGGGACGAGGGGCGCCTGCGTCGCCTCCTCCACATCTGAGCGGGCCGCGAGAGGTCGACTGGGTGGAATTTTGGACGCCTCGGCCCTCCGAGGTGACTCTGCTCACGTCCGCTGTCCTGGGGAGGGAACACACGTGAGCGCAGCCTTCGAGATCGTCAGCCCGAGTCGCCGCGAGCCAGTCACGACCGCCGAGATCGTCACCGGGGCGCGCACCAACCACCCGCCCGTCGAGGCCGTCGCCGTGCGCGTCGGTCGCCGCGGCGTGATCCTCGCCGAGACCGACGCCGCGCTGGCGCTCGGGGCGCACGCCTGGGTCCGCATGACGCTGCCCACCGGGGGGCGCATCCGCCCGCTGGTCCAGGTCACCGGGCACAACGAGCACGGGATCGCCTGTCGCTTCGTTCACGTCTTCCCGAACGACCGCCGCCTGCTCGACGGCTACCACGACGCCCGAGCGACGCCGCAGGGCTACTGATCCGACGCGGGCCGCGCCCCGACCGTCGGCTCCGGGCCGCCGGGCTCGGTCGGGAGCGCCCGCACGACCGGCTTGACGCGCTCGGCGAACGGCGTGAGCAGCGCGCCGATCTGTGCCCCCGAGTAGATCTGGCTGAAGTGGCTCAGGACGAGGGTCCGGTTCTCGAAGGCGTCGACGAAGGGCCACAGGTCGCTCAGGTGGACGTGCCCTCCGGCGTGGGCCTCGGCGAGCGGCTTGCGCTCGTCGAGGAAGGTGCACTCGAGGACGAGGACCTCGGAGCGCAGGATGTGAGGCTGCTTCTCGAGGACCTGGGCCAGCGTGTCCCCGGTGACGGACAGGATCGCGCGTTCCTCGGTGCGGGTCACCTGCTCGCCCCGCTTGCGGCGCGCGGCGATCTCGTGGCCGGGCAGGCCGAGCAAGCTCGGATCGAGCTTCTCGACGGTCTGCACGACCGTGTATCCGAAGGACGGGACCGGGTGGTAGGTGCGAAACGGCTCGAGGTACAGGTCGCGCCGGAGCGGATAGCGCTGCCCGGCCTCGACCGGCACGATGGTGCAGGCCATCGGGAAGCGCTGCAGGGGCTCGAACGCCTTCAGCATCGCCGCCAGCTCCGCGGCGAGCTGCCCCGGCACGTACACGGTCGGGGGCGCCATGCGGTACAGCTGGCGCAGCGCAATAAGGAAGGGCAGGCCGCCCACGTGGTCCATGTGGGTGTGCGTCAGGGCGATGTTATCGCATCGCAAGAGGTCCCCGCGGCCCCGCCCGACGTCGAAGGCCAGGCGCAGCTCCGGCGCGGCGACGGCGGTCTCGACCCCGCCCAACGAGTACCCCTGCAGGGTGAGCGCCCCGAGATCCATGAACTCCGCCGTGTCGCGGCGGGCGCCCCGCCGGTGGGTACCACCTCCGCAGGCCGCTTGGTCGCCTTGTAGGCCGCCGGCCCGCGTGGTAGATAGTCGTGCACTTTGGCTCAGGAGAGACTGATGCGCCAGGGATTCCTCCGTAAGCTCGTCCTCGGCGGCGGCCTCGCCGCGATGCTGCTGGCGCTCGCCCTGGCACCCGCCTGCGAGAACAACCGCACCAAGCTGACCGAAGAGCAGAGCGAGGGCGGGCTCGGGCTCCCGACGACGTCGTCGAGCCGCAAGAAGATCACGATCGACCCGCGCTGCGAGCTCAACGAGGAGATCGTCGAGGCCAAGGAGAACACCCCCGAGTGGGTGATCTACCAGCTCCTCGACGCCGCCCGCGCCCCCGAGGACAACGAGGAGAACTTCCAGAAGTTCTACGCGCAGTTCGACTCGGAGACGCAGGCCGAGAGCTGGGTCCGCCAGCAGTTCTGGCCACGTGCCCGCAAGCACGTCGCGAAGTACCTCCAGGGCGACCCGTCTCAGGGCGTCGTGTACAAGATCTGCGACCGCCGCGAAGAGAACGGCAAGGTGAAGATCTTCATCCAGAGCACGGACCCGACCAAGAGCAACCCACCCATCGCCGTGAAGAAGGATGATGGTGGCAAGTGGAAGGTCGTGTTCTACACCCCGTGACGCCGGCCGCTCGCGACGAGCGCGGCAGGTTCCGCCGCCCGGAGATGGGATGAACCCCAGAGCCAGACTTCACGTGCTCCTGTGCGCGCTCTTCTCGAGCGCGCCGCTCGTCGCTTGCGACGTCGCGCCGCCCGCCGAGGCGCCGGTGTCGTTCAACGTGCGCGCGCTGTCCGGGACCGCCTGCGGCGACCCCGACAACCCCACCCCGGGGACGAGCCCGTTCCAGGACATCAGCTCGTTGACCATCGCGGTGCGCGGGATCGATCCGGACACCGGCGCGTTCGACACCCTCGTGCGCGAGTCGACCTCGCTCAAGGGGGCCTCCGCGCTGCGCATCAAGAACGTTCCCGAGGGCACCGGGCGCGAGGTCGTGCTCTACGGCGCGGGCTCGGCCTTCGACTGGTACGCGAAGGATCCGGACGTCACCATCAAGCGCAACTCCGACAACCCCGTGGACCTGCTGTTCACGCGCTACGGCGGCTTCAGCTGCGTGGCGGCGCCGGCGAGCGTCGTCAACACCATCTTCCCGGCGACCGCCACCCTCGGCGACGGGCGCGTGCTGGTCACCGGCGGCTTCACCGACGTGGTGACCGACGGCGGTGGGTCGCGCCTGACCGCGCCGTCGGACCAGGCGTTCATCGTCGACCCGCGGACCGGCGAGTTGACCGCGCTCGGCACCATGGGCGGCGGCCAGGGGCGCGCCGGTCACGCCATGGTCTACCTCGAGGCCACCGATCAGGTGCTCATCGTGGGCGGCTTCTCCGAGCTGCGGATCGACGAGTCGCGGGCGTTTCCGTTCGCCTTCGACGCCACCGACAAGGCGAACGCGCGCAACGACTACGTGATCTACGACGTCGCCGCTGGGACGTTCACCCCCGGCGTCGAGACCATGCGCCTCAGGCGCGGGTTCCCGCGGGCCCACGCGCTCGCCGACGGGACCGCGGTGATCACCGGCGGTGGGCCGTGGCCGTTCGACACCAACGAGGCTGGCTACCTCGACGTCGAGGTCTTCGACCCGGAGGACAACGACAACACCGGCGGCTTCCTCGACGCGAAGAACTTCCGGAGCTTCTACACCCGAGCTGGGCACAGCCTGAGCTTCCTGAAGAACAGCGCCGAGGGGCTCACGCAGCTGCTCGTGTGGGGCGGGACGACGCCGGATCGCTCGGTCGGCCACCCCGCCGAGGTGTTTCGTCAGTCGGGGCGGCAGCGCGACGGGGTCAACGGGACCTTCGTCGAGGTCACCATCACCAACCAGGCCCCCGCCTACACCTACTTCCACGAGGCGACCCCGCTCACGGGCAACCGCTTCCTGGTCACCGGGGGAGCCGCCTGGGACGGGGGCGCCATCCAGGCGCCGCGCAGCGACGAGGCGTGGCTGCTGACCTACACCGAGGACCCGGCCCCCAAGATCAACGTGCAGAAGGTGCCCGGGCTCGGCGCTGGGCGTGTCTTCCACACCGCGCTGTCCAGCGACCTCGTCAACGTCTCGGTCCTCGGCGGCTTCACCGGCGTCGAGGCGATCACGACCGACAAGGTGAAGTACTTCGACCTCGGCAACCCGACCGGCTTCTGGACCACCGACAACGACGCCAGCGGGCTGTTCGCGGCGCGGGGCGGCAACGCCGGGCTGGTGGTGCAGGGCGGCCCGATCCTGCTCGTCGGCGGCGAGTCCAGCGCGCGCCCGCTCGGCGCCGTGCATCGCGCGAGCGTCGAGATCTTCACGCCATCGAACCTCCCGGAGCCCTGACATGGAGCTGAGCGTACTTCGCTGGAGCGCGCGGCGGCGCCTGACGCGCGCCGTCGCCGTGACGACGCTGTTCGCGTTCACCGTCGTGGCGGACTTCGCCGCGCTGCCGACGGGCGGGCTGTGGGCGGTGCCTGGTGCGCACGCCGCTGAGAGCGGGCCGAAGCGGCGCGTGGCGCTGTTCGTGCTGCCCAAGCGACGCGGCAGCGAGGGAGACGCCAAGGTCTTCGAGTCGGTGCTGCGCGGGGAGCTCAGCAAGCTCCGCGGGGTCGTGGCGGTGGGCGTGAACAACGACCCGCCGGCGCCGATCACGCGCACCGCCGGGCCGCTCGTCGAGGCGGGTTTCCGCGCGATGAACGACAAGAAGGTCGAGGAGGCCGTGCAGTCGTTCAAGCAGGCCGTGGATCTCGTCACGACGTACCGCGGGCCGTTCGATCGGCGGCTGTTCGCGCGGGCCCTCAAGGGGCTCGGCGTGGCGAGCGTGATGAACGGCCAGATCCCGGACGCCGAGCGGATGATCGTGGCGTCGCTGAACGTGTGGCCCGACCAACAGGTGGGTGAGTACGGGTGGACGCTCGACACGCGGACGGCCTTCCGGGACATCGAGCGCCAGCGCGCCGAGCAGGCGCCGGGCTCGATCGAGGTGTCGACGGAGCCCAACGGCGCCGAGGTCCGGGTCGACGGCATCCTGCGGGGGTTCGCCCCCTTCGAGGTGAAGGACCTGCCCGCCGGGGAGCACTGGGTGGAGGCGACCCTCGACGGCTACTCTCGCGGTGGGACGTTCATCAACGTGCAGCCGGGGGAGGGGAGCATCGCCTACCTCGAGCTGGAGACGGTCCCCGACAGCCGCACCTTCGCGGCCGCCAAGGCGAACGTGGCGCGCCTGATGCGCTCTAACCAGGTGGCGTCGCCCCTGTCCAACGTCCAGCGCATCGCGGTCGCCGACGCCGTGATCGTGTTCGAGTTCGACCAGGCGCGCGGGTCTTACAACCTCGAGGGCTGGAGCCGAATCGGTAACGGCGACGTCGTGCGTCAGCAGGTGAGCATCGCCGAGGACGGCCAGCCCCTCGATGACGCGCGGAGCTTCATGGCGGGCATCCTGAACACCGATCTGGCCCCCGAGGACGATCTCGTGGCCCTCGACGGCCCGCCCCAGACGAGCATGATGGGCAGCGGCGACCTGTTCATCGACCCGAACGATCCGATCTTCAAGCAGGACACGAAGAAGGAGACCGAGCCCATCACCGAGAAGTGGTGGTTCTGGGCCATCGCGGGCGGCGTCACGACGGCGCTGGTCGTGGGCGGCGTCCTCCTCTTCTCCGGCGGCGACTCCGGCTCCGGCCCGACGGGCAACGTCCTCGTCAACATGCACGGGCTGCAGTAGCGGAGGATCGAATGCGCTCGCTACGGGGCGCGACGATCGAATGCGCTCGCTACGGGCCGCCGCGGTGGAACGCCTCGCGCATCCCACCACGACTGCGCTCGCAAGCTCGCTGCGTCGCGG
>PHBI01000086.1:8648-34916 GCA_002841945.1 Deltaproteobacteria bacterium HGW-Deltaproteobacteria-14
CCACGACTGCGCTCGCAAGCTCGCTGCGTCGCGGCGGGAACCCTCTGCGCGAGACTTTCCAGGCGCCCCTGCGCTCGCTGCCCCCACCGCCTTCGGCGCCCCCGCTCGCGCGGGGGAGGTGTGTCGGCTTCGCCGACGATCGAATGCGCTCGCTACGGGACGCCGCGGTGTCGCGGCGGGAACCCTCTGCGCGAGACGTTCCAGGCGCCCCTGCGCTCGCTGCCCCCACCGCCTTCGGCGCCCCCGCTGGCGCGGGGGAGGTGTGTCGGCTTCGCCGACGGGCCGGGCTCACGCCCAATGCGCGGCCCCAAAAGAAAAAGGGGCCCCGTCTCGCGACGGGGCCCCTTGGATCCGGGCGCGGCCCCCCCGAGGGTGGCCGCGTCTGGGTGGCGTCAGACGCCTACTTCTTGAGGATGTACTTGTCGATCACGGTCGTGAACGCCTCGAGGTTGTAGCCCGACGGCGAGTTGAACTTGCGACCGTTGATGTACAGCGTCGGGGTGCCACGGACGCCAGCCTCGCGGCCCTCCGCCATGTCAGCCTCGATGTCGGTCTTGTGCTTGGCGGACTCGAAGCACGCGGCGAACTTCGCCTCGTCGAGGCCGATGGCCTTGGCGTAGCCCTTGAGGTCGTCGGGGCTCAGCGCCTTCTGGTTGCCGAACATCTGGTCGTGCATCTCCCAGAACTTGCCCTGCTCCTGGGCGCACTGGCCGGCCAGGGCGGCGGGCATCGCGTCCTTGTGGAAGCTCAGCGGGAAGTGCTTGAAGACGACCGACAGGTCATCGCCGTAGTGCTTCTCGACCTCGGTCAGCGGGGCCGCGACGCGCGAGCAGAAGGGGCACTGGAAGTCGCTGAAGATGGTGATCTGGACCTTCGCGTCCTTCTTGCCCTTGATCGGGGTCATCGGGCCGAGCTTGAACTCGTTGGCCTTCTCCTCGAGGGGCTCGAAGACCTTGCCGTTCTTGATGATCTCCGTGTAGAGGGCCTGGCCCTTCAGGCCCTTCGCGGCGGCGAGGGCCTCGGCCTTCTTGATCTCCTCGTCGACGACCGACTTGAACTCCTCGATGGGCTTGGCGCCGGTGAGCTTGCGGCCGTTGATGAAGGTGTTCGGGGTCCCGCGCGCGGTGACCTTCCCGGCGAGCTCCTGGTCGGCCAGGATCTGCTGCTTGTACTTGCCGGTGGAGGCGCAGGACTTGAACTTGGTCATGTCGAGGCCGAGCTCGCCGGCGTACTTCTCGAGGTCAGCCGACTCGAGGGCGCGCTGGTTGTCGAAGAGCTTGTCGTGCATCTCCCAGAACTTGCCCTGGTCCTTGGCGCAGAGCGCGGCCTCACAGGCGGGCTGGGCGTTCTTGTGGAAGGGCAGCGGGTTCGACTTGAAGACCATACGGACCTTGTCGCCGTAGTCGGCCATGACCTGGTCGAGGGCCGGACGGACCTTGCTGCAGAAGGGGCACTGGAACTCGCTGAACACGACCAGCGTGACGAGCGCGTCGGGGTTGCCCTTGATGGGGTCGACCTGCGGGTCGACGTCGACCTTGTAGACGGTGCGGTCGACCGGGCGCTCCGGGCGGGGCGCGGCCTTCGGCGGGGTCTTGCCGGCGTAGACGTAGTCGTACAGGGGCTGGTTGTTTGCCTTCGAGCGCTCCTTGACCCAGTCCGCGCCGGACTTCTGGGCCTTCTCGGCCTCGGCGATCTCGGCGTCGATGATGGCCTTGAACTGCTCGAACGGCTGCGCGCCGCGGAGGTTCTTGCCGTTGATGAAGAACGACGGCGTGCCGGTCGCGCCGAGGGCGGTCGCGATCGCCTGGTTCTGGTCGATGAACTTGTCGGCGGCGGGGTCAGCCGAGTCCTTCTTGAACTGCTCCATGTTGAGCCCGAGCTCTTGCGCGTAGCGCTCGAGATCCTCGGGCTTGAGGGCCTTCTGGTTCGCGAAGAGCTTGTCGTGCATCTCCCAGAACTTGCCCTGCTTCATGGCGGCGATGGTCGCCTTCGAGGCTGGGCGCGCGTCCTTGTGGAAGGACAGCGGGTTCTGCATGAAGGTGACCTTCACCTTCTCGCCGTACTCCTTCTTGATCTGCGCGATGGTCGGCTCGACCCGGCTGCAGAAGGGGCACTGGTAGTCCGAGAACTCGATGATCTCCACCATCGCGTTGGGCGCGTTGGTGCTCGGGGGGGTGAGCTGCCCGGTCGCGGCGGCGTCACCGGCGGCACCGACCTCGGGCTTCTCGGCGGTCGGAGGTGCCTGGTCGCCAGCGCCACGGGCGTTGGCGCCCTCGGCGGAAGCAGCGGCGGGCGCAACCTGGGCGCCTTCTGGGGTCTTCTCGTCCTTCTTGCCACACGCGACGATCAACATCGCGGCGGAGAGGACGGCGGTAAGCCTGAGCATCATCGTCGAACAACCTCCTGAGCCGATCCCTGGGTTCAATCGGGGTCGGTCTTTCACTGCGGGATGGCCTTTGCGGGGATGGCCGATGAACTCGGCCCTGGGCCTCGAAAATGCCGCGGGACTATGTCACAAGCGATTTGGCCCCGCAACGCCGAAGCCTGGCTCCGGCCCCCCTCAAACGTGGTGTGCGGGTCAAAGGTTCACCGTATGTCCGGATTTATGCCGCGTCTGCCCCATCGCCCCGTCCAGCTGCTCCGCGGGACATCGCTCGTCGCCGCGCTCGCCCTCGTGGCGCTCGGCTGTCGCGGCCACGGAGAGGTCGCCGTCGACGTCGGGGGGAGCGTCGGCGCGGCTGTCGCCCCGCCGCGGGAGGCCGCCTCGGCGGACGCCGCGGCGAGCCCCAGCGCGCCCGCGGCGCCGGCCCCAGCGGACGTGGTCGCGCGGCTCGGGCGGCTGTTCGAGGGCCCGGCGAGCGACGCCTGGTACGGGGTCTACATGGGATCGCGCAAGGTCGGGCACGGCCACATGCTCTATCGCCGCAGCGCGCCCGGCGAGGCCGGCGCCTTCGCCGTCATCGTGGACCTCGAGATGACCCTCGAGGCGAGCGGTCGCCGCTCGCGGATGACCGTCAGCGAGCGCCGCTTCTACGCCGGGGCGCCGGACCTCGGCCTCGTCGCGGCCGAGATGGAGATGCGAGCCTCCGGGGTGCGCGACCTGCGCCGGGCCACGCGGGCCGAGGACGGCCTGCGGGTCACGCGCACGCTCAACGGTGAGGCCCAGCCGGAGCGCACGCTGCCTCCATCACGCGACAACCTCGCGTTCCTGCTCGTCACCAACCCGACGGACCCGGACGAGCTCGAGGTCGGCGCGCAGCACACCGTCTACACCTGGGACTGGGAGGACGAGGCCGACGACCTCGTCGTCGTCACCGTCGACAAGGTCGAGGCGCGGCGGACGGCCGGCATCACGAACCGCGTGGCGACGCTGTCGCTGGCGTACGACAAGAGCGGGATCACGATGAAGAGCCAGGTCGCCAGCGGCGGGAGCGTCCTCCTGATGAGCCTCGGCGCAGCGCTGACCCTGCGGCAAGAGGAGGAGGAGGTCGCGCGCAGCGGGGTCGTGGGCCTCGACGTCGTCGACAGCGGCGTGCGGGTCGACGCCCAGCTCGGCGATCCGGCGGAGGTGTCGCGGCTCGTGCTGACGGCGACGGTGCCCGACGGGTTCGCGCTCCCCAACGCGCCCAATCAGGTGGTCGAGCCGCTCGCCGGCGGGCGCGTGCGCGTCACCCTGGTCCGCGGTCCGGGCGCCACGGTGGCGGCCCCCGAGCGCTCGGCGGCGCTCGCCGAGGACGCGATCGTCGACTGGCGCGCCGCGCCGGTGCGCGAGCTCGCCGAGCGGCTGACCGCGGGGCTGAGCACCAGCCGCGAGAAGGTCGACGCCCTCGCAGGCTGGGTCCACGACAACCTCGACAAGAAGCTCGCGACCCACCTCCCCACCGCCTCGGCGATCCTCGAGCGGAAGGTCGGCGACTGCACCGAGCACACCTGGCTCTTCACGGCGCTCGCGCGCGCCGCCGGGCTGCCCGCGCGCCCGGTGTACGGCGTGGCGTGGGCCGGCGACCACGACAAGCGCTTCGCCTATCACGCGTGGGCGGAGGTGGACCTCGACGGGACCTGGTGGGCGGTGGACCCGACCTGGGGCGAGCCCGTCGCCGACGCGACCCACCTAAAGCTCGGGTTCGAGCTGAAGCGGGTCGGGGCAGTGGTCGGCGGGCTCGCGCTCGAGGTCATCGATCACACCGGCCACACCGGCGCGCCGTGAGGTGGCGGTCCCGACCAGGGGGCGCGGTCAGTTCGTCGCGCTGTTCTTCGCGCCGGGGGTCCCCTTCTGGTCGTCGGGACCGAAGGTCTTCGTGCCGGCCTTCCAGTTCGTCGGGACGGTGCCGTCGCCGGTCGGGTTGATGCGCTCGAGGCTGCGCCCGGAGAAGAGCTGCGTCCACGGCTCGAACCGGCTATAGCGGATCTGGTCGACGAGCTGCGAGGAGAACTGGGCGCCGTCGTAGAGGAGGATCGCCCCGACGGTGTTGGGAAGGTAGAACGCCTGGCCGTAGGCGAGATCCACCGGGACGCCGCCGTTGGTCGAGAAGTTCGAGTTCATCCCGAGCACCAGGTAGCTGTGCGGCTGGATCGTCAGGTTGGGACCCGAGAGGGTGAACGCCTGGTCCCCGCAGTCGCGGATCTGCCAGCCCTGCACGCTCACCGGGGAGTTGCCGGGGTTGTAGAGCTCGAACCACTCCTGCCCGAGGTCGCTGCCCCACGGGTCGGGCATGTGCTCGTTGATGACGACGACCTTCGTGCCGGCATCGGTCGCGGGTGCCTGGCATTCCGAGGCGATGCACTTCGAGATCCCCTGGGAGGCGCCCTTTACCGTCCAGGCGAGGTCGGACTCGTCGCGGGGCTCGATCTTGAAGTTGCCGAAGGCGTAGTAGAGCGGCCCGGTGATGCTGTCGAAGTGGTCACCGAGGCGCGCGTCCCAGTGGTAGCCGAGATCGTCGACGCGCAGGTTGCCGGTGATGGCGAACTCGCCGTACTCCTTGGGGCAGTCGGGGCGGGTGTGGATCGTCTCGACGTCCTCGACGCTGACGAGCACGCCCTCGAACATCTCGGCGATGGCGCCATCGGTCGAGATGTGGGCCGGGTGGACCGGGACGTAGGGCGCGGGCGGCGTGCCGGAGCTCACCTTGTCGTAGGTCTGGAGATAGATCTGGCTGTTCTCGAAGAACTCGGTGTAGCCGCCGGTCAGGTTGACGCGGTCGCCGACCGCGAGGTCGGTGTCGGTGGGCATCCCGTGGGCGAAGACCGTGATGCCGCTGTACGGTCCGCCGCCGGGCTCCTGGACGAACAGGGTGTCGCCGAAGAGGCCGGTCACGACGACGCCGCTCAGCTCGACGTAGAACCCCGGGCTCTGGGTGGGCTCCGGCGACACGTGGTCGGGGCACTGAGGGTCCTGGAGGTCGTAGATGTTGATGCTGCCGCCCGGGGCCGAGCAGTTGCCGAAGCTCGCCACCACGTCCGGCTCGGGGATCGGCGGGGTCGTGTCGGCGGGGATCGTGTCCGCGATGACCGTGTCGGTCAGCGTGTCCTGTGGCGCCTCGCTGTCCTCGAGGACGTCGCTGGGCACGCCGGTGTCGTCGGTCACCGATGTGTCGTCGGTCACCGCGGTGTCGTCGGTCACCGACGTGTCGTCGGTCACCGCGGTGTCGTCGGTCACCGACGTGTCGCCGTCGACGACGTCACCGCCGCCGGGTGGGTCGTCCGAACAGGCGACGACGAGGAAGAGCGAGGCGAGGGCGGCGATGCAGATCCTGGTCACGGCGGGCTCCCGGGCGACGAACGGCCGGACAGTAGGCAGCCGCGCTAGGCCGGGTCAAGGACGAACCGGTGACAGGCGCACCACCAGTGTCACCGCCCGCCGCGGCCCGTCACCCGGAGTTGCGTGAACGCGGTTCGCGCTGGCGGTCAGGGCGTCAGGACGACCTTGCCGAACACCTCGCGCCCCTCGAGCGCCTCGTGGGCGTCGCGGATCCCCGCGAGCGGCAGCACGCGGTCCACGATCGGCGTGAAGATCCCACGATCGTAGAGCCGGACGAGCTGATGGAACTCCGCCTTGGAACCCATGGTCGAGCCGAGGATGGACTGGCTCTTGAAGAAGATGTGCTGGAGGTCGATGGCGGCGCGGGCGCCGGTCGTGGCGCCGCAGGTGACGACGCGCCCGGCACGGGCGAGGCAGCGCAGCGACCGCTCGAAGGTCTCGCCACCGACGTGCTCGAGCACGACGTCGGCGCCGCGCTTCTCGGTGAGGGTGCGGACCCGCGCCACGAAGTCCTCGGTGCGGTAGTTGATGGTCTCGTCCGCCCCGATCTGGCGGGCCCGCTCGAGCTTCGCGTCGCTCCCGGCGGTCGCGATCACGCGCGCCCCGAGGAAGCGCGCGATCTGAATCCCGGCCGAGCTGACGCCGCTCCCAGCGGCGTGGACGAGGATGGTCTCGCCCCCGCGCAGCGCGGCGCGCGCCGTGAGCATGTGCCACGCGGTCAACCACGGCAGTGACAGCGCCGCGGCGTCCGTCCAGTCGAGGCGCGCCGGCTTCGGCACGAGGTTCGCCCGTGGGACGACGACCCGCTCGGCGAGGCCCCCGTCCACGCCTTCTCCGAGGATGGCGTAGCGGGCGCACAGGTGGTCGAGCCCCGCGACGCAACGCTCGCAGCGCCCGCACGAGACGCCAGGGGCCACCATCACCGCGGTCCCGAGCGCGATGTCGTCGACCCCCTCCCCGAGCGCGTGGACCTCGCCGGCGATGTCCGCGCCGCCGATCCGCGGGAGGTGGAAGCCAGCGCCCGCAATGCCGCGTCGCACCCAGAGGTCGAGGTGGTTGATGGCACAGGCGCGCACCGCGACCGCGACCTCGCCCGGTCCGGGTTCCGGATCCGGGACATCCTCGATGCGCAGCACCTCGGGTCCCCCGTGCTCTCGGACGATGGCGGCCTTCATCGCGTCCTCCGTTTGCGCTCGGCGGACACGAGAGCGCTCCCCCCACCGGCTGTCAACCCGTGACGGCTCGCCACGGGCGCTCGGGTTGCGGTAGTGTCCGCCTCCGTGATTCGAACCCTCGCCAGCTTGCTGTCGTTCGTCGTGCCCGGCCTCGGCCAGGTGCTGCGAGGGCGCGTTCGAGACGGGCTGCTGTTCTTCTGGGGCGCCGTGTGGTTCCACGTCATGGCGCTCGGGGCGCTGGTCGCGGTCTACCCGAGGCTCGAGGATCCGACGCTGACCTTGGCCGTCGGGGCCTTCGGCGTCCCGCGCGGCCTCGCCGTGCCCGAGGCCGTCGTCCTCACCGCCGTGTTCGCCGCGCTCCACGTCTGGGCGGCGCGCGACGCCTATCGCTGGGGACGGGACACCACGGGCAGACGGGACAGGGGAGTGGACGCGAGCCCACACCCCCATCCCGAATGGACGACGGGCGAGGTAGGCACAAGGCCAACCTCGCCCGGGTGAGCACCGTTGGCGACGTCCAGAAGAGCCGGATCTAAACCCACATCCCTCGCAGGTGGGCTTCGAGGTATCCGCTTTAGGCTTCCTGCTGCCAGGGCAGGCTTGCACACCGCGGACAGGGACGAACCCCGGGTTCAGACCTAGGGTTTAGACATAATTGGCTCGCTGACTCGTACACCACAGACTTCTCACATCCAGAAAGTACCACGCCCTCAAGCGGAGGTCACCCCGCGGGAGGGTTTTCGTCGCTATTTTTCGCAGGCCCCTTTTCGGCACCTCCGCCGCGCTCGGCGAGACCCAGCAAGATGCCCTTGGCGCGGGCGACGGCGGCGGCCGGCCCGGCCACGGCGCACACGTCCCCAGGGGCGATCCGCTCGCTCCCGGTGGGGAGCACCGAGCCAACTCCGTGGCGGTCGATGGCGACGATCGTCGCCCCCGTCAGGGTCCGCAGTCGCAGCTCGCGGAGGCTCTGCCCCGCGCCGGGTGCGCCCTCGGGGATGGTGACCTCGGCGGCGGCGTCGAGCCCCAGGATCAGCGCCGGGTGCTCCGCCGTGGGGCTGGGAGCTGGGGGATCGAGCGGGGCGACGTCGTGGGGCTCGAACAGCGGCGGGTCCGTCTCGGGCCGCGCCCGGCGCGCGATCCGCTCGGCGAGCTCCCGCGCGCCGGAGTGGTAGACCATGTCGACCTTGCCGGCGCGCCGCCACAGCGCGAACGAGAGCAGCGCCACGAGACCGCCGAGCACGGGGATCGCGTAGGAGCCGGCCATGAACGGGCGCAGCGCGGCGACCGCCGGGAACCCGAGCCCGATCACGATCCCCAGGTAGATCATGGCCCGCAGGCTGTGCATCGCGACGCGGGTCACCGCGCCGTCCTCGTCGGAGGTGGCGGAGGACACGATGAGATCGCTGACGGTGGTCGAGATGAGGATCGCGTTGCGCACGATGCCGCGGAGGAGGGGGACGCACACGAGCAAGATGGCGCCGGCGAGGAGGATGCGCGCGGTCCCGGCGGCGATGGACAGGTTGTCGACGAGGAGGTTGGTCAGCTCGGGCAGCCAGGCGAGGGCGAAGGCGATGATCGTGGTCGCCGCGACGGCGTCGATGGCGAGGAACAGGAACGCTCGGCGCAGCGGCGAGCGCGTGCCGCTGTGGGTCTCGCGCACGCGCTCGAGCCAGGACTCGTACAGGCCGAGGAGGTGCTGGAGGCGGGCGGGGGTGATGCGGTCGATGGCGCCCACGATCGCGCCGGCGCGGGACAGGAGCAGCGGCGTCGTGAACGCGGTGAGGACGGCGACGGTGACGAGGACGGGCTGGAGTGCGGGGACCACGACGCCCCCGGCGGTGCCGATCGCCGCGAGGATGAAGCCGAACTCGCCGATCTGGCCGAGCGCGAGCCCGGCGGTGACGCCGCGCCGCATCCCGAGACCGCTGAGGATGCCCGCGGTGGCGACGCTGCCGAGCTGCGCCAGCACCACGCTGGCGCCGACCGCGAGGGAGAGGGGGAGGTGTTCCCACACGGCGGTAGGGTCGACGGTCATACCGATGGAGACGAAGAAGATGGCGGCGAAGACGTCGCGGAGCGGCGCCACGGTGTGCTCGACCTCGGGGCCGCGACCGGACTCGGCGACGACCACGCCCGCGATGAAGGCGCCGAGGGCGACGGAGTAGCCGAGCTGTTGGGCGAGGACCGCGAGGGCGAAGCACACGCCCACGGAGAAGACCGTCAGGATCTCGGGGCTTTGGTAGCGCGCGACGAGGCGCAAGAGCGGCGGGATGAGGAGGAGTCCGCCGACGATCATCCCGACGAGGATCGCCGCGAGGCGTAAGAGGAGCAGCGCGAGGGCGGCGGGAGCGAGGTCACCGCCCTGGGCGACGCCGGTCATCGCGGCGATCAGCACGATGGCGATCACGTCCTGGAGCACCAGCACGCTGATCACGTGGGTGCGGACGTCGTCGTCGGGCGGGTGCTCGGCGAAGACGCGGGTGACCACCATGGTCGACGAGATGGCGATCGCGGTGCCCAGAAACAGCGAGGCGACGGTCGGCCACCCGAAGAGCGCGCCCAGGGTGAAGCCGACGTAGATCATCGAGCCCACCTGGACGAGCCCGGTGAGGCCGGTGACGGGGAGCGACCGCAGAAAGGCCGCCAACCGGAACTCGAGGCCGACCGCGAACATCACCAGGACCACGCCGAACTCGGCGAGGGCCTCGATGCGGTGCGGGTCGGCGAAGAGCGGGAAGGGGAGGTAGGGACCCACGATCAGGCCGGCGAGCAGGTAGCCGACGATGCTCGGCTGCCGGGCGGCGCGCGCGATGACGCTGGTCACGGCCGCGACGCCGAGGACGATGCCGATGTCGGTGACGAAGTTCGCTTCCACCGGGTCTCCTCTCTTCGAGCTCGTCAGCGTGGGCCCCTCGGGGACCGTGAGCATGCCCGATCAGGATCAGCCCTGCATCAACGCACCGCGGGAATACCGAGCCGAAGGGGCTCCGTGGTCGGCGGCTCGGCGCTCGCTCGAGCCGCTTCGGATCCTGCGGCGTCGACGGGCTGTGCCGACCTCGCGCCCGCCCCGGGTGGCGAGGTCCGCGTCGCGACCTGACGACGCCACCCGCTCGCGGCGCGTCGAACGACGCCAGAAACGAGAAGAGGCCGGTCCTTGCGGACCGGCCTCTCATCAGTGCGAAAGGGGGGACTCGAACCCCCACAGGCATACTGCCCACTAGAACCTGAATCTAGCGCGTCTACCAATTCCGCCACTTTCGCACAGGCGGCTCACGTGCTGTCACGTAGACCGTTCGCGCGGCGCCGTCAAGCGGGTTCGCGCGGGTTCTGATGCGCCGTCTCCGGGCACCAGAGAGCCCCGGCTCAGCCGCGGCGGCGACCCGAACCCTGCGCCTTCTTCTCGCGCGACTTCTTGGCCTTCTGGCGCTCCTTGCGGCGCATCTTCAGCGACTTGTCGCCCTTGCCCATGGCGTCACCTCAGCGATCGATGTCTTGGCGCGGCGTTCTGCCGCGACAGTGGGCCGGGAGTATAGGAATCCCCGCGCTCCTGGCAACCGGAAAGTTGCCCGATCTCGCGCCGAGCTCCGTCGGCCCGTCGCTCACCCACCGGGCAGGCGGTAGACAGCGAGGTCGTCGAAGTAAGCCTCGCTCGCCCAGTCGTTGAACCCGAAGTAGCGGCCGGTGAGCGGCGCGTCGTCGGTGTACGTCATCACCAGCGCGCCGTCGCGGAACCAGTAGAGCGTGCCCTCGACGCGGGCGAGCGCCCAGCGGTGCGCCGTCGACTGCAGGACGGGCTGCGCCTTCTGCGCCAGCCGGTCCGTGCCGTGCTCGTCCAGGCGCGCGATCACGTCGAGGGAGTTGTTCCAGCCGCCGTTGATCACGACGTAGCCGGCCTGGTGGCGCGGCTCGGTCGCGAAGATCTCGCACTTGAGGTCGCCCGGGAAGCTCCCGTCGGACTTCGGCTCGCTGCGGGCGGTGAACTCCACCCGCACCGGCCCCGCGGGGAGCTGCTGCACCAGCCACGCGCCCGCGTTCTCCGGCTGGGTCGCGTGGAGCCAGCCGTCGACGATCCGCCAGCCGCGCTTGTCGGCGCTGAACGGCATCTCCGTGGTCCAGTCCGCGCCGAGCTCGGCCCGATCGAAGTGGTCCTCGAACACGCGCTCGCCTCCCACCAGGAGGCGCTCGGCGCCGGGCGCGTCTCCGCGCGCCGGGATCACCCGCTTGGGGCAGCCCGCGCCGATCGCGAGCCCGCCCACCAGGAGCCCGATCACCTTCACCACGGCGAAGCGCCGGAAGACGCGGCGCACTCTACACGCGACTGCTTTCGACATCTTTCCTCGCAGCGGCGACGCGGGTCACCGCGGTCACTCGGGTTCGCCCGCGCCGCCGTCGGGCTCCAAGGGGAGCGGCGGCGGCTGAGGCGCGGGAGGGGGCGACGACGCGCCGCGCAGCACGTCGTCGCCGAGATCGGGTGCTTGCGGCGCGGGCAAGGTCGCGGCGGGGCTCACCCGCGCCGCCAGCGCCCGCGGGCGCGGCTCCGCGACCGGGCGCGCCGCGGAGGTCAGTGTGTCCGCCCGGAGGCGCCCCGTCGGGCGCGGTCGCGCCGATGATCGGGTCGCCACCACGGGCTCCAGGTAGAGCGGGCGGGGGTCGCTCAGCTGCGGGCTCATCGCCACCAGGCGGCGCGCCAACGACGCCGCCGCCGCGACGGCCAGCTTCAACGCCACCGTCGGCGCCGTCGTGCGCAGCTCCTCGAAGCTCGGACCGGTCAGCTGCAGCACCGACGCGGCCGCGTCCGAGCTCGCGCGCACCGTGCAGAGGCTCAGCGACTCGTGTAGCAGCGCCTCCTCCCCGAAGTGGCTGCCCGGGCCTATCCGCGCCACCGAGATCCCGTTGCGCAGCACCTGGAGGTGCCCGCCCACGACGACGCACAGCGCGTCCTGGACGTGCCCCTGCTCGACGAGCCGCTCACCGGCGTCGAGGGTCTGCCGCCGCGCCCCCTCGAGGATGCGGCGCAGCTCGAGGCTGCTCAGCCCGTGAAAGAGCGGGACGCCTTTGAGCCCGTCGAGCAGCGCCTCCCGCTCGTCGGCGTCGATCGGCGCCGGCGCCCCCGCGACCTGGACCACCAGCGCCGTGATGTTGTCACGCCCGCCGGCCGCGTTGGCCGCCTCGACGAGCTCCCGGACGCACACCTCGGGGTCCTCGAGCGCGAGCATGTCGGCGACCTCGGTCGCTGAGATCGCGCCGTGGAGCCCGTCTGAGCACAAGAGGAAGCGATCGCCGGGCTGCAGCTCGAACGCCTGGGCGTCGACCTCGACCACGGGGTGGACCCCGACCGCTCGCGTGATGGCGTTCTTCAAGCGGTCGTCGAAGGTCTCCGCCGCCACGTTCATCGTCCGCGCCATCTCATTGACCAGCGAGTGGTCCTCGGTGAGCTGCGTCACCCGCTCACCGCGCTTGCGGTAGATGCGGGTGTCGCCCACGTGGGCCACGAAGCCGGTGTCGCGCACCAGCAGCAGCAGCGACAGCGTCGTCCCCATGCCGCGCTGGCTCGCGTTGTGGTGGCCGCGCTCGTGGATGCGCAGGTTCGCCTCATGGACCGCGTCCTCCACGAGCGCCATGACGTCGTTCATGTCGTGGCGGCCGTCGCCGTAGCCGTAGCTGTCGATGACGCCACGGCGCTTCACCAGCGTCTCGCGGACCACGTTCACCGCGGTGGCGCTGGCGACCTCGCCGCTCTGGTGTCCGCCCATCCCGTCGCACACGACGTAGAGCTTGAGCTTGCGGTCCACGAGGTAGTTATCCTCGTTGCGCGTGCGCACCCGGCCCACGTCGGTGCGAGCACCGAACGTCACGGTCATGGGGCCCCGCAGGGCCGACGGTTCGGGTGAGCTCAACGGCGCGGCACGTCCCCTTCCTCCCCGCGGGCGGACGACGCGTCAGCGACCTCGCGCCCAGTGCGTCCCGCAGGGATTTCGAGTAGGGTGCGTACCGAAGGTCGGGCTCGAACCGACACGGGAGTCACCTCCCACTGGATTTTGAGTCCAGCGCGTCTACCAATTCCGCCACTCCGGCAGCTCGTGCCCCGCAGGATAGCGATGCTCGGTGCGAAGTCAACGGAGTCCGGAGCGGCGCAACGTGACGACCCACGCCGCACCATCTCCCCTCGGAGGATTCATGACAGGTGACATGCGACTCGGCGTCCTCGGGACCGGCCACATGGGGCAGGCCCTGTTGCGCGGCGTGATCAGCCGCGGAGGTGTCGCCGCAGAGCGGGTGATCGTCGCCGACGTGCGACGCGACGTGTGCGACGCGCTGGCGGGGGAGCTCGGCGTCAGGATCGCGGCCGACAACGATGAGCTCGTCGCCAACAGCGACGTCGTCTTGCTGTGCGTCAAGCCGCAGGTGCTGTTCGCGGTGATCGCGCCCGTGGCCGAGCGCTTCGGCCCCGACACGCTGCTCGTCTCGGTCGCCGCCGGCGTGACCCTCGGCGCGCTCGAGCGGGCCGTCCCCGCCGGGACCCCGGTCATCCGCGCCATGCCCAACACGCCGAGCCTCGTCGGCGCCGGCACCAGCGCCTGGTCTCGCGGGCGCGCCGCCACGACCCGGCACGGCGCCCTCGCGCAGGGCATCCTGGGCGCCGTCGGCGTCGCCTACGAGATGGACGAGTCCGCCCTCGACGCGGTGACCGCCGTGTCGGGGAGCGGCCCCGCCTACGTCTTCCACCTCATGGAGGCGATGATGGAGGGGGGCGTCAAGGCGGGCTTCGATCCCGCGCTGGTGCGCGAGTTCGTCCTCTCGACGGTCAGCGGAGCCGCCGCCCTGGCCGCCGCCTCCGATGTGGATCCGGGCGAGCTCCGGCGCCGCGTGATGTCCCCCGGGGGCACCACCGAGGCGGCCATCCGACAGCTCGACGACGCCGGCTTCCAGACCGCCGTCGTGCGCGCCATGGGCGCCGCCCGGGACCGCAGCGTCGAGATGGCCCGCGCGTTCACGTCGTCCGCGCCTAGCAAGTGAACGTCCTCGCGCGCGTCGCCGCCGTCCGGGCGACCGGCCGGCTGCCGCTGGCCATCCTCGACATCGATCTGACCCTGGTCGACAACGCCCCGCGCACCCGCGCCATCCTCGGCGACTGGTTGCTGACCCTGCGGGGGCGGTGGCCGGGCGCCGAGGCCGCGATCGCCTACGCCCAGACGATGCCGATCGTGTTCGGCGCCGCCGCCAACGTGCGCGCCCTCGGGGTCGACGACGAGGCGCTGCTGCGCGAGGGGCTCGCCTTCTGGTGGGAGCGCTTCTTCACGGCGCGCTACGCGACCCTGGACGTGCCGTGCCCCGGCGCGGTGGGCGCCGCGCGGGACCTCGCGGCGGCGGGCGCGACGCTGGTCTACCTCACCGCGCGCCCGTCGACCCTCGCGGACGCGACGGCGAGTCGCTTTCGCGAGCTCGGCCTGCCGGTGGCCGAGGTGGGCACGGTCCTCGTCATGAAAGACGACCCGCGCGAGCCGGACGGCGCCTTCAAGGCGCGGGCCCTCGCCTGGATCGGCGCCCTCGGCGAGGTCGTCCTGTGCGCGGACAACGAGCCGGGCCACGTCAACGCCATGCACGCCGCCTTCCCCGACGCCGTCAGCGTCCGGGTCGCGACCCGCCACAGCCCAGGCGCCCCGCCGCTCGCCGCTGGCGCCCGCGTCGTAGAGCGGCTGAGTGACGTTCTCTGATCGCGGGCGCGTCCCTGGCGCGGGCATTTCATTTTGCAGTTCGTGGGCCCTTCGCGGTAGAGCTGCCGTCCTCGAAACGGAGGCGATAGTGGCCTGGAAACGCGACGACATGGCCCGCCGCGCGGCGGCGGAGGTCCGGCCCGGGACGGCGGTGAACCTCGGCATCGGCATCCCCACGCTGGTCGCCAATCACCTCGCCCCCGACGCCGGGGTGATGCTCCACTCGGAGAACGGCCTGCTCGGCATGGGCCCGTTCCCCTACGAGGGCGACGAGGATCCGCAGCTCATCAACGCGGGCAAGCAGACGGTGACCGTCGTCCCCGGAGGCAGCACCTTCGACTCGACCCTCTCCTTCGCCATGATCCGCGGCGGACACGTCGACCTGGCGATCCTCGGCGCGATGCAGGTCGGGCAGAACGGCGACCTCGCCAACTGGATGGTCCCCGGCGGGCTCGTCACCGGCATGGGCGGCGCCATGGACCTCGTGTCCGGGGCGCGGCGCGTCATCGCCGTCTCGACGTTCCGCGCCAAGGACGGCGCCCCGAAGCTCGTGCCCCGGTGCGATCTACCCCTGACCGGCCTCGGCTGCGTCCAGCGCGTCATCACCGACGTCGGCGTCTTCGACCCCGTCGGTGATGGCTTCCGCGTCGTCGAGCTGGCCCCCGGCGTCAGCCGCGAGGACCTCGGCGACGACGTCCCGTTCGTGGCCTGAGCCACCACCAGCCCCGCGACGGTTGTCAACCACGTTGACAATCCCCCCAGCGCCCCCGGAGGACCCATGAACAATCGCCACCCGCTCGAGCGCCTGATGGACGAGCGCATCCTCATCATGGACGGGGCGATGGGCACCGCGCTCCAGCGCTACGGGCTCACCGAGGCCGACTTCCGCGGCGCGCGCTTCGCCGAGCACGGCACCGATCTGCGCGGCGACAGCGACGTCCTGATCCTGACCCGCCCCGACGTCGTCCGCGCGATCCACGACGCCTACCTCGACGCCGGCGCCGACCTCATCGAGACCAACACCTTCACGGCCACCTCGATCGCCCAGGCCGACTACGCGCTCTCGCACCTCGCCTACGAGCTCAACGTCGAGGGCGCCCGGCTCGCCCGCGCGGCGGTGGACGCGCGCAACGCCAGCGACCCGTCCCGCCAGCGCTTCGTCCTCGGCTCGATGGGGCCGCTCAACCGCACGCTCTCGTTGTCCCCGGACGTCAACGACCCCGGCTACCGCGCGGTCACCTTCGACGGCGTGGCCGCGGCCTACGCCGAGCAGGTCCGCGGCCTCCTCGACGGCGGGGTCGACGCGCTGCTCGTCGAGACGATCTTCGACACCCTCAACGCCAAGGCCGCCCTGTGGGCCATCCAGGCTGTCTTCGAGGAGCGCGCGACCAGCGTCCCGATCATGATCTCGGTGACCATCACCGACGCCAGCGGGCGGACCCTGTCCGGGCAGACCCTCGAGGCCTTCCTGATCTCCGTCGAGCACGCCCACCCGCTGACCGTCGGCATCAACTGCGCCCTCGGGGGCCGCGAGATGCGCCCCTTCGTAGAGGAGCTGGCGACCCTGGCGCGGACCCGGGTCTGCGTGTACCCGAACGCCGGCCTCCCCAACGCCTTCGGCGGCTACGACGAGACCCCCGAGGACACCGCCGCCATCCTGCGCGAGTTCGCCGACCAGGGCTGGCTCAACGCCGCCGGCGGCTGCTGCGGGACGACCCCCGACCACATCGCCGTCGTCGCGCGGGCCCTCGCCGGCGCGCGCCCGCGCCCCCTGCCGGCGACCTGGCCCCACCGCGGGCTCTCGCACTACTCCGGCCTCGAGCCGTACGTGCTGCGCCCCGACGCCAACTTCACGCTCATCGGCGAGCGCACCAACGTCACCGGCTCCAAGCGCTTCGCCAAGCTCATCAAGGGCGGCCAGTTCGACCAGGCCCTCGCGGTGGCGCGCGACCAGGTCGAGGGGGGCGCCAACATCATCGACGTCAACATGGACGAGGGGCTCCTCGACTCCACCGCGGCGATGACGCGATTTCTCAACCTGGTCGCCGCCGAGCCGGACATCTCGCGGGTCCCGGTGATGGTGGACAGCTCCAAGCTCGAGGTCATCGAGGCCGGCCTGCGCTGCCTGCAGGGCAAGTCGATCGTCAACTCGATCAGCCTCAAGGAGGGCGAGGCGGCCTTCATCGCGGCGGCGCGGAGCATCCGCCGCTTCGGCGCCGCGGTCGTCGTGATGTGCTTCGACGAGCAGGGCCAGGCGGTCGACGCCGCGCACAAGGTCGCCATCGCCGAGCGCGCCTATCGCCTGCTGACCGAGCGCTGCGACTACGATCCGACCGACATCATCATCGATCCCAACATCCTCGCCATCGCGACCGGCATCGCCGAGCACGACAACTACGCCGTCGACTTCATCGAGGCGACGCGCGAGATCAAGCGCCGCTGCCCCGGGGTGAAGATATCGGGGGGCGTGTCCAACCTGTCCTTCTCGTTCCGCGGCCAGGAGGCCGTCCGCGAGGCGATGCACGCGGCGTTCCTGTACCACGCCATCGGCGCCGGCATGGACATGGGCATCGTCAACGCCGGCCAGCTCGCCGTCTACGAGGAGATCCCGCCCGAGCTCCTCACCAGCGTCGAGGACGTCATCCTGAACCGGCGGCCGGACGCGACCGAGCGCCTCGTGGCGCTGGCCGAGCGCATCTCCTCGGTCGGCAAGACCCGCGAGAAGGACGACGCGTGGCGCCAGGCCCCGCTCCAGGAGCGCATCACCCACGCCCTCGTCAAGGGGGTCGTCGACCACATCGAGGAGGACGTCGCCGAGGCCCTCGCGGCCTACGGCAGCGCGCTCACGGTCATCGAGGAGCCGCTCATGAGCGGCATGAAGGTCGTCGGCGACCTCTTCGGCGCCGGCAAGATGTTCCTGCCCCAGGTCGTCAAGAGCGCCCGCGCGATGAAGAAGGCCGTCGCCTGGCTGCAGCCGCACATGGAGGCCGAGGCCGCCGGCGCCGGCGCGGGGACCCGCGGGACCGTGCTGCTCGCGACCGTGAAGGGCGACGTCCACGACATCGGCAAAAACATCGTGGGCGTCGTGTTGCGCTGCAACAACTACGAGGTGGTCGACCTCGGCGTCATGGTCGCGGCCCAGACGATCCTCGACAAGGCGCGCGAGATCGGCGCCGACATCGTCGGGCTCTCCGGCCTCATCACCCCGTCCCTCGACGAGATGGTGCACGTCGCGCGCGAGCTCGAGCGGACCGGCTTCGAGGTGCCGCTCTTGATCGGCGGCGCGACGACCAGCCGCAAGCACACCGCCGTCAAGGTCGACCCCGTCTACCACGGGCCGGTGGTACATGTGCTCGACGCGTCCCGCGCCGCCGGCGTCGTCACGAGCCTGCTCTCGGCGGACAAGCGCGCCGACTTCCTCGCGGACAACGCGGCCGCCTTCGCGACCGATCGGCTGCGCTTCTCCCAGCGCCAGTCGGCCCGCCTCGTGCGCTACAGCGAGGCCCGCGAGCGGCGGCCGCGCCTCGACTTCTCGGCGCTGCCGGTGCCGGACGCGCTCGGGCCGCGGACGATCGCGCCCATCCCGCTCGAGGCGCTGGTGCCGCTCATCGACTGGACCCCGTTCTTCAGCTCGTGGGAGCTGAAGGGGAATTTCCCCAAGATCCTCGAGGACGAGGTGGTCGGCGCGGCGGCCCGCGAGCTCTACGCCAACGCCCGCGCGATGCTCGAGCGCGTCGTCGCCGAGCGCTGGCTCGAGGCCCGCGCCGTCTTCGGCTTCTTCCCCGCCAACGCCGACGGTGACGACGTCGTCGTCTGGACCGACGAGACGCGCAGCGCGGTCCGCGCCCGCTTCCCGATGCTGCGCCAGCAGCGCGAGCGCCCCGGGGACGACGCCCACTACACCTCGCTCGCCGACTTCGTCGCCCCGTCGGGCCCGGACCACCTCGGGCTCTTCGCGGTGACGTCGGGCCACGGCGTCGCCGAGCGGGTCGCGGAGTACGAGGCCGACCACGACGACTACCAGGCGATCCTGCTCAAGGCGCTCGCCGATCGCCTCGCCGAGGCGGCCGCCGAGTGGCTCCACGCCGAGGCGCGGCGCGCCTGGGGCTTCGGGCGGTCCGAGGACCTCAGCGTGTCGCAGCTCCACGCCGAGGACTACCGCGGGATCCGGCCCGCGCCAGGCTACCCGGCGTGCCCTGATCACACCGAGAAGGCCACGCTCTTCGCCTTGCTCGACGCCGAGGCGGCGACCGGGATCCAGCTGACCGAGTCGATGGCGATGACGCCTCCCGCCTCGGTCAGCGGCTACTACTTCGCCCACCCGGGCGCCCACTACTTCACCGTCGGACCCCTCGGGCGCGACCAGCTCAGCGAGTACGCCCTCCGCAAGGGGACGCGGATGACCGACGTCGAGCGCTGGCTGGCCCCGTGGCTGGCCTACGACGCCGACTGAAGCCGCGCGCCGGACTCGAGCCTCGCGCGGCGCCACCCCCGGTGGGCCAGCCCGCGGGCGGAGTCGCCCACGACCTCAACAAAACGCCGCGGGGGCGTCAGACGACCCCGCGGCGAGCTGAGCTTGGCTACCGCGGGCGCGGAGGCGGCTGCGGCGCCGGCCTCCGGCCGCGGGTCTGCGGCCTCAGGCCTTCTTCTCGGCCCACAGCTGGCAGTAGCCGTTCGGGCTGACGATGCCCTTGATGACCGTGCAGCTGCCGCACGCCTTGGGGTCGGCGGCGGGCTTGAAGAGCTGGCAGTTCGCGCAGTGCTTGTCCTTCATCGTCGTCACGTCGACGTACTTGTTCATCGTGCGGGTCTGCTGGTCGGCCAGGGACAGGCCGTGGGGCTCGCACGACGGGCCGTCGGCGCTCTTTCCGCCACAGGCGCCCAGCACCAGGCCGGCGGCCGCGGTGACGACGCCGGCGGTGGCCGTGCGCGTGAAGAACTGACGACGCGAGATGGGTTGCTGCTTGCTCATCGTGACTCCTCGGCGGGCGAGGGCGGTGACGCCCAGGTGCAGAGCGTGTTCATGACACACCCTGCGCCGACTCAAAACCCGAGACCGGCGTGGTGCTTGGTCGCAGGCGCGGAATCCGGCGTGCGGCGGGGGCTTGCGCTGCTGCGACGGTTTCGCGGTGGCGTCCCTGGCCGAGGATCCCCCCGCCGCGACCCGATCGCGTCGCGCCCGCGTCAGACCTCGTTCGGGTCGCCCCCCAGCCCGCGCCGGCGGCCCGCCCAGGCGTCCAGGAGACCGCGCGAGAACGGCTGCGAAGCGTCATCTCCCCTAGCAGTCGACTTCGCCGCGCAGCGGCGGGTGGAGGCGGCGGAGTCGCCGGAACAGTCATTCTCCCCGCGGGCCGCGAGTCAGTCTCTTGTTGCGGTCGACGTGAAGCGGATCCGGCCATCCGGGTCGAGGGCCACGCGGGTCTTGAAGGGGCGCGACGCGGTGGTCAGCGCCTCGGCGATCGCGCCCGCCTCGCGGGGCGTCGCCGGGGTCGGAGCGAAGCCCGGGACGCGGATGATCGCCGGGACGAGCGCGACCTCGAGGAGCCGCGGCGGGTCGTCGCCGCTCAGGCGCACCGCCAGGACCCCGGTCTGCCGCTTGAGCGGCGTGCGGTTGGTGAAGACGAAGTTGCCGAGGCTGTACGCGATGGCGGCGTCGCCGCGCCACTCGACCCCCTGCAGGACGTGGGGGTGGTGGCCGACGACGAGCCCCGCGCCGGCGTCGACGAGGCGACGCGCCGCGGCCACGACGCTCCGCGGCGCCGCCGTCACCCCCTCCCGCCCCAGGTGCAGGCTGACCGCCACGAAGCAGCCGCGCTCGCGCAGCGCCCGCACGCGGCCGGTCAGCCGGTCGAGGCCGGCCTCGCCCGCGTAATACGCCACCGCAGCCCCGCCTTCGGGGCGCCGATTCGACTTGAGCGTCGCCGGCAGCACCGCCACGCAGCGGCCGTCGCGCTCGATCACGTAGGGCGCTTCGGCCTCCTCGGCCGTCGCCCCGGCACCGATGAGCGCCACCCCGGTGGCCGCCAGGTTGCCCCGGTTCTCGAGCACTCCGGCGGCGCCGCCGTCCCAGCTGTGGTTGTTGGCCAGCCCCACGACGTCCACGTGCGCCGCCGCGAACACCCCGGCCCAGCGCGGCGCCGCCCCGATGTCGAGCCGCGACTCGCCGTACGCCGGCGGGCGCTCGCTGGTCATCAGCCCCTCGGCGTTCGCGACCGCGAGGTCAGCCGCCGCGAACAACGCCGCGAAGGCGGCGAGCGGGTTGTCCTGCCCGGCGGCGGCGGCGGGGGAGGCCGGGAGCCGCCGCCCGGCGAAGGACACGTCCCCGACGAAGCACAGCGAGAAGCCGCCGCTCGCGGGGGGGGCCGCACGGCTCGGCGTCGACCCCGCCGCGAGCAGCAGGGCGCTCAGCAGCGCTAACGCACCTTTGTGCAATGCGGTGTGAAATCTCCCTTTGGTCATCATCCGGTGGCGCGCAGGCCGTGTGCGATGCCGTTGAGCGTGATCAGCAGCGCGTGCTCGAGGGTCTCGTCCTCGCGCGCCGTCGCGCGCCAGCGGGCGAGCAGGTCGACCTGCAGCAGGCTCATCGGATCGACGTAGGGGTTGCGGAGGCGGAGCGAGTTCCGGGTCGGGGCGTCGTGGGCGAGCAGCCCGTCGGCCCGCCGCAGCTTCAGCACGCGCTCACGGGTCCGCTCGTACTCCGCCACGATGCGGGGGAAGAAGCGGTCACCGAGGGCGCCGGCGAGCTGCGCGTAGCGGCCCGCGATGCCCATGTCGGCCTTGGCCATCACGAGCTCCACGTCCTCGAGCAGGGTCTGGAAGAACGGCCAGTCCGCGGCCATCTCCAGGAGGACCTCGTCGCCGTGTACCCGGGCCAGCGCCTCGAGCCCGCTCCCGAGCCCGTACCACCCGGGCAGGATGTGGCGGCTCTGGGTCCACGCGAAGACCCAGGGGATCGCCCTCAGGTTCTCGACCCCGCCGCCCTTGCGGCGCGACGCCGGGCGCGATCCGATGCGCAGGCGCTCGATGACGTCGATGGGGGTCGCGAGGCGGAAGTACTCGACGAAGTCGGGGTCGCCATAGACGAGGTCGCGATAGCGCTCGCGGGTCGTCGCGGCGAGCTCGTCGAGGAGCCCGCTCCAGCGCGGCAGCCGCTCGTCGTCCGGGCCATCGGCGGCGACCGTCCGCGACAGGACCGCCGCGAGCGTGAGCTCGAGGTTGCGCATCGCGGTGCCGCGCAGGCCGTACTTCGAGTTGATGACCTCGCCCTGCTCGGTCACGCGCAGGTGCCCGTTCACCGCGCCGCGGGGCTCGCTCAGGATCGCGCGGTGCGTCTTGCCGCCGCCGCGGCTCACCGTCCCGCCCTTGCCGTGGAACAGCGTCAGCTCGATGCCCGCGTCGCGCATGACCGCGACGAGCTCCGACTGCGCCCGGTGGATCGCCCAGCGGGACGCGACGAGGCCGCCCTCCTTGTTGGAGTCGGAGTAGCCGATCATGATGACCTGGCGGTCGCCGCGCCTGCGGAGGTGGTCGCGGTAGAGGGGCGCGCCGAGCAGCGCGCTCATCGTGTCCCGAGCGCTCGCGAGGTCGGGGACGGTCTCGAACAGGGGGGCGACGTCGAGCGCCACCTGCCCGTCGCGGTCCCCGAGCCCGCCCCAGCGCGCCAGCAGCAGCACCGCGTAAACGTCCTCGGCCGACTGCGCCATGCTGATGATGTACGGGCCGATCGCGCGCTCGCCGTAGCGCTCGCGGCAGCTCTTGATGGCGCGGAACACCTCGAGGGTCTTCTGGGACTCAGCGCTCGGCGCCGTCGTCGGGACCTCGCTGTTGCGCAGGGCGTCCTCGAGGCGGGCGCCCCGCTCGGCGGCGCTGCGCGCGAGCCACTTGGTCGCGTCCTCGCCGAGCAGCTGCCCCACGACGGCGCGGTGTACGAGCGCGTCCTGGCGCACGTCGAGGGTCGCGAGGTGGAAACCGAAGGTGTCCGCGCGCCGCATCAGGCGCAGCAGCCGGAAGCTGCCGGCGTGGTGGCCGCGGTTGACCTCGAGGCTCCGGTGGATGAGGCGCAGGTCGTCGGTGAAGCCACGGACGCTGTTGTAGCCGCGCTCCTCCCCCCGGACGCTGGCCCGCAGGCGCGCGGCGACGAGCCGCAGCAGCACCCTGTAGGGCATGTCGTGGTAGCGCCGCGGGATGTCGGCCATCTCCTCCGGGAACGCCTCCGCGTAGCGCGCCCCGCGCCGGATGACGGCGCCGTCTACCCCGACGCGCATCGTCGACTGGCTGAGCTCGCTCGCGAGGGCCGCGACCTCGGGGGCGTAGCGCCGCACGATCAGCTCGCGGTGGCGCTCGAGGGTCGCGTGGATGGTCGTCGCGTCGACGTTCGGGTTGCCGTCCATGTCGCCGCCGACCCAGGACGCGAAGGACAGCACCGGGCGCAGGTCGTCGAGGCGCGGGTCGCGGCGGCCGAAGGCGGCCTCGGTGGCGTCCTCGAGGGTCTCGTAGAAGGCCGGGACGATGCGGTAGAAGATGTCGGTCAGGTAGAACAGGACGTGCTCGACCTCGTCTTTGACCTGCGGGCGCGCGCTCAGGAGCTCCTGGGTCTGCCAGGCGGTCGTCACCTCGCTCCGGATGCGCCCAAAGGCGGCCCGCTCTTCGGCCGGGGTCCGCGACGGGTCGAGGCGGTCGACCAGGGCGCGGGCGATCCGTTGGTGCTTCTGGAGCACGGTGCGGCGGCTCGCCTCCGTCGGGTGGGCGGTGAAGACGGGCTCGATGTGGGTGCGCGCGAGGAGCGCGAGCAGGTCGTCGATGGAGTGTCCGGCCGCGGCGAGCTCGCTCAGCGTCGCGTCGAGCCCGGGGGTCGGGTCGCCGGCGGCGAGGTGCGCGCGGCGGCGGCGGATGCGGTGGACCCGCTCGGCGAGGTTGACGAGCTGGAAGTAGGCGGAGAAGGCGCGGGTCAGGAGCTCGGCCTGACGCGGGTCGAGCCCCGTCAGCAGCGCGTTGAAGGCGTCCTCGGCGTCGGCCTCTCCCTTGCGGCGCGCGATCGAGGTCTGGCGCACCCGCTCCACCAGCTCGTAGAAGGGGCGCCCCTCCTGCTCGACGAGGATATCGCCGAGCAGCGCCCCGAGCAGGCGCACGTCGTCTCGCAGCGGCAGGTCTTCGTCGGAGAACGGGGTCGCAGGTGACATCGGCACTCCCTCAGGTGGGGCGGGGGCGGGTGGTGCGGTGCTCGATCGGGTCGCGGTGGGTGCGCGCCTCGAAGACGCGCTGCACGAAGACGCCGGGCAAATGCACGTCGTCGGGGGCGATGGCGCCGACCGGGACGAGCTCGTCGACCTCGGCCACCGTGACCAAGCCCGCCATCGCCATCGCGAGCTGGAAGTTGCGGGTGGTCCCGCGGAACTGGAGGTTGCCATAGGCGTCGCCGCGGTGCGCGCGGATGAACGCCCAGTCGGCGGTGATCGCCTCCTCGAGGATCACCCGCCGGCCGCCGATGACGCGCTCCTCCTTGCCCTCGGCGACGATCGTGCCGGCCCCGGTCGGGGTGAAGAACGCCGGAATCCCGGCGCCCCCGGCGCGGATCCGCTCGGCGAGGGTCCCCTGGGGGATGAGCTCCACGGTCACCACGCCGGCGGCGTACTGCTCCTGGATGTCGGGGTTGCCCCCCATGAACGACCCCTTCCAGGCCGCGACCTGACGGTTCTGGAGCAGGACGGCGAGGCCCTGGCCCTGGTTGCCGCAGTTGTTGCTGATGATGGTGAGCCCCCGGCGACCGCTGGCGGCGAGCGCGTCGATGAGGTGCTCGGGGTTACCGGAGAGGCCGAAGCCGCCGACCATCACGGAGGCGCCGTCGCGCAGGTCGGCGATGGCGTGGGCGGCGTCGGGGACGATCTTCGTGGTCATGGGGCGATCTCCCGGAGGGCGGCGGCGAGCCGCTCGATTGCGTCGTGGGACACGTTGAGGGCGGGGGCGACGCGCAGCAGGTCGCCGCTCGCGGCGTCGACGCGGACGCCGCGCTCGCCGAGGCGGCGCGCGATGACGCCCGCGTGGGGCGTCGCGACGGACAGGTAGAGGCCCTCGCCGAGGACCTCTCCGAGGGGGGCGAGGGCGCGGGCCAGCGCCAACGCGCGGTCGGTGATGGGGAGCGTGCGCGCGGCGCGCAGCTCCCGGGCGAGCCGGGTGAGCGCCAGGCCGTCGCAGTCGCCGGGGAGCCGCCCGTCGGCGGCCGCGCCGGCGTCGTCGCGCAGGTAGGCGAGGCCGAGCCCCGGCGCAGGCGCCCACAGGACGACGTCGGCCTGGATCGGGACGGAGTCTGCGCGCCACATCCCGCGGCCGCTCCGGAACCCCGCCGTCGTGTCCTCGAGCAGGGCGAGGGGGACGTCGTGCTCGTCGCAGAGGGCGCGCAGCGGGCGCCAGAAGCTGTCTGGTACCGGTCGGCCGGTGGCGCGGTAGACCGGCTCGAGGATGACCGCGAAGAGCGCGGCGCCGCCGCGCTGGGTGAGCTCGCGGCGCAGCTCGCTGAGCGCGCGATCCGGCTCGAGGGTGGGGTCCGCGACGCCAGGCCAGCGGAGCAAGGCGCCGTCACGCGCGCCGATGGCGCGGGCCGCCGCGGTCGAGTCGCCGGCGGCGACGGGGCCGCAGCTGAGGACGGCGACGGCCTCGGGTCGCGTGGCCCCGAGCTGGGTCAGGGCGGCGTCGACGAGGGTCGAGCGGCTCGGGGCGAGGGTCAGCCGGGTGAGCCCCTTCGGGGCCAGCGCGCGCAGCAGCTCGATCGCCCGGATCATCGCGGGGGTCACGTCCCGCGCCGGGGAGAGCGCGTTGACCAGCGCGGAGGTGAGGTGTCCCGCGCGGTGGGCGGCCACCAGCTCGAGGGTGCCGTCGCCGCCGTCGCGGACGTCGCCGAGGCGGCGCGCGAGCCCGGGGGCGAGATCCACCCAGTCGGCGCCGCCGCGGGGGCCGGGCGGGTTGAAGACGCCCTCGCCCGGCGACGGGATCGCCGCCTCACGTGGGAGCCGCGGCGGCCCTATTGCAATGCGGTAGTAGTCGCCCGGAGATGAATTGTTTCCGTCGTAAAGTAGGGGGGGCGGGGCATCAATTGGCTGCACCGCGCCGCAGTAACGGCGCCCCCAGATCGCGGCCCGGGGGGCGGACCCGGCGACGCTGGCGTGGGTGACGAACGCGTAACGGGGGCCACCGTCGGGGCGGCGCGCGGTCATGGCGGCGGCCACCAGCGCGTGCTCGAGGGCGCCCGCCAGGCCGCGGCGGCGATGCTCGTCGGCGACGCGCAGGTCGGCGATGTAGAGGGTGTTGCGCCTCCCGAGGGAGAGGTCCCGATCGGGTCCGGCGAGGTCGCTGACGTGCTCGAGCGGGGTCGCGAGGCAGGCGCCGACGAGCTTGCCGCGGGGGGGGAGCTCGCTCCCCTGGACGGCGGCGAGGCAGATGGCGTCGGGGTCGGCGAGCAAGACGTCGAGGTGGTCGTGGGGCAGCGGGCTCGGCTCCCGGGTCGCCCGCACGAGGGCGTCGTAGGGCGCCCGCAGCGCGGCCCAGCCCGCCGCGCCGACCCGCACGACGCGGTAGCCGGCGGGGAGCTGGGGCGGGGCCTCGGGCCAGGCGTCCGCGCCGGCGTCCG
>PHBI01000087.1 GCA_002841945.1 Deltaproteobacteria bacterium HGW-Deltaproteobacteria-14
GCGATTCCCTGGCACGGCCACAGCGACGAAGCGATTACCAACCTTCGCTTCTACACCGATGCCGGCACCTCCTACGTCGAGACGGGCTGGATCTCGTACGAGAACTCGATCCTGACCGACCCGGTGAATTTCGCTGTCTCGGCGTGGCAGGACGGCAACTGGGTCAAGAAGTCCGAGGGGCAGCGCGTACTCACCCCTGCCGAACGCGCCAGCTTCCACCTCGGCTTCAGCGTGAACGGGCTGGTCGCTCCCTAACATCGGTCGTCGCTCCTGGGGGAATCGCGTCGACGACCTCGTTCCCCTGATGACGGCAGCGAATGCTCAGGCGTTCGCGGCGGCGTGAGCCTTCGGCAGTTCGCGGCGTAGCACCTTGCCGGCGGCCGATCGCGGCACCTTGTCGATGAAGGTCACCCCACCCAACCGCTTGTAGCCGGCCACCTGGTCGGCAAGCCAGTGGATCAGCTCGGACGCGCTCACCTCGGCGCCCTCGGGGCCGGTGAAGTCGTGGTCCCAGCGGGTGGCGACGTCGAGGGCCTCGAGGTCCCCAGAGACGGCGTCGCCAGCTGCCCGTGCGCCGCTGATGCGCGCCTGCCAGCGCCGCCCGGGGCCGGCGTCGAAGGACGCCCGCGCCGTCGCCGGCAGGGTCGCCCAAGTCAGGGCTGCGCGGTCGGGGGCGGCGGGCGCGGCGCGCGCCGGCGCCGGCGCGGCGATGAGCGCGGCCAGCGCGAGCCACGCCACGCGCGCAAAGGGGTTCCTCGGTAAACGCGTCTGGGCCATGATGCGGTCGTCCCAGGTCTCGAAGGTGGGTGGGTCCGGCGGGTGCGTCCCACGGTCCCGAAGGACGACGAGAGACTGCCGAACCCAGCCACCAGGGGCTATCGAACAGATGACGCACCCACGACAAGCTCCTGAAATCAGGAAGGAAAATAGCAAACCCCTGGCGCGTCGTGGGCGCGGCTCGGGGCCGACCCTCCTGGCGCTGGCCATGTTCCTGATCACCGCGATCGCGATGGCGGCCGACGTGGTCGCGGACCTCGCGATCGACAGCGCGCCCCCGCACGTGCTGCTCGAGGTCTTCATCATGGTGGCCGCCTTCGCCGGTGTGGCGTGGTTCAGCCGCGAGCTGCGGCGCGAGCGGGCGGCGGCGCGTGAGATGTCCGCCGAGCTCGACCACGCGCAGCACGAGTCGAAGCGCTGGCGCGCCGAGGCGGACCGCTGGCGCGAGGAGGCGCGGGAGGCGCTCGACGGGCTGGGCAACGCCATCGAGCTGCAGTTCCAGCGCTGGGAGCTGACGGCGGCGGAGGCCGAGGTCGCGCTGCTGCTCCTCAAGGGGCTGTCGCACAAGGAGTCCGCGGAGGTGCGAGGGGTCAGCGAGCGCACCGTCCGCCAGCAGGCCCTGGCCGTCTACCGCAAGGCCGAGGTCGCCGGCCGCGCCGAGCTCTCCGCCTTCTTCCTCGAGGACCTGCTGCTGCCGCGGCGGTCGCCCCGGGACCTCAGTTGAACGGGATGGGCGTACAGGGGTGGCGCTGGCCGGCATAGGTGTCGCAGCTGTCCCACGCCTCGACGAACTGCAGCGCGGCCTCTCCGCTGGCGGTGGCGCCGTCGCTGCCATCGGGGTGGGAGACCGCGACGCCCACCGAGAGGAGCGCCGCTGCGGCGTCGGTCTGCCAGGTCAGGGGGACGTCGGGGGAACACGAGAAGCGGGCCGACTCCCCCGCCGCGATGACGACCGGAGAGGACAGCGTCGTGGTCCCTGCGACGTAGGTGGCCACGCCGTCCCGCCCCTCGAACGCGACGCCGCCGAGCGCGAGCGGGAGCGCGCCGGTGTTCGTCACGGTCAGGGTAAAGTGGAACTCCGAGAACTCCATCATCTGGTTGCAGCGCGAGATGACCGCGCTCTCGACCTCGACCTCCGCGACGCTGTTCGGGCCGTCGACCATGGCCTCGTCGCAGGCCACGACGGCGAGAGAGAGCGCGAGCAGCGGGGTGATGACGATGAGGGAGCGACGCATGAAGACCTCCAAGGTGCGGTGCCTCCCGAGGACACAGCAATCAGCGTGCCAGCGGCGACACGTGCCGCGGGGCGGGCCGCGCGCGCGGCGAGCGCCATCTCACCCCACGGTGTGAACCAAGTATACAGCCGGACGCCGCTGGACGCCCACCGGGCGAGGCGGTAAGCCACCGCCATGAGCCAGCACCGCATCGTCACCTGGAACGTCAACGGCCTGCGCGCCCGCGCCGCCGCGCTCGCCACCGTCTGGGACACCCTCAGGCCGACCGTCCTGTGTCTGCAGGAGACCAAGTGCAGCGAGGCCCAGGTGCCCGACGCCGTCCGGGCGCTGCCCGACGCGGCGGCCTTCTGGAACCCCGGGCCGCCGGGCTACTCGGGGACAGGCATCCTGCTGCGCGAGTCCGCCTTCTCCGGCGACCCGCCGCGCCTCTCGGTCGCCCCGTTCGACGTCGATGGGCGCGCGACCGTCCTCGAGCTCGGCCCGCGCACCCTGATCAACCTCTACATGCCGAGCGGCGGCAAGGGGTATCGCCAGAAGCTCGACTTCTACGACGCGCTCATCGACTGGGCCGACGCCCAACTCGAGGCGGGACGCGAGCTGTGGGTCTGCGGCGACATGAACGTGGCCCACACCGACCGCGACATCCACCCGAGCCACCGTGTCCAGGCCGACATCGGCGTGCGGCCGTCGGAGCGCGACCGCGTCGACGAGCTCATCGCCCTGGGGCTCCCCGACCTCTACCGCCGCGCGTTCCCCGACATGACCGACCACTACACCTGGTGGCCCTACTGGCGCGGGCTGCGCGAGAAGAACCACGGCTGGCGCATCGACTACCACTTCGCCACGGCCGGCTTCGGCGACGTGACCGCGCTCCGCGTCCACACCGCCCCGACCGGCAGCGACCACGCCCCGCTCATCGCCGGCGTCGCCTGGTAGCGGTCCGGGGCGCGCGCGTAGATCGAGGGGTGGGGGCGTCAGGAAGGACGCGGGGCTCCGCTGAGAAAGTGAAAAGTGAGGGTGCCTGACCCCTCGGGGTGGGGGCGTCAGGAAGGACGCGGGGCTCCGCTGAGAAAGTAAAAAGTGAGGGTGCCTGACCCCTCGGGGTGGGGGCGTCAGGAAGGACGCGGGGCTCCGCTGAGAAAGTGAAAAGTGAGGGTGCCTGACCCCTTGTCCTGACCCCTTGTCAGGGGGTGCGGGTGCGGCGGGTAACCGCGAAGAGCAGGGCGAAGGCGAGCCCGAACAGCACGCCGAGGGGGCCGGTCGGGCCGCCCGCGCAGCCGCCGCCGCCGCCCTCGACCCGCGGGCCGTCGTAGGGGGAGTCGCAGGCGTCGCCGATCCCGTCGCCGTCAGCGTCCTCCTGCCCGGGGTTGGGGACGGTCCGACAGTTGTCGTCACACCCGACCGTCGCGCCACCGGCGCAGCGGTTGTCCCCGTCCACCCCGCTGCCGTCCCCGTCGTCGGGGACGCCGTCGGAGTCGAGGTCGTAGACGCACACCGACGGCTCGCCGCTGCACACGAAGCCGCCCTCGATGTTGCAGTTCGCCCCGCAGCCGTCGTCGGGCTCGTGATTGCCGTCGTCGCAGCGCTCGTTGCCGCGCAAATAGCCGTCGCCGCACCCCGGCAGGCAGATGCTCGGCTCCGCCACGCACGACCAGCCGAGCTCGATCTCACAGCTCCCGTCGCAGCCGTCGCCGGGCTCCACGCCGCCGTCGTCACACGCCTCGACCGCCCCCGCGAGGAGCCCGTCCCCGCAGACCGTCTCACACACCGACGGCTCGCCGGCGCAGGTCCAGCCCTTGTCCACCGCCAGGCAGTCCGACGGGCACCCGTCGCCCTCCTCCGTCCCCCCGTCGTCGCACACCTCGTCGCCGAGGATGAACCCGTCGCCGCAGTCGGTCACACAGACGCTGTCGGGGGCCGCGACCGTCCCGACGACCGCCGGCTCCGGATCCGAACACGCCCACGCGTCCTCGACCGCGGCGCAGTCCGCCGCGCAGCCGTCGCCGCCCTGGGCGTTGCCGTCGTCACACACCTCGCCCCCGACCACGATCCCGTCCCCACACGCGAGCGCCGCACAGGTCGACCCCCCACCGGCGTCACCGCTGCAGGTCCAGCCCGTCTCGAAGGCGCAGCTCGGCGAGCAGCCGTCCCCGGCCTCCGTCCCGCCGTCGTCGCACGCCTCGTGCGCCGCCGCGAGCATCCCGTCGCCGCAGGTGAAGGTGCAGACCGTGTCCGGCACGGCGTCGCCGTCATCCATCGTGGTGGCGCAGGCGTAGCCCGGCTCGAAGGCGTCGCACCCGGGCGCGCACCCGTCGTCCGCCGCCGTCCCGCCGTCGTCGCACAGCTCGGCGCCGGCCAGGCGCCCGTCGCCGCAGCTCGTGGCGCAGCTGGTCCCGCCAGGGCACGCCCAGCCCCGCTCGACCACGCACCCGGCCGAGCACCCGTCCCCGCTCACGAGGTCCCCGTCGTCACACCCCTCGGCCCCCGCCGCCACGACGCCGTCCCCGCATGCTGCGGCGCACAATGACGGCGCCGTGGGGGAGGCGTTGGCGCAGCTCCAGCCGAGCTCGACCTCGCACCCGGGCGAGCAGCCGTCGAGCGCCTCGTTGTCACCGTCGTCGCAGGCCTCGCCGCCGACCGCGACGAGCCCGTCGCCGCAGCTCGCCGCGCACACGGCGTCGGGCGCCGCCACGGTCCCATTCGGCCCCGGCGACGGGTCGGAGCAGCTCCAGCCGATCTCCACCCGGCACGTGCCCGAGCACCCATCCGAGGCCACCGCGTTGCCGTCGTCGCACGTCTCGGCCCCCGCCGCGATCTTGCCGTCACCGCACAGCGGCTTGCAGAAGGACGTGCCGACCGCCGGGTTCGCGCAGCTCCAGCCGTACTCCGTCTGGCAGCTCGCGGAGCAGCCGTCGAGGCCCACCGCGTCGCCGTCGTCGCAGGTCTCCGCCCCCAGCGCGACGACACCGTCGCCGCAGGTGCTGGCGCAGGTGGTGTCCGGCGCCGCGGGGGTCCCGGGCACGCCCGGCCCGTCGTCGACGCAGTCCCAGCCGACCTCGAGCACGCAGCTCGCCGAGCAGCCGTCGAGGGAGGCCGCGTCCCCGTCGTCGCACGCCTCGGCGCCCACGGCGACCTTCCCGTCGCCGCATGCTGCAGTGCACACGGACGCGCCGCCGCCGGGCTCGGAGCAGGTCCAGCCGTACTCGACGGCGCAGGCCTCCGAGCAGCCGTCGAGGGGGACCGCGGCGCCGTCGTCGCAGGCCTCGACCCCGAGCGCCACCATCCCGTCACCGCAGCTGCTCGTGCAGGCGGTGTCCGGGTTCCCCACGCTCCCGTCGGGGCCCGGGGACGGGTCCGCGCAGCTCCAGCCGGGCTCGAGCGCGCAGCTCGCCGAGCAGCCGTCGAACGCCGCCGTCCCGCCGTCGTCGCAGGTCTCGCTGCCCACCGCGAGCTGCCCGTCGCCACAGGTCGCCGTGCAGTGATCGGCGGTGCCGGCCGGGCCGGCGCAGGCGTAGCCGTACTCGACGTGGCAGGCCGCGTCGCAGCCGTCGTCGGGATCGGTCCCGCCGTCGTCGCACGCCTCCGAGCCGGCCACGACGCCGTCGCCACACTCGGTGACCAGCACCGACGCCGCGGTGGCCTCGGCGGTCCCGCTCAAGGTGGCCGCGTGGCAGTCGGCGTAGGTGTAGTCGACGACCGCGCCCACCGCCAGGTTGGCGTCCCCCGGGACGGCGTCGACGTGCGCGGTGAAGGTCACGGTGCGGACGGCGCCGGTCGCGATGTCGGGCAGGGGGATCCCGGTGGTCAGGCTGGCGGCGCTGGTGACGACGCCGCCGGGCGGGAGGGCGCCGTCGACGAGGAAGCTGCCCGGGACGTAGCTGACGCCGGCGGGGAGCGCCGCGGCCAGGGCGAAGCTCACGCCGAGCGCGTCGGCGCCGCCCTGGTTGTCGAGGACGACGGTCACGTGGACGTCGTCGCCGGGGTGCGGCTCGGCGAGGTCGACGCTGACGGCGGTGTCGAGGTCGACGAAGCGCGGGGCGCGCAGGTCGATCTGGAGCCCGGCGGCCAGCATGACGTAGACGTCGCCGTCGGAGGTGCCGCGGATCCACGCCTCGGTCTGGCTCGCGACGAGCTTGTCGGAGGCGTCGACCCCGGTGATGTCCCAGCCCTGACGCCCGCCGACGACGTTGGTCCCCGGCGTGTGGTTGGTCGAGCCGAAGGAGCCGCGGGTGTCGAGGAGCCCCGCGGTGTCGTTGATCTGCGAGGCGAAGAAGTTGTCCTCGGGGTTGTTGGGGCCGCTGAGGCGGGTCCCGGGGTCATCCAACGCGGTGGAGGAGTCCCCCAGCCGGAACGAGTCGCCGACCCCCGAGGCGTCCCCCTCGAGGGCGGTCAGGACGAGGCGGCCGGAGAGGTCCGCGGCGACGTCCGGGGTGCAGAGGCCGCTGATGTGGCTGGTCACCGAGTTGGAGCCGGTGACCCGCTCGTTGATCGAGAAGAGGGTCAGGCTGCGGGTCGGCAGGGTCGGGTCGCGGTAGACGACGAGCAGGGTCCAGCCGGCGGCGTCGTTCGAGCCGTCGAGGGAGACCGGCACGCCGCCCACGGTGTAGGTGCCGGCGCCGCTGATCTTCGCGGTCACGTCGGCCGAGCGGGAGTAGTAGCCGCCGCCCTGATCGGGGTCGAGGTGGGTGTTGGCGTCGGGGGTGAGCGGGAAGACGCCGCTCGGCGTGGTCAGGGTGACCGCGGTGCCGAGCAGATCGGCGACCGACAGCCCCTGGTCGTCCTGGCCGCCGGCCGAGCCACCCCAGACGAGCTCGGCGTAGAGCACCGTGGCGCCGTCGGGGAGGTCGAGGACGGCGGACGAGGAGGCGAGGCGCCAGGCCTTCGTCGTGCCGAGCGGCCAGCCCGTGACCTGCAGGGTCAAGGAGCTGTCGATGAGCGCCTCGATCTTGTGGTCGGCGCTGGGCAGGCCGGTGCTCGTGTCGCCGCTGAGCCCGAGCGTGTTGCCGGTGATGGAGATGGCCCCGGCGGCGCTGGTCTGATAGCGGACGGTCGCGGCGCCAGCGGCGGGGGCGGCGGCGAGGACGGCGACGGCGGCGAGGGCCACAAAGCCGTGGAATCGGTTCACTTTCGGCCTCCTATCTACAGCGGCAGGTCGAGGCCCGGGTCCCAGAGCGGGTGCCCGGAGAGCGCGCCAGAGCTCGGGGGGCGGGAGGGCTCGACCAACCAGGCGCGCGATGTCCGTGGTCGTGGGGCCACATTGCGGGGAGGGCCACACGGGTGCGGGCGGGAGCCTAGCACCGACTCGGCGTGGGATCATGCGTGTTGGGTCCGTCAGGTAACTGTTTTTCCCGCGCCGCGGTTCCCCTGCGCTGCGCCGCACCAGGGCGAAGGGTGCAGTCATGGACCCGGTCGCGATCGGGTCGGCTACTGCAGCGCATCACACGCCGCGCGCTCGCCGAGATCACAAGCCCGCTGGAACAGCGCGCGGGCGCGGCGGCGGTCCGCGGTGACGCCGACGCCGTCGACGTAGCTGGCGCCGAGCCAGGTGCAGCCAGGCCCATAGCCACCGTCGCAGGCCTTGCGGAAGAGCTCGTTGCCGCGGGCGGCGTCTTGCTCGGTCCCCTTGCCCTGCACGAGCATGATCCCCAGGAACGTGCAGCCGTTGAGGGCGTCATCGACGCAGCTCTTGTCGTAGAGGCGCGCCGCGTGGGCGGGATCGGCGCGCAGGCCGCCGAGCCCCTGCTCGGTGGCGACCCCGAGGTTGGCGCAGCCGATGGCGTTGCCGAGGTTGCAGGCGCGATCGAGCAGCGCGACGCCGCGCTTGGGCTCGGCGGACACCCCGAGGTCACCCTGGAGGTAGACCAGGCCGAGGTTGGCGCAGGAGGCCGACGTGCCGCGCTGGCACGAGCGCTCGAACAGCGTCAGGGCACGGCGCGTGTCGCGGCGCACGCCGGCGCCCGCGGCGAGCTGCTCGGCGAGGCGGTGGCAGGCGACGTTGTCGCCGGCGTCGCAGGCGGTGTCGTAGTGGCGCGCCGCGGCGGCGAGGTCCTCGGAGACCCCGAGGGCGTACTGGTAGCGAAAGCCGATGTGGAGGCACAGCCGCGGCTCGAGCTCGCAGGCGCGGGCGTCGAGCTCGGCGCCGCGGGACGGGTCCGGAGCGCCGAGGTCCTCACCCGAGACGAGCAGCGCGAGCTCGTGGCAGGCGGGGCCGGAGTCGCGCTTGCAGCCGTCCTCGTAGCGCTTCGCGGCGCGCTTGGGGTCGCGATCGACCGCGGCGCCATCGCGCCACACGTTGCCGAGGTAGAGGCACGCGACGGGCCCGCCGCGCGTGCAGGTCGCCTCGAGCAGCGCGAGGCCGCGCTTGACGGTGGCCGCCTCGTCGCCGTCGACCTGGCGCCGCCCGAGCTCGGCGCAGGCGGCGTCGTCGCGCGCGCGGCACTTGGCGTCGAGGGCCTCGTCGCTGGCGATCGGCGCGGGGCGGTCGGGGACCGACGACAGGTCCGGGGTGAGGTCGTCGTCGTCGCGCACCTGCTGAGCCGGGCCGCTGCAGGCCGCGAGGGCGAGGGCGAGGGCGAGGGCGAGGGCGAGCGGGGCGGAGCGCGCGTTCATGGGGGCCTCGGTGCGGTTGAGGCCCAGAGTCAAGCGCCCGGGTGCGGCGATGTCAAACCGGTCAGGGGGCAGGCGCTGGCGCGGCGCGGCGCCACACGACGGCGTCACCGCTCGGGCGCAGCGCGGTCCCGAAGCGCCGCTCGGAGGCGCCGACGACCGGGGCGAGGAGCCGCTGAGCCGCGGCGCCGGTCACCGGGTGCGGCGGCGCGGTCGGCTCGTCGATGAGGAGCGGGTGGATGACCAGGGACTCGACGCGCCAGCGGCCGGCGGTGGGGGCGAGGCGGAGATCGAACAGCGCGGTCTCGCGGCCGTCGCGCTGGCGCATGTCGAAGATGAGGTTGCCCATGCCGTAGACGACGAAGCCGTCGCCGTAGGCCTCGACCGCCTGGAGGATGTGGGCGTGGTGGCCGAGGACGAGGTCGGCGCCGGCGTCGATGAGGGCGTGGGCGAGCTCGATCTGGCGCGGGTGGACGCGGCGCTCGCCGCCGGCGCCCCAGTGCAGCGAGACGACGACGAGGTCGTGCTCGCTCGCCGCTCTCAGGCGGCCGACGATCGGGGGCAGCTGCGCGATGGAGTCGGCGATGCTGAGGTAGGCGACCGAGAGCTCCTCGCCGGCGCGGGGGCGCCCGCGGTTGCGCTTGGAGGTCGCGGCGACGACGGCGATGCGCAGGCCGTCGGCGACGACGGTGACGGGCGCGAGGGGGTCGCCGCCGGGGTCGGTGCCGGCGTAGGCGATGCCGGCCTCGGTGAGGCGGCGGGTGGTGTCGGCGAGGCCCTCGGGGCCGCAGTCCTCGGCGTGGTTGTTGGCGGTGATGGCGAGGTCGATGCCGGCGCCGACGAGGTGGCTGACCATCTCGGGCGGGGCGCGGAAGAAGAGGTCGCCGAAGACGGTCCGGCGGGTCTTCGGGAGCACGTCGGTCAGCGGCGTCTCGAGGTTGATCACCGCGAGGTCCGCGGCGTGAAACAGCGGCGCGAGGTGCTGAAACGGATCCGCCCCCCCCACCAAGCGCAGCTCGCCGGCGATGTAGCGGGCGAAGACGACGTCGCCCCCCGCCACGATCCGCAGCGACGGCCGAGCGGGGTCGGGCGCGCGGCGCGGGGCGAGCTCGGCGGCGGCCAGCGCCCGGCGCACGATCACGCGTTGCACATCATCGCCGCCGGCTGACATCACCGCCGACGATGCACACGAGAGCAGCGTCATCGCGAGAACCATCCACGCCGCCGCGCCGACGCGTGCTGCAATGCAACATGCACCTCTCGGGGGCGGTGGGGTGGGGACACGGGCGGCGCTCACCGGGGCAGCGTACCGCAGCGCGGTGTCCCGGCCAGAAAACGTCCCGAGTCGGACGCGTTCAGGTGTGATCGAAGAGATAGGCCGCGAGCTGTCGGTCGGCGCCGCCGATGTGCTCGAGGAGCCAGGCCCGGAGGAAGTCGAGCAGCCCCGTCGCGTCGCCGTCGATGATGAACGCCTGGACGCGGTCCTCGACCTCCTCGAAGAGGGCGACGTGCTCGGCGCGGTGCTCGGCGAGGTGCGGGTAGTTGGCTTGGGCCATGAGCCGCTCCTCGTCCTTGAAGTGCTCCGCCGTGTACTTGGTGAGAAACACCAGGGTCTCGGTCGGATCGGCCTCGCTGTCGGCGGCGGTCGCGGCGGCGAACGCGTTGAGCGCGGCCAGCAGCGCCTGGTGCTGTGCGTTGATCAGCGGGTGAGGGAGGTCGTAGTCGGGGGACCAGGACAGGAACTCCATGGTTCGCCTCTGGGGTTGCTGGGACGGCGGTCCCGCGCGGACCGCCGGGCGCCCGGCCGGCACGGTTCCGGCCGGACGCCTCTCCATCGGCCCATCAGCCGCAGAGCTGAACCCGAGACACAACCCGTGTGGGCGCCCGCCCCGAGGGGGGGGCGGGGCGCCCATCGGGCCCAGGCTCAGGTCGCCTCGGTCCAGGTGTGGAGGCGGACCTGGACGAGGCCGTTGGCGCTGACGCTGACGTCGAGCGGCACGGCGGACTTGCCCGCGAGGGTCAGGTCGTCGAGGCGGGCGAGCGCGGTGCCGCCCTTGTCGTAGACCTGGACCGCGCCGGAGACCGGGTCGGACACGTAGGCGAAGCCGTTGGGGGCGAGCGCGATGCCGCGCGGGACGAGGTGGCGCCCGTCGTCGGTGCCGTAGCCGCCGTAGCTCCGGAGGTGCGAGCCGTCGCGGCCGAAGACCTGGATGCGCGCGTTGCCGGTGTCGACGACGTGGAGGTTGCCGTCGGCGTCGAGCGCGAGGCCGCGCGGCGCGTTGAGCTGGTTGTCCCCCTCGCCGAGCTCGCCGATGGTGCGCAGCGGCGCGCCGTTGGAGGTGAAGCCCCGCACCCGGTGCGCGAGCGGGTCGGTCACCCACACGTTGCCGTCGGCGTCGACCACCGCCGCGCGCGGCGCGTGGGACTCGCCCTCGACGGTGCTCGCCCCGTCGAGGGCGCGCACGAACGCGCCGTCGGCGCTGACGAGCACGACGCGCTGGTTGCCGCTGTCGACGATGTAGACCGAGCCGTCGGGGTGCGGGGTCACGCTGGTCGGGAAGTTGAGGTTGTCCTGGGCGTCACCGAAGCCGCCGAAGGTCCAGCGCTCGCTCAGATCGGGGGCGAGCTGGGTGACGGTGTGCGCGTCCTGGTCGAGGCGGTAGAGGCGCCCGGTGGCCGGATCGGCGATGAGGTAGCCCTCCTCGAGGGTCAGCGTCTCGAGCAGCTTGTCGATGTCGGGGATCGTCACGTCGGGGATCGTCACGTCGCCGACGTCACCGCCGCCGAGCAGCTCCGTCGCCTTGTCGCAGGCCGTGAGGAACGGCGGGACGAAGATCGTGGCGGCGCCGGCCGCGAGGGTGCGCGTCAGAAACCGACGCCGCGTGGTCTCGTGCTCCATGAGCGCCCCCCTAGCTCCGGCTAGGGTAGATGCCAAAGAGCGCGATGATGAAGTTCAAGGTCAAGGTCGGCTGCGTCACCGACACCGGCTGCCCGCCGCCCGCGCTGCTGCTCGGGAAGGCGGCCTTGGCGCTGCCCGGCGCCTGATCGTAGGCGGTCGGGACCGCCGGGGTCGGGGTGAGCGACGGCTCGGGATCGGGGAGCGCCGCCTCGAGGTTGTGCGTGTGGGCCGGCAGTTGGGCGGCGGTCAGCGTCACCTGCTCGGCGCCGTACTGCTGGCCCTGAGCGTGGTTCGAGAGGCCGGGCCCCTGGCCGAAGCCGACCGGGACGCGGCCGCGCAGATCCGGCAGCCCGAAGGTCTGGATGCCGTTGCCGCCATAGGTCGTGCCGAGCAGTGAGAACAGCGCAGTGTTCTGGGCGATCGACAGCAGCTGGCCGTTGCAGAAGGCCCAGCCGCGCGGGGCGAAGTTGCCGGCGAAGATGCGGATCTCACCGATGAAAGGCTCGCTCATGGAGGCTCCGTGGGAACGACTGGTGGAGTGCGGCACGACACGCCAGTGCCGCCCGCCCGTCGCGCGAATCAACCGGCTCCTGCCTGGTCCGCGCGGCTCTCACGTTGTAGAGAGTCCGAGGACTCTAGCGACCGCCGGGTCGACCGGTCAACGCCCACTGGGAGCGCGTTACAATGTCCACGGACGCCTTCACGTTGCGCCCGGTCGCGCCCTCCGACGCGCCGCTGCTCGACGCGCTGTTCCGCGAGACCCTCGGCCCGGTGGGCGACGCGCTCGCCACCCTCCCGGACCGGGGCGCTGCGCTGGTGGCCCAGATGCGCGAGGGCCAGCGGCGGACCTGGCACAACGCCTTCGGCGAGGACGGCCACGCGCTGGTGCTGGTCGACGGCGCGCCGGTGGGGCGCGTCTGGGCCGAGCGCATGGGCCCCGACGAGGTGCGCCTGGTCGACATCGCGCTGCTGCCGAGCCACCGCGGCGCCGGGATCGGGACCGCCGTGTTGCGACGCATCATCGAAGACGCCCGCAAAGAGAAACGCACGATCGTGCTGCATGTTGCAACGCACAACCCCGCACTGCGGCTCTACCAGCGCCTCGGCTTCGTCGCGATCTCGGGCGACGAGCTGAACCTGCGGCTCGAGCGCGCCCCCGGGTCGTCGTCGCTCACGGCGTCGAGGTGAGCGCGGTCTGGTCGACGCAGGTCTGACCGACGCTGAGCCCGAACGCCAGCGCCATTCGGTCGAGGACCAGCGGCGCGACCAGGGTGTGGCTGTTCGCGTAGACGAGGGAGTCGGCGCCGGCCGGGTCCTGCCGGATCTCGAGGGCCAGGCTCCCGCCGCCCGCGCCGGCGTCCTTCGTGAAGGTGCCGATGATGCGGTAGGTGGCGCCGACCACCGTGGCGAACGGGGTGACGTCGCGCACCCACTCCGCGTCGGGTCCCGTCGCGGCCGTCACGCCGATGACGGCGTCGTGGGTGCCGCCGGTGCCCTGGTCGATGCCCATGTAGTAGATGTCGCCCGCGGCGGTCAGGCCCACGACCTGCGCCACCCACGGGGCCGCGGTGTCGGTCGTGACGTCCTGCCAGAAGGTGTAGCTGTCCTGGCTCGGGTCGACGGTCAGGGCGACCGCCCGGCTCGTGCCGTCCGAGCAGATCGTGCCGCCGGTCTCGACCGGGAGCGGGAAGAAGAACTCCTCCCACGCCGGCGCCAGGGTGCCGTCGTTGAAGTCATCGGTGAAGGCGGTCACCGGCGTGCCGCCGCCGCCGCCGCCACAGCCCCCGAGGATGTCGACGGCGTCGATGTCGTGGACGTCGTACTCGCCGCCGGTCGAGGACGAGAAGAACATGTGGCCGCCGGCGAAGCTCGGCATGTTCGCCGGGGTGCTCTCGAGCTGCAGCAGGCCGTCGATGTAGATGCGCAGGGTCGCGCCGACGATGTCGACGCGGCCCTGATGCCACGCGCCGTCGACGACGCCGGGCAGCGGCACCTGGTCGAGCGTCCCGCTCGGGTAGGAGTCGAGGTCGCGGTGGACGGCGAGGTGGGGGGTCGCGGCTTCCCCCGTGTTCAAGTACGTGTCGATCTCGACGGTCACGGCCGCGGTGAAGAGGTTGCCGAGCTCGGGGCCGTTCTCGTAGCCGATCCCGCCGCCGGCGCCGGTGCCGGCGATCACCTCGTCGATGGTGTGCCCGGCGGCCACCGCCACGATGGAGAAGGCCAGCCCGTCGGCGCTGCCGCCGACGCCGCCGTCGGTGATGCGGAAGTCGAAGCCGATCGACGCGTCGCCCGCCGGGATGGTCTGGGTCGGGTGGTACATCGTCCCGCGCTCGCTGCCGAACTCCTCGGTCAGGCGGACGAAGCCGTCCTCGGCGCCGGCGGGCGCGATCCAGCGGGTCGAGCCGTCGTGGGTGTCGTCGGCGTTGGGGTAGCCGTCGACGATGATCCAGCCGTCCGCGGTCGGGTCGGTCTCGAAGGAGGCCGTGAACGGCTGGCACGCGACGCACGCGCCCGCCGCGTCGCAGACCGCGTCGCCGGCGCAGGTCCCGCAGGGGTTGCCGCAGTTGTCGACGCCGCACTCCCGGGCCCCGCAGCTGCAGCTCGGCGACCCGCAGGCGTTCTCGGGGTCGTAGCAGTAGGGGATGACCGTGCCGCCGGGCGGCGTGTAGACGGTCGTCACCCCGGAGCCGGGGACGTTGAGCGGGTTCTTGGTGCACGCCCAGGGGCCGGCCTCGGCGCTGCTGAGCAGCACGTCCGCGGTCACGATCGGGTAGACGTCGCCGTCGGCGATGACGCCACCCTGGGCGCCGGGGATCTCTCCAGGCTCGGTGCCGTCGCTGGCGTCGTCGTCCGCGGTGCCCCGAAAGCGCAGGCGGCAGTCCTGACCGCTCGGGAAGTTCGCCTTGTTCATGCCGAGCGCCAGGTTCCAGTAGACCTTGTCGACGCCGGCGAGCTGCTCCTTGCCGCGGTAGACGCCGACCTGAAAGAGCAGGTCGAGGCCGTCGGTGACGTTGGTGCAGGCGCCGGTCTGCGGATCGCAGAGGTTGCCCTGCCCCTCGGGGGTGATGCTCGCCACCGTCGTCCCGCCGCAGACGATGGTCAGCGGGTCGAGGTAGAGGAAGGTGTCGGTGGTGGTGTCGCCGGAGGCGCAGGCGAAGCCGACGACGACGGTGCTGTCGCGGCCGCTCGCGCTGTAGAGCAGATCGATGTCGCGGTCGCAGACGCCGTTGTCGTCATCGTCGGCGCAGCAGTCGACCTTGGCCGAGCAGAAGATGTCGCCGAAGTTCACGGCGATGTCGAAGAAGCCCTGCTGCGCGGGGCGCATCAGGGAGACGTTGAAGTTGACCGCGACGTCCTCGTTCGCACGGCAGACGAACGACCGGCTCAGCGTCCCGGGGTTCTGGAAGTCGACGCTGGCGGGCGGCGCCGAGCAGTCTGCCACGGTGCCGGCGTAGAGGCCGAGCAGCTCGACGGTGACGGTGTTGTTGGCGACCGCCGGATCCGCGTCGCAGGGGCCGACGTAGCTCGCCGAGCCGGCGCCGTCGCCGTAGCGCGACGAGCTGACGGTGCGCGTGAAGACGGTCTCGGGGGTGCCGGCGCCGTTCTTGACGGTGATCGTCCAGCACGCGTCGGCGACGCCGGTGAGGTTCAACGCCGCGACGTCGATGGCGACCCGCGGCCCGCCCGGGCTCGGCGCCGGCTCGGCGCCGCAGGCGGCGAGCAGCGGCAGGGCGCAGACCAGGAGCGGCAGCGTACAGGCCGGCGCGCGCGAGGCGCCTCGCGACGAGTGCATGGGCATGGGCGTCTCGAAGGGTCGGAGAGGTGGGTCTTGACCGGGGGGTGAGACAATATTTGCGCCATCGCAAATTTCTTGTCAACGGCGCCGAGCGTAGACCCATCTCGCGGCTCGCGCGTTCTCGTCGCGTCGCGTCGCGACGCGTCGCGGGTTCGGCGTCTTCGGGACGCGAAGACAGCCCCGGGGGTCTCTGCCATACTCCGGGCGGCTCATCTCAGGGAGGATCGCCATGGTAACGCGCCACACCACGCTGCTCGCCGCGCTGCTGCTCGCGGCCGGCTGCTCGTCGGGGACCACTACGAACGGCGGTGAGGTCGACGGAGGCCGCACCGTGCCGCGGCTCTCGGGCACGGAGGAGGGTGAGGTGTCGACACCGAAGGAGCCCGCCAAGGGCTTTGTCTGGACCGTGTCCGAGGGCAACCCGCAGTCGCTCGCGGAGACCCGCAACGTCGTCGCGGCGACGGCGCTGTCCGCGGACGCCACCGCCAAGCTGCTCGCGCGCCTGCCGGCGGTCGGCGCGCAGATCGGCGACAAGCAGGACTTCGCCCTGCGCCCGGCGTCGACCCCGCCGCCGCGCACCGGGGACACGGTGACCGGCGAGTTCCCGCCGCCGCTGCCGCCGACCGGCGCGGCGACGCCCGCGACCGACGAGCCGCTGACGGTGCTGCGCTATCAGCCCGAGGGCGACGTCCCGATGGCGCCGCGCATCTCGGTGACGTTCTCGAACCCGATGATCGCCCTGACCTCCCACGCCGAGCTGGCCAAAGACGCGGTCCCGGTGCAGATCGCGCCCGAGATCGCCGGGCGCTGGCGCTGGGTCGGCACCAAGACCCTGTTCTTCGAGCCCGACGGCCGCGCGCCGATGGCGACCGACTACACCGTCACCATCCCGGCCGGGGTGAAGGACGCCCTCGGCCACAGCCTCGCCGCCGCGACCACCTGGACCTTCTCGACCCCGCCGCCACGCGTCCTGTCGACCCGCCCCGGCGGCTCCGGGGTGGCCCTCGGTCCGGTCTTCTTCGCGCTGTTCGATCAGAAGGTCGACGAGCAGGCGGTGATGGCCACGATGAAGGTCACCGCCGGCGGGAGCGCCGTCGCCGTGCGCCCGCTGAGCGCCGAGGAGCGCGTCTGGCTCGACGAGGCGAACAACAAAGACATCGTCGGCCGCTGGATCGCCTTCAAGGCAATGGCGGACCTGCCCAAGGACACCCGCGTCGAGGTCGTGTTCGCGCCGGGGACGCCGTCCGCCGAGGGCCCGCGCAAGACCACCGAGGCGCAGAGCTTCGGATTCCAGACCTACGGCCCGTTCGTGGTCACCGAGCACCGCTGCGGCTGGGGCAACAGCTGCCGCCCGATGCAGCCGTGGATGATCCGCTTCAGCAACGAGCTCGACGAGGACAAGCTCACCCCCGAGATGATCGAGGTGTCGCCCGCCATCCCGGCCTTCGGGGCCGACGTCTACGGCAACACGCTCAACCTCCACGGGCTGACCCAGGGCAAGACGACCTACACGGTCAAGCTCTCGAAGGACCTGACCGACGTCTACGGCCAGAAGCTCGGCAAGAGCGAGGTCCTCACCTTCGAGGTCGGGCCCTCCGAGAAGCGGATGGGCGCCGCCGACCAGGGCTTCGTGGTGCTCGACCCGACCGCCAAGCGGCCGCGCTACACCCTCTACACGCTCAACTACGCCGAGGTGGACGTCGCCCTCTACAAGGTCCAGCCGAGCGACTGGAGCGCGTACATGAAGTACCAGCGCGAGTGGCGGCAGAAGGACGGCCCGAAGGCCCCGCCGGGCACCCGCGTCTTCTCGCAGCGCGTGCCGACCGGCGGCACCGACGAGGTGCTCAACGAGATGACCGTCGACCTCGCCCCCGCCCTCGACGGCGGCAAGGGGCAGGTCATCCTGATCGCCAAGCCGGTCGGCGCCGAGGACGAGTGGCGCGAGGACGCCCACACCGTGCTCGTCTGGGCCGAGGCCACCGAGATCGGCCTCGACGCCTTCGTCGACGGCGACACCCTGGTCGCCTGGGCGACGTCGCTGCGAGACGGCTCGCCGCTGGCGCAGGTCCCCGTGACGTTGCAGCCCGAGGGGACGACCGCGACGACCGACGCCGACGGGCTCGCCCGCATCGCGCTGCCGGCGCGCGCGGGCTCGCGCCAGATGCTGGTCGCCAAGAAGGACGGCGACACGGCGTTCATGCCCGACGACAGCTCGTACTGGAGCGACAGCGGGTCGTGGGAGAAGCAGCGCGACACCGACGAGGCGCGCTGGTTCGTGTTCGACGACCGGCAGATGTACCGCCCCGACGAGACGGTCTCGATCAAGGGCTTCGTGCGGCTCATCACCGCCGGGGTCAAGGGTGACGTCGGGATGCTGCCGGCCGGCGCCCTGACCCAGGTGCGCTGGAAGGTCATCGGGCCGCGCGGCAACAAGCTCGCCGAGGGCGACGCGGCGGTCGACCACTTCGGCGGCTTCGACCTGACCTGGAAGATCCCGAAGACGCCGAACCTCGGCTACGCCTCGATCCAGTTCGACACCAACCTCGGCGGCAAGTACGCCGGCGCGTCGTTCAGCCACGGCTTCCAGATCCAGGAGTTCCGGCGCCCCGAGTTCGAGGTGAAGGCGCGCGCCAGCGAGGGCCCGCACCTGATCGGCGGCAGCGCGACGATGACGGTCAGCGCCGCCTACTTCGCCGGCGGGCCGCTGCCGGGCGCGGACGTGAACTGGAGCGTGTCGTCCCACGGCGGCTTCTTCAGCCCGCCCAACCACGGCGAGTGGGTGTTCGGGACCTGGGTCCCGTGGTGGGAGTACCGCAGCGGCGACGACATGAGCAGCTACCGGAGCTTCGAGGGGCAGACCGACGCCGGCGGCGAGCACACCATCAAGCTCGACTTCACCGAGGTCGACCCGCCGCGGCCGGTGGCCATCACCGGCGAGGCGACGGTCATCGACGTCAACCGCCAGGCGTGGAGCGCGTCGTCGTCGATCCTGGTGCACCCGGCGGCGCACTACGTCGGCCTCAAGACCGACAAGGCCTTCTTCGAGGGGGGCGAGCCGGTCAAGATCCAGGCGATCGTCGCCAACATCGACGGCGAGCGCATGAGCGGCTCGAAGATCGCCCTCGAGATGGTGCGGCTGGCCTGGAAGAAGGACAAGAAGCAGGGCTGGATCCAGGAGGAGGTCGAGCCGCAGACCTGCGCGCTGACGAGCGCCAAGGAGCCGGTCGACTGCAAGCTCACGCCGAAGACGGGCGGCACGCACCGGGTGCGCGCGGTCATCGCCGACGGCGAGGGGCGCAAGAACCAGACGACGATGACGCTGTGGGTCGCGGGCGGCAAGCAGCCGCAGTCGTCGCGCCTCGAGCAGGAGGAGCTGCAGCTCATCCCGGCCAAGCGCGACTACCAGCCCGGTGAGACCGCCGAGATCCTGGTGCAGTCGCCGTTCTCACCGGCCGACGGCGTCGTGCGCGTGGTCCGCGGGGACCACGCGCAGGTGGTGCGCTTCCACCTCGACGGGCCGACCTACACGGCCAAGATCAAGGTCGAGGAGTGGATGATCCCCGGCTTCACGGTCGACGTGAACGTCAACGGCTCGGCCGAGCGCGTCGACGCCGACGGGGTGGCCAAGCCCGACCTGCCGCGGCGGCCGGCCTACGCGGCCGGGTCCATCTCGCTGCGGGTGCCGCCGACGCTCCGGACGCTGGGCGTCGCGGTGACCCCGGCGGCCGCCAAGACCGAGCCGGGGGCCAAGACGAGCGTGGGTCTGCGCGTGACGTCGCCGGACGGCGAGCCCGTCGCCAACGCGAGCGTGACGCTGGTGGCCGTGGACGAGGCGGTGCTGGCGCTGACCGGCTACCGGGTGCCGAGCCCGGTCGACCTCTTCTACACCCTGCGCGGGGACCGGACCCGGGCGACGCTGCTGCGCTCGCGGCTCTTGCTGGCGTCGCTGGCCGACCTGCTGGCGTCGGCCGAGCCCGAGAACGACGCGGACGGCGTGCCCGACGCCATGCTGGAGGAGGAGCGGGCCGCCGGCGGCGAGGTGATGCCCGCGCCGTCGATGATGAAGATGGCGGCGGCCCCCGAAGCACCGGGGGGCAAGAACGGCGGCGACGCGCCGATCGCGGTGCGCAAGAACTTCGATCCCCTCGCGGTCTTCGCGCCGACGGTCGTCACCGACGGCGACGGGCGCGCGGTGGTGCCGGTGGCGCTGCCCGACAACCTCACGCGCTACCGCATCTTCGCGGTAGCGGTGGACGGCGACAAGAGCTTCGGCTCGGCGGAGTCGACGGTGACGGCGCGGCTGCCGCTGATGGTGCGGATGTCGCCGCCGCGGTTTCTGAACTTCGGCGACCGCTTCGAGCTGCCGGTGGTCATCCAGAACCAGACCGACGGGGCGCTCGACGTCGCGGTGGCGGTGAAGGTGACCAACGCGACGCTGACCGACGGCGCGGGGCGCCAGGTGCGGGTGCCGGCGAACGACCGCGTCGAGGTGCGCTTCCCGGTGTCCGCGGAGATGGCCGGGACGGCGCGCTTCCAGGCGGGGGCGACGTCCGGGGCGTGGGCCGACGCGGCCGAGGTGTCGCTGCCGGTGTGGACGCCGGCGACCACCGAGGCGTTCGCGACCTACGGGCAGATCGACAAGGGCGCGATCGCGCAGCCGGTGAAGACGCCGGGCGAGGTGTGGACGCAGTTCGGCGGGCTCGAGGTGACGACGTCGTCGACGCAGCTGCAGGCGCTGACTGACGCGGTCTTGTACCTGCAGGCCTACCCCTTCGACTGCGCCGAGCAGGTGAGCTCGCGGATCCTGAGCGTCGCGGCGCTCAAGGACGTGCTGGGCGCGTTCGAGGCCGAGGGGCTGCCCTCGGCGGACGCGATGCTGGCGTCGATGAAGCGCGACATGGAGCGGCTGCGCGGGATGCAGAACGGCGACGGCGGCTGGGGCTTCTGGCAGCGCGGGCGGCCGTCGTGGCCGTTCCTGACGGTGCATGTGGCGCACGCGCTCGCACGAGCCTCCGACAAGGGGTTCTCCGTGCCCTCGCAGATGCTCGACGTTGCAGTGCGGTATCTGCAGACCATCGAGAACCGCTTCCCGCCGGAGTACGGGCCGGAGATCCGGCGCGCCATCCGGGCCTACGCGCTCTACGTGCTCGAGCGGCTGGGCAAGGGCGAGCCGAAGAAGGCGCACGCCATCGCGGACGAGGCGGGCGGGTTCGAGAAGCTCGGGCTCGAGGCGGTGGGCTGGCTCTACCCGACGCTGGCCGGCAAGGCGGGCTACGAGTCGGACATCTTGGAGATCGAGCGGCTCATCGCGAACTCGGTCCGCGAGGAGGCGGGGACGGCGCACTTCACGACGTCGTACAGCGACGGCGCGTACCTGCTCCTGCACTCGGACCGGCGGGTCGACGGCATCCTGCTCGAGGACCTCATCCGGGTGCAGCCCGACAGCGACCTCATCCCGAAGATCGTGCGCGGGCTCTTGGCACATCGGACCAAGGGGCGTTGGGCAAATACGCAGGAGAGCGCGTGGGTGCTGCTGGCGCTCGACCGCTACTTCAACACCTACGAGAAGGTGACGCCGAACTTCGTCTCGCGGGTGTGGCTCGGCGACGGGTTCGCGGGGGAGCACACGTTCAAGGGGCGCACGACCGAGCAGCACCTCATCGAGATCCCGATGGCGTGGCTCGCCAAGACGGCCGAGCCGCAGGCGCTGACCATCTCGAAGACCGGCCCCGGGCGGCTCTATTACCGGCTCGGGATGAAGTACGCGCCGAAGAGCCTCAAGCTCGAGCCGGCGGACTACGGCTTCACGGTCGAGCGGGTGTACAAGGCGGTCGACAAGCCCGAGGACGTGAAGAAGAACGCCGACGGCAGCTGGACCATCAAGGCCGGCGCGCTCGTCGAGGTGACGCTGACGATGTTCACCAAGGATCGGCGCTACCACGTGGCTCTCGTCGACCCGCTGCCGGCGGGGCTCGAGGCGCTCAACCCGGCCATCAAGGGGACGGCCAACGTGGCCGCGCAGAAGCAGGGCGCGTCCGCGGGCGGAAACGGCGGGCGCTGGTGGTGGTGGGGCCCGTGGTACGAGCACCAGAACCTCCGCGACGAGCGCGCCGAGGCGTTCACGGCGCTCCTGTGGGACGGCGTCTACACCTACAGCTACGTCGCCCGCGCCACGACCCCGGGGCACTTCGTCGTGCCGCCGGCGAAGGCCGAGGAGATGTACCACCCCGAGACCTTCGGGCGCGGCCAGACGGACTTCGTGACCGTCGAGTAGCGGCGCCGCAGCGCGGAAGATAATGCAACGCCCCCGTCATGGGGGCGTTGCCATTTGTGGAGCATGTGGTGCTCTCGCTGCGATGCAACCGCGCTCGGCGGTCACGCGATCTGAGGGCGTTCTTCGCCTCCCTCATGCCTGGTCTGGCCGAGTTGCCCCGCGGACTACTCCACCAGCGCCTTCAGCACGGCGTCGCGCACCTCCGAATAGAACTGGCTCGGGTCGGAACGGCTGGGCGCGGGCGGCAGTCGGCGGGTCGGGCGGTCCGGACCGGCGACGATCGATGGGTCGAGCCCGTGCGCGGCGGTTCGGACCGGCGGGACCCTGGGGGCGATATCCCCGCGGGGCGGTTCGGACCGCCGCGGGGGGATATCCCGATATCGGCGCGGGGTGGTCCCGAGCGGCAGCGGCGAGACCGCCGACCCGACCGCCGGCGCTCCGGACGGCCGAGGGGTAGCTCGGGACGTCGGGGCGGGACGGTCGGGTGCGGCGGGACGCCGGGTCGGGGAGTCAGGCGGGGGCGGTCGGGTCGTCGACCGGGCTGGGGGCCGTCCCGGTGGCCGGGGCTTCGCTGGCGGACGGGCTCGCGGCGCGGGAGGCGGCGAGGCGCTCGAGCTCGTCGAGGTAGCCGAGGAGGTCTGCCTCGAGGGTCGCGGGGAGGGTCGGGTCGGCCTCGCGGTCGCGCTGGATGGCGGTCCGCAGGTCGCTCACGAGGCCGATGGCGCGGCCCCGCAGCGCGCCTGCGCGGCTGGCGTCGGCGCGGGCGGCGCGGTCGTCGGCCCGCGCCGACAGGGTGTCACCGAGGTCCTGGCCGGTCTTCAGGTAGCGCTCGACGAGGGCGGTCACGGTGCGTCCGTCCGGCGTCGGGACGGCGTCGAGGACCGCGCGGTAGGCGTCGAGCTTCGGCGCGCGCGCGGCGGCGAGCTGGGCCTCCTTGGCGTAGGGGAGCTGGCCGTCCGAGGACCCGACGAAGTGCTGTCCGAGGACCTCGGCGGCGGTGGTCATGGCGGGCGTCGGGTCGGGCCAGATGGCCATGAGCTGACGAAGGAGGTTCATGACGCGCACGTAGAGGTCGTGGCTCAGGTCGAGGGCCTTCAGGAGGTCCGCCCGCGGCAACCCACGCACGGCCGGCGGCAGGGCCTCGAGCTCGGCGAGCACGGTCGTCAGGAGCTTGCGGTAGGCGGCGCCCGAGGAGACCTTGGCAAGCGCTGCGCCCCGTTTGTCGAGCAGATCGTGCAGCCCGAGGATGATCTCGGTGATGGAGAGATGAAGCATGAATCGTCCTCCGGGGGTGGATAGAGAGCCTCCACGATAGCCGGCGGAGGCGTATCGTCAACCCGTCCGGTGGCGGGCGCGAGTGCCGACGCGAAGGGTCGTCTCGCCCGGGTGCGAAGCCGCCCGAGACCGCCAGGACGCGCCGACTCGGGACCGGCTCGACCCGCGCAGAATCGACATTGCGGCGTTGAAAATCGGCGACCGGCGGGCTGTCGGCGCCAGGCTATGAGCCGTTTCAGAGCTGGACGGAGATCACGCACAAGAGCCAGGCCCTCGAGATCCAGCTCGGGAAGCAAGGCAGCGGCGCGTCGAGCGGACCACCGGTTCCGAAGGGGTGGGTTCGAGTCGAGGCCGGGAAGTTCATGATGGGGTCGCCGCTGACCGAGTTCGGCCGCGACGACGACGAGGTGCCACATCCGGTGACGCTCACCCGAGCGTTCCTCATGCGAGCGACTCCGATCACCCAGGGCGAGTATGCCAGCGTGATGGGGCAGAACCCGTCGGCCGCTCAATCCTGTGGCCGCGCCTGCCCCATCGAGCAGGTCAGCTGGTTCGACGCGCTGCGGTTCTTGAACGCGTTGAGCCGTCAGGGCGGCTACGACGCGTGCTACGAGGTGCAGAACCAGCAGGCCAGGTTCGTGGGGCTGGACTGCAACGGCTTTCGCCTGCCGACCGAGGCGGAGTGGGAGTACGCGGCGCGCGCCGGCACGGTCGGACCCCGATACGGCGAGGCCGGCACGATCGCGTGGTGCCCGCGGAGCCGCGACGCCCACCCGGCGGGGCGCAAGGCCGCCAACGCCTGGGGGACCAAGCTGCTCGGGCGGGACAACGCCGGGGCGGGGCTCCAGGCCGTCCCGCTGGTGTGGTACGACGACCGGCAGTTCCCGTGTCGCTTCAGAGACTGCTCCGGCTCTCGGCCGCCGCCGGGTCCGCGTCGCACGGCCCCACGTAGCTCGCCGAGCCCGCCCCGTCACCGTAGCCCGACGACGCCAGCCGCCGCTGCCAGACGACCTGCGCCGGGTCCGCGCCGTTGACCACCTCGACGTCCCACACGACGTCGCCCACCCCTTGCAGGTTCAACGCCGCGACGTTCACGCCCACGGTCGGGCCGCTCAGCGCGCCGTCTTGCGGGTCGGCGCTGCCGACACAACTGACACCGAGCATGCCAAGCGCCGCAAGCGCATATCTCGTCGTGGGCTGCATCAGGGGTTCTCCCTGATTCGACGGCTGGCGCCGCGGTCGGTTTCGCTCAGGGGACTGTCTCGGGGGCGCGGCGCGGAGCCGGGCTTCGGGCTGCTGCGTGGTGTGCCGCTCAGCGTCTCGTCGACCAGTCACCTGGCGCGCGGTGCGCCGTCGGACCGGGGGACCGGGCGTCAGGGGGTCGACCTGCAACAGCGGAAGCCCATAACGCCGTCCGTGTACCCATACCAGCTGTAGAGGCGCTTCGATGCCCGCACTTCGAGGACGCTGCTGACGAAGCTGCCGCCACGTCTGACGACATCGGATGCGGGCCCTACAGGCCCCGTGGGGTCTGTGACTGCACCGGCTGCGTACGAGCCGGCCCACCAGTCCGTCACCCACTCCCACACGTTCCCGGCCATGTCGTCGGCACCGTAGGGGGACGCCCCGGCGGGACGAGCGCCCACGGCGGCCGTGTACGTGGTCGGCTCACAATAGGTCCCCCCGTTGTTGAAGTTCGCGTACATGCAACTCGGGGCCACCGAAGCACTCCCGTCCCCAGCGTCCCACGGGTACTTCCGCATCTGCGCGCCCGTGCTGCAGTCCCCCGTCACCGTGTCGCAGCCGCCACGCGCCGCCTTCTCCCACTCTGCCTCCGTGCACAGCCGCTGGGCGCCGGCCGCCTTGCCGGACCACGCACAATAGGCCATCCCCTGCGCCTGAACCACATGGTTGATGGGATGGTTCTCCTTGCCGACCTTGTTGTACGTCGCGTAAGCGGCACCAACGGCCTCTGTGAGCGCCGCTGAGCACACGGCAGCCGTCACGCACGCCTTGTATTCCGCCGCCGTCACCTCCGTCTTATCAATGGCGTACGCCGACAGCGTCACTCGGTGCTGCGAGCTCTCATCAGCCGCGCAGTTCGCGTCCAACACGCTGTTGCACCCCATCCAGAAGTCGCCGGCCGGCACCCACACCTCGCCGCTCGTCGGGTTCTCGCAGATGGTCCCGGTGCACGTGAACCCGGAGGGCGCGGCCGAGACGACCGGGATCGACCTCACGCAGCGGGCAGCGTATTTCGAGTCGCGCATGGTCGGGACGTCGCCGCCGGCGGTGTGGCTCGAGGTCCGCAGATAGGGGGCGTCTCCGGCGAAGGACGCGCCCTGGAGTCGGCGGTAGGAGCTGGTTGGAGACACCCACGCGCTGCCGTCAGTGGGCGCGCCGGTGTAGTTGCTGTGGGTCCAGTCTTCGCCCCAAGTGTACGCGTTGGAGGTCGTGTCCGCGCCGACGGCGGAGAACCCCGCGGGGTTCAGGCCCACGGCGACCGTACCGCCGGCGCCGCAGCCCCAGTTGCCGGGGTACGGTCCACCCTCGTGGAAAGACCCGGTCCCGTTGGCGCAGGTCGGCTCGGGCGTGTCCCCCCACGGGTACTTCCGGTGAGCCCCCGAGCCGTTCGCCGCGTACTCCCACTCGGCGTCCGACGGGCGCCGCCCGCCGAGCCACGCGCACACCGCGCCCGCCTGGTCCCAGGTCACGCCGTTCTGCGGGTGCAGGCCGCGGCCGTTGCTCGTTCGGTTGATCCCGAGCCCCGTCCCGTCCCAGTCCAGGCCCGTGAGGGCCGTGCAGCTCGACGTCGCCTCGCAGGCCTCGTACGTCCGCGTCGTCACCGGGTACTTGGCGAAGAGGAAGCCCGCCGCGAACGTCACCGTGTGAACGGGTTGCTCGGTGGCCAAGGCGCCCGCCTCCCCGGATGGCGCGCCCATCGGGAAGCTGCCTGGCGGCACGTAGATCCACACGTCGTCGGCCTGCCAGGCCGCCGTCTGCGTGGTCGGTGCGTACTCGCAGTGGTCAACGTCATTGCACGTCGAGGTGTAGCCCGCGATGTCGGGACAGGTGACGCCGCCGCAGGTCAACGCGGCACCGAACACGCTGGCGGCGAGGTTGGCGCCGTAGCCGTAGCCGAAGGCCATCGCGTCGCCGCCGGTCGTTGTGTACTCGGGGCGGACCATGGCGTTGGCGTCCCCAAAGGACAGAGGCTCGGCCATGCAGCTGTTGAGGTCGACCTCCCACTGGATGAAGGGGTAGACCG
>PHBI01000088.1 GCA_002841945.1 Deltaproteobacteria bacterium HGW-Deltaproteobacteria-14
GTCCAGCTCCGCCAGCGCCGCGTCACCCTCGCCCCGCAAGAGGGCGAGCCGCGCCCGCACCACGGCGCTCGCCGCGGCGAGCGCCGGCTCGTCACTCAGCACCTCCACGGCGTAGGTCAGCCGCGCCGCCGCCTCGTCGCTGACGACCTCGGGGTCCGCCGCCGCCTCGAGCACCTCCACCCGCTGCCGTGCCCGCTGGATCTCCTGGTCGCGCGGGGTCAGCTCCGCGGCCGCGTCGAGGGCCACCCGGGCCACCGCGAAGCGCCCGGCGTCGAGCGCCGCCCGCGCGCGGTCCAGGTGGGCCGCCGCGGCGCTCCGCGTCGCCAGCTGCGCCGGGTCCGGTGGCTCGGGGGACCGGCCGCACGCGCCCAGCAGCGCGACCGCCACGGCGACGAGACAGCCACGCAGGCTCGGTGAGGGCTCCATCATCATCGCGTCATCCTGCGACCCCTCTCCGCGCACGTCCAGCGCCACGCCGACCGGCCCCCTCAGGGCGCCGGGACCGGCGTGGGCCGCGCCACCACGAGATACTCGCCCACCGCGGGGCCGTGGGCCGACACGCGCACCTCGAGGGTCTGGGCGCTGACGACGTGCAGCCCGAAGACCGCTCCGAAGTAGCCCTCGCCGCCGTCGTCGTCCTGGGCGAGGAGGTCGCCGGCGGCGTTGTAGATCGCGACCTGCGTGTCCATCGGCGCGCCGCAATACGGTGCGGTGATGACGTCGTAGTGACCGGCGCCGAGCGCGAGCCGGAAGCGGTCGATCTCGTAGGCGACGGCGATCTCCCCGTGGACCCGCGCCCCCAGCGCGAGCGGCACCGGCGCCGCCCCGGCCGTCGGCGCGTCCAGCGCCGCGACGCACAGCCCGGGTGCGCTCGCGGAGCCGGAGCAGACCTGATCGCCGCAGGCGCAGGCGGCGTCGCTCGTACACGTCAGGGCCGTCGCGCTCAGCACGTACTCGCCGGTGCTCGCGGCGAGGGCCTGCACCCGCAGGAGGTAGGTGCCGCTCACCGACGGGACGAAGCCCGTCAGCCGCGCGTGCCCGTCGACCCCGCCGCTCGCGGCGTAGCCCACCTGGGTGACCCCGTCGGCGCGGTAGACCGACAGGGCCGTCTGCAGGGCCGCCCCGCAGTAGTTGCGCGTGCCGAACGCCACCGGCGCGCCGCCGACGAGGTCGACGCGGTACCAGTCCGAGGCGTCGGGGGCCTCGAGGCTCGCGTGCACCTCACCGCCGAGCGCGATCGGCGAGGCGGTCGCCGGTGACTGGTTGGGCGCGACCTCGGCCGGCATCCGCGGCAGGCAGCGGCCGGCGTTCGGGCCGGAGAGCACGCACGTGAGCTCGCCGCAGCCGCAGCCGGCGTCGGTGACGCACGGGGGAGGGAGCTCGCTGGTGATGGCGAGGAGGTAGCCCCCGGTGCCGCTCGCGGAGTAGGCGGACACGCCGACGTAGACCACGCCGCCCTCGGCGACCGTCACGTCGGTGACCTTCGACCAGTCCGCCGCGCCGCTGTTGTCGTCCTCGGCGAGCAGGTTGCCGGCGGCGTCGTAGAGCCCGATCAGGGTGTCGAGCGCGCTCCCGCAGTGGGCCTTGGTCTCGACCGTGAGGACGCGACCCGGCTGGACGGGCACTCGCCACCAGTCGATCTCGGCGGCCGGCGAAAGGCGCCCGACCACGGTCGTCGTGACGCCGAAGGCGGGCACCGGCACCGCCGTCGCCAGCGTGTTGTTCGGCGCCTTCGACTCGCACGCCGACACCTGGGCGCCACACAGCATGAGCGCCGCGCCGGCGCAGCTCCCCGCGACACACTGGTCGCCCTCGGTACACGCGTCGCCGTCGTCGCAGGCCCCGCCGTCGGGGCGCGGGGCCGTGCGGCAGGCGCCGCTCGCGCCGTCGCACAGGCCGATGACGCAGGCGCCGTCGAGGCCCGAGCAGTCCTTGGGGACGCCCTCGCAGCGCAGCTGGGTGCCGAGCACCACGCACAGGCTGTCGACCGTGCACGGATCGCCGTCGTCGCAGGCCGCGCCCGCCTCGAGCCCCTCGCACGCGCCGCAGACGTCGAGGGCGCCGCCGCACACGCCGCTCGCGCAGGCGTCGCCGCCGGTGCAGGCGTCGCCGTCCTGACACGCCACCCCGTCGGGCCGCGGCGTGGGCGCGCAGCCGTCGAGCGCCTCGCTGCAGGTGCCGACGTTGCAGGCGTCGTCGAGGGCCGAGCAGTCGCGCTTCTCCCCGCGGCAGACGCCGTTGGTGCAGCTGTCGCCGCTGGTGCAGCTCTTGCCGTCGCTGCAGGTCGCGCCGTCCGGCCGCGGCAGCGCGATGCATTCGCCCGTCGCCGGCTCGCAGGCGCCCGTGACGCACACGCCGTCGTCGAGCTGGGCGCAGCTGATGGGCGTGCCGAGGCAGGCGCCCGCACTGCAGGCGTCATTGGCCGTGCAGCGCTGGCCGTCGTCGCACGGCGTCGCGTCCGGCTGGTCGCGGCAGAAGCACTGGTTCGTGCCGGCCCCGCACACGCCGGCGTTGCAGGTCTCGCCGACGGTACACGCGTCGCGGTCGTTGCAGGGCGTCCCGTCCCCCACCAGCTCCACGCCGCACTCGCCGGTCTCGCCGTCGCAGAACGCGACGCGGCACTGCTCGGGCTCGGGACACTCCTTCGGCCCGCCGGTGCAGCTGCCCGAGAGGCACACCCCCGGCACGGTGCAGAGGTCGTCCCAGCCACAGGTCGCGCCGTCGGGGAGGTGGGTCGCCCCGCCACAGGAGCCGCCGGCGCAGGTCTCGCCGGTCGAGCAGGGGTTGCCGTCGTCGCAGCTCGCGCCGTCGCCGCGCTCGACGACGACGCAGGCGCCGGTCCCGCCGTCGCAGGCCGCGTCGGCGCACGGGCCGCCGAGCTCCGAGCAGTCCACGGCGGTCTCGACGCAGGCGCCGTCCTCGCAGACGCCGTCGGTCGTGCACCTGTCGCCGTCGTCGCACGGCGTCTCGTCGTCGTAGACCGTGATCGCGCAGGCGCCGGTCGCCGGATCGCAGGCGGCGGCCTGGCACGGGCCGGCGAGCGCCGAGCAGTCGGTGCTCGCGCCCACGCACGCCCCCGCCTGGCACGCGTCCGAGGAGGTGCAGAGATCGCCGTCGTCGCAGCTCGCGCCCTCGACCTTGGGGGCCGCGACGCAGGTCACGGTGGCCGGATCACAGACGCCGACCACGCACGCGCCGTCGCTCAGCGACGAGCAGTCGAGCGCCGGCCGGCCCTCGCACACGCCGAGGCCGCAGCGGTCGTCTTTGGTGCACGGGTCGCCGTCGTCGCACAGCGTGCCGTCGGCGACGCCGTGGCAGAAAGCGTCGTCGATGCGCGGGGGCGCGTCGTCGCCGCAGGCGCTGGCGGACCACGAGAGGGAGAGGGAGAGGGCGAGGGCGAGGGCGGCCAGGAGGCGCGCGGCGACGGCGAGGCGAGGACGTCGGGGAGCGTTCATCGCTATTCCTCCTCGAGCGGGCGGGAGCGGTAGCGGATATAGACGATGACGTCGTCGATGACCGGGGCCTGGTCGGCGCGCAGGCCGTCGCCGATGAGCCAGGTGCTGTCGGTGTTGGCGCCGCCGACGGTCAGCGGGATGATGAGCTTCCAGTCGGGCGCGGCGAGGCTGCGGTCGCGGGCGAAGTAGCGCCAGCAGAGGCCGGCGTCGAGCGAGCCCTGCACCTCGCCGCTGTTGATGCACGCCGTGAACGGCTGGCTCGCGGTGAAGTAGCTCGCCGGGCTGGTCTTGCTGCCCTGCGCGTGCTGGGGCGCGTAGCCGATGACGTGCTTGCGGATGGGGTAGTTGACCGTCGGGGAGGTGCCCACCTCGATCGACGAGGACTCGGCGTTGCAGGCGCGGATGAAGTCGGACGCGCCGCGCACCATCTGGTAGCGGATGACCCGCGACGGATCGTCGAGGTTCTCGCCGACGATGTTGACGGCGATGGAGCCGGTCTGCGAGGCGCTGCCGTCCTGCATGTCGGGCGAGGTCGGGTCGGTCGGGTCGCGCGCGTCGATGAGGTGGTTGCACGACAGCGGGTCGATGAGCCAGCGCGGCGTGCCGTCGGGGGTGTTCGCGAGGGCCTGGAGCGGGATCGCGAAGGGGATCTCGATCTGGTCGGCCGGCTGGGCGGCGCGGACGCGGCGCTTGAGGAAGGGGGGCTGGGTGATGAGGTTGTGGAACTGCTGGCCCGCCGTGAGCACCTGCCCGGTGTGGGCGTCCACGATGTCGCGCAGCCCCGGGAACAGGGTCGCCCGCAGCGAGACGCGCAGGGTCTCGGTGTTGTTGAGGTAGTCGCAGTCGAGGCCGGAGACGCCGCAGTAGCTGGTCTCGTAGTCGACGAGGTCGGCGACGAAGCCGGCGGCGTCGTCGAGGGTGACGAGGGCCTCGGCGCGGGCGACGAGGGTCGCGGCCTCGCCCGGGGGCACGTTGTAGTGGTGGTTGAAGGCGACCGCCATGCGGTAGGCTGTCTGCAGGATGTCGCCGAAGAGGTTGGACGCCTCCTGGACCTGGGCCTGGCCGAGGAGCTGGTTGCCGGTCTCGCGGCCGAGGAGGTGCTCGGCGACGAAGGTCACGTCCTGGTTGTAGAGGTTGACCGTCTCCTGGGCGCGCTTGCGGGCGTCCTCGACCGCGGCGGTGAGGTTGAACGACTGCTGCGTCAGGATGTTGTACTGGTCGATCAGGCCGTCGACGTCGCGGACCATGGCGCTGAGCTCGGCGACCGCCTCGATGGCGGCGACCTTCATGTCGTGGTCGTAGGTCTCGAAGTCCTTGAAGGCGTCCATCGTGTCTCGCGCGGTCGTCATCAGCGTTCCGAGGACCGCGGTGACGTACTGGATGACGCTCTGGGACACGGTCGCGGCCACCTTCTGCGGGCAGTCCGTGCCGTTGGCCAGGCCGATGATGACGATGCAGTCGGGCATCTCGGCGAGCTTCTCGCTGGCGTCGCTGACGTTGCTGATGAGGTTCATGATGCTGTCGATGGTCAGCACGCCCGCCGTCAGGCCGCGGAGCTTCTTGTCGAGGGCTTCGTCTTCGCTCTTGATGTCGGCGATGCGGTCGTAGGTCCCCTTGATGAGCTTCAGGAGCGTCTCGACGCTGCCGATGACCGTGGCCCGCTCGACGTCGATGGCCGCCTGCTCCTGGAGCAGCGCGCCGACCTCGCCGCCGACGCACGGGCGGTTGACGCCGTTGAGGTTGAGCTGCGGCTGCTTGTCGGTGAGCTTGCAGGTCGGCGGCTTGGCGATGAGGTCCGGACCGGCCACGCCGTCGCTGATCCACGCCGTGTTCGAGATGAAGGTCAGCACGACGTCGCTGCAGGCGTTGTCGGCGGGGCCGCCGGTGCTGTTGCGGCACTCGACCGAGGCCGCGAAGGCGTCGTCGGCGGGGCAGTCGGTGGGGGCGACGAAGTCCTTGGGCAGGAACGCGCTGACGTCGCTCCCCATCGCCTCGATGTAGCCTGCGAGCTTGCAGTTGCGGGTGTGGATCCAGTCGTCCCCGTCGGAGAACTGCTTGAGGAGGGCCTGGCACGGGTCGGTCGTCACGGTCCCGTCCGAGAAGGGGTCGGGGTCGCCGCAGATGTCGAGCAGCGTCTGGGACAGGTCCTTTCTGCTGTCGTAGAGCGAGGTCTCGAGGGCGTCGAGGTCGAAGAGCGCGTTCTGGAGGTTGGCGACGGCCTCGCCGACCACGTCGCGCGCCTCGGCGATGAGCCCGCCGTCGCCGTCGCCCCCGATGAGCTGGTCGCGGTAGTTGAGCCAGTTGGCGCGGGTGAGGTTGGAGTTCTCGAAGAAGACCTGGTTGGGGGTCACGCCGAGGGCCGTCTTGGCCGGGTTGAGCTGGTTGAGGATGGACTGACCCTGGGCGATGACGTCGCCGGCCTCGCCGCGGTAGGCGAAGAGCTCGCCCTGCCACTTGCGCTGCAACACCATGAGGTAGACCTGCACGAGGTACTCGTGCTGCATCAGGTGCTGGGCGAAGGCGAAGTCGGTCGAGCCGGTGCTCGTGAAGACGCGGCGCTCGAGGTCGACGAGCTGGGCGATGGCGTCCATGCGGTCGGCCACGACGGCCTGCATGATGCCGAGCCAGTCGTTGCCGGCGGAGCGGAAGGCGCGGGCCGGCCAGGTGAACAGCACCTTGGCGGCGGCCGGGTTGACGATGAGGGCGAGGACCTGGTCGTAGCGGCGGACGGCCTCGCGGAGCTTGTCGGCCTTGTAGCTGAGGGCGGCGCCGGCGACGAAGGGGTTGACCTCGTTGCGGAAGAGCACGAGGAAGGCGTCGGAGCGCGCCGTGTCGGCGTCGAGCTTGAGGATCTGCGAGAGATCGGACCAGAAGCGGTTGTGCTCCTGGAGGGCGAAGAGGCCGGGGTTGCCCGCGGCGGTGTCCGGGCAGCCCTCGAGCGCGAGGGTGTCGGGGCAGAAGAGCTCGAGCTCGCCGGTGGTCGGGTTCTGCGCCGAGCCCTGGACCTGGTCGGTGTCGACCCAACCCGACAGCACGGCCTTCTGGTGGAGCAGGAGGCCGCAGCGCACGGCGTCCTCGTCCACGCAGACCGGCGGCGGCGAGGGATCGCTCGGGTCGCAGGGCAGGATGTAGTCCGAGAGGAAGTCGTAGACGTTGAGGTGGGCCTGCTGGCTGGCGGCGTTCGAGGTGCCCAGCGCCGCGAGCGCGTCGCGCACGCTGTCGTCGAACTGGCGCAGGTTCGGGAAGATGGTGGTGCGGCCGAGGGCGCTCCACGCCGTCGCCTGGCCGCGGCGGCGGGCGCCGGCGAGGTAGGCGTCGAACGCGGCCTCGCTGGTGAAGCGGCCCAGCGCGTACGCGTCGCCCGACTGGTCGGACTGCGGGAGCTGCGACTTCCAGCAGACCGTGTCGATCTCGGCCTGGATCTGCGCGAGGACCGCGTCCTTGGTCGGGAAGGCGACCCGGGGGGCGTTCGCGGGCAGCAGCGACGACGGACCCACGGCGAGGGGGGAGCCGTCGGCGATGAGCTGGTCCATGATGAAGCCACCCTCGAGGGTGACGTCGTAGTCCGCCGCGAGCCCGCTGAGCTTCTCGCGGTAGACGCCGTGGAAGCGGCCGCGGGAGGCGTCGAAGGGGCCGATGAACTCGATCTGGCGTCGGATCTTGCGGCCAAAGGGGTTTTTGACCTGGAGCTGCGTCGCGTCGGTGCTGTCGCAGTCGCCGGCCTCGGAGATGCAGAAGTCCTTGGGGATGTCGATGATGCCGACGAGCCGCATGCGGTTGAGCCCCGGGGAGTAGAGCCCGACGAAGGGGATCTCGGCGTTGGCGGTCTTGGAGCCGCCCGCCTGGAAGGCGAAGGCGGTCGCGCTGTGGAGCTGGCCGTGGACGAGCTGGCCGCTGGTGATGTCGACGAAGCTGGCGTCGTCGCCGTTGCCGCTGGCGAGGTGGTACTCGTTGAGCAGGGTGTTCCACTGCTTGGGCTGGTCCTCGTAGACCTTGATGCGCATCCCGAAGTCGAGCGGGAGGCGGCCGTTGAGCGGGCTCGAGGCGTCGCCCTGGTAGACCGTCAGCTGCCCGTCGTACTCGCCCGAGGGCGAGCTCTTGGTGTAGGTGACGCGGACGCTGTCGGAGTCGCCGTTGTCGAAGATGGCGCGCAGGGTCGCGGTGTAGACGCCGGGGGTCAGGGCGTCGGCCGCCGCCGTGTCGAGGGTGACGCCGAGGCCCTCGCCGCCGAGGGCGCTCACGGTGCCGAAGGGGGCGTCGAGGATCAGCCACTGCTCGCTGTCGTCGATGTAGCAATCGTCCTGGCGGTCCCGGCACTGGGCCTCCGACTCGGCGGACCCGCGCTGGTTGGGGTCGGCGCAGTCGACGAAGGGCTTGAGGCAGCGGGTGTCCTGCTTGAGCGCGTAGCTCAGCTCGAGGCGGTAGCCGAAGGTCACCGAGGGGTTGCCCACGACGACCTTCTTGGTGATGAGGTCGAGGATGACCAGGGCGGAGCGGTCGGTGGCGTCGATGGGGTCGACCTGGAGCTGGTCGCGGGCGAAGCGGATGGCGTAGGCCTGGGGGTCGAAGACGAAGCCGCCGTCGGCCTCGGGGTGGGGCAGGGCGCGGCAGCGGTTGTTGGGCGTGCAGAACCAGCCGTTGGACGGGCAGTCGACCGAGCGGTAGCACTGCGGCGCGCAGCGGCCGAGGAAGCAGTAGGCGCCGGAGGGGCAGTCGGCGTCGATGTCGCAGGTCGACAGCGTCACGTCGATGTCGACGCAGCGGCCGCGGCTGAAGTCGCAGACCTTGCCGTTGCCCGAGCACTGGCGCTCGAGGGTGCTGAAGCCCGGCTCGCGGGCGGCGATGAGGCCGCAGTCGCGCTGGCAGGTGTGGCGCGCCAGGTCGCAGTAGAGGCCGTCGCCGCACTCGGCGTCGGCGCCGCAGGGGACGAGGTCGTCGGCGTCGCAGGTGGCCGTCTCGGGGTCGCAGCCGGGCTGCTCGAGGAAGGCGAGGACGCAGAGATCGAGGTCGAAGATGTTGAAGGTGGAGTCGCCGTTCTGGTCGAGGAGGTTGGTGAGGTTGGCCTCGAGCGAGCAGGCGTTGGCGCTGAACGTCGGCTGCAGCCCCTGGATATGGTAGGTCACGCACTGGTCGAGCAGGTTGAGGTCGACCCGGAAGCGCGACGCCTGGCAGAAGAAGGCGCGCCGGCCGGGGGTGGCGCGGCCCTCGACGCAGGTCTCGCCGGTGGCGCACGCGGCGTGCTCCGGGTGGAGCGAGACGCCGGCGCCGGCCTCGCACGGGATCTCGCAGCGGCGCGAGAGCGGGTCGTTCGCGGTGCGCTCGACGCAGACCGTCGCGTAGTCGTTGCCGGCGCAGTCGGCCGCGGAGAGGCAGCTCTCGCGCAGGTCGGGGTAGACGCAGGCGTTGTCGAGGCTGCCCTCGGGCTCGCCCGCGTGGGCGACGGCGCCCAGCGCGAGGGGCGCGAGCAGGACGCCCAGGAGCTGGGCGATGACGCGGCGTGTCATGGGGTCCCTCCGGTGGCCGACGAGGCTGTGAGGACGAGCGGTGGGCCAAGGAGCAGGCCGTCGTTGGCGGACGCGGGGGCGAAGATCGGCAGCTGCGGGATGAGGGTCAGGGTCGCGTCCGCGCCGGCGACCCGGCGAAAGGTCAGGCGGGCGAGCGGCCCCGAGTCGAGCTCGGTGAGGTTCGAGGACGCGTAGACCACGATCCGGAGGGCGTCGCCGCGGTCCTGCACCACCAGGTCCTTGTCCGCGGCCATGGTGGCGGCGAGCGACTCGGCGCCGAGGTAGGTCAGGCCAGGGCCGCGGTCGATCCAGAGCTCCATCATGCGCGGGGCGACCTGCTCGGCGCGGCGACGGTAGACGAGGTCGACGGTGATGACCTCGTCGGCGCGGGGGCCGAGGGCCAGCGCGAGGGTCTCCGGGGCCTCGTCGGCGCTGACGGCCGGCGGGGTCGAGGCGGTCCGGGTCGCGGGGGCGTCGCACGCCGTGAGGGCGCCGCCGAGGAGGAGCGCCAGCGCGGCGCACCCGAGGGTGAGGTGCTGTGTCATGTCCGGTACCCCTTAACGCCAGCCCGTGCCGGCCTCGTTGCCCCCGCCGTCGCAGAGGAACTTCAGCCCGATGATGTCGTTGTCGTCGACCGAGCCCGAGAGGTTGACCCAGCCGCTGAAGGCGCCGGGGACCAGTTGGACGCAGGCGAACTTCCGCTTGGCGGCGTCGTTGCCGTTGACGTCTGCGTAGTTGATGCAGATCCGGCAGTTGCGGGCGGAGAAGTCACCGCCGACGTCCAGGTCGCCGTCCAGGTTCGTGTTCCCGCTGACCGTCAGCGTGCCCACGCTCAGGGAGCTGAGGCCGTTGGGGAAGGTCGCGCCGCTCTGGAACGTGGCGGCGCCGGTGACGAGCAGGCCGGGCAGCGTGATGGGGCGCGTCTCGCCCGAGGCCTTGACGTACTCGCTGAAGCTGAGGCCGGTGACGGCCCCCTGGAAGTCGACCGGGCCCTTGAAGGTCGCGGCGTTGTTGGCGATGAGCGCCGTGGTCGCGGTGATGCTGCCCGCCGAGATGTCGCCGGTGATGCCGCCGGTGAGGGCGACGGGGCCGTTGAAGATGGTCTGGCCGCCGACCGACAGCGCCCCGGAGACGGTGGCGTTCTGGAACTGGGTGGTGCCGCTGAAGCTGCCGCCGAAGTTCACCGGCCCGTTGAAGCGGGTCGTGCCGTCGATGGTGAGGTTGCCGCCGACGTTGGCGTTGCCGGCGAGGGTGGTCGTGCCGGTGACGGCGACGTTGCTCGAGAAGTTGGCGTTGCCGGTGATGCCGCCGGTGAAGGTCGCGGTCCCCTCGAAGACCGAGGCGCCGGCGACCGAGAGGCTGCCTTGGTCGACGAGGCTGCCGACCCGGGTCTGGCCGGTGACGTTGAGGGTGCTCGCGAGGGACGCGGCGCCGGTCGCGGAGATGGCGCCCGAGAAGGCCGTGGTGCCGTTGACGCCGCCCGGAAACGAGGTCGCGCCGCTGAAGGTCGAGGCGCCGGCGACCTGCAGCGAGCCGCCGAAGGCCGCGCCGTTGTTCACGGTGAGGGCGCCGTCGACGCCGAGGTTGCCGCTGACGCCGGCCGGGGCCGTGATGGGGCCGGTGAAGGTCGACGCTCCGCCGACCGCGAGGGAGCCGGTGGCGGTGACGTTGCCGCTGACGCCGACGTTGCCGCTGACGCCGCCGGGCAGCGAGACGGCGCCGTTGAAGGTGGCGGGGCCGTTGACGACGAGGCCGTTGCCGACGGTGACGGCGCCCTGGACGGCGAGGGCGCCGGCGACGCCGCCCGGGAACGCCGAGACGCCGGCGACGGTGAGGTCGCCGCCGAGGGTGATGTCGCGGACCTCGCCCTGGGACAGGACGAAGGCCTCGACGGCGCTCGGGTCGGTGGTGCCGCCGTCGAAGATGACCGGGCCGTCGAAGCGGACGACGCCCTTGACGCGGGTGGACTGCAGGGTCGCGTCGGGGTTGATGCCGAGCTCGACGCCGTCGATGGCGAAGATGCGGTGGGCGTGAGCGACGCTGTCGAGGACCGCGAGGGAGCCCGAGACCTGGACGTCGGCCACGTCGAGGCGGCCCGCGATGCTCGAGTCGCCGGTCACGGCGACGCCGCCGTTGGTGACGGTGAGGCGGTCGGTGACGCCGAGGGTGCCGGCGACGGTGCTGTCGCCCGCGATGTCGGCGCCGCCCGAGGCGACGGTGAAGGCGCGGGAGACGTCGAGGGTGCCGTCGATGTCGGAGTCGCCGGTGACCTGGGCGCCGCCGGCGCGCACGGTCAGGACCTGGGAGACGTCGAGGGCGCCGGTCACGTTCGAGTCGCCGGTGACGTGGGCGCCGCCCGACTGGACGGTGGTGCGGCCCGAGGCGGTGAACTGGCCCTGGACGTCGGAGTCGCCGGTGACGTGGACGCCGCCCGCGAGGACGGTCGTGCGCTGGTCGATGAGGAGCTCGCCGTGGACGTCGGAGTCGCCGGTGACGTGGATACCGCCGGCCTCGACGGTGGTGGCGAAGGTGACGACGAGGGCGCCGTCGATGTCCGAGTCGCCGGTGACGTGGGCGCCCTCGAGGGTGACGGTGAGGCCCTTGCCGCCGACCGACGGGGTGACGGTGAGGTCGCCCGTGGCGTAGGTGTCCTCGCTGACGAGGTGCAGCGAGTCGAGCTCGGCCATGCGGTCGCCGTCCTGGCGCTTGGCGCAGATGTGGAGGTCGAGCGCGCCGCGGTCGCGGACCGGGGTCCACTGGAGAAAGCCCGAGTTCTCGTAGCTCTGGAACGCGGCGGCGTCGCCGTAGAGCTCGAGGGCCTGCTCGTAGGTCGGGGTGAAGAAGTCGAAGTAGCCGGTGCCGAGGCGGTTGCGGATCAGCAGGTCGCGGTCGGCGGTGACGCGGTGGGCGTAGCTCGCCTGCCCGGCGAAGTTCGCGTGGTGGGCCTGCTGGGCGATGCTGGCGAAGCTCGCCTTGATGGCGTAGGGCGCCGCGCCCAGGGACACCGGCTGGAGGCAGTTCTCGGCGCCGCCGGGGCAGATCTGGAAGGAGAGATCGGTGTTCTCGGCGATCACCTCGTCCATCTCGCAGCTCATGTTGCGGCCGATCTCGAGGTTCAGCACGCTGTCGACGACCTGCACGTTCTGGAACTGCTCGATGCACTTCACCTCGGTGCCGCGCAGGAGCTTGACGTACACGGTGTTGAAGAGGCCCTCGCCGATCGGCAGCTTGGCCTGGCTGACCCGAGCCTGGAACTTGAAGACCGCAGGGACCTTTTGGAGCTGGAGGTTCTGCAGCTGGTAGCTGCACGGGAAGTCGCTGGTACCGTCGCAGGTCACCTCCTCAGCCCGAGCCGAGCTGGCCGAGAGGGCCAGGAGGGACGCGAACGCGACGGTGAACAGGGCGCGACTGGCGAGATGGGGCGCGTGGGCGAGCATGTCGGTTCTCCGCGTGTGCGTGGGCTCAGAAGCTCAGGGCGTTGAGTGTGAGTGTGAGAGGGGTCGTAGTCGGGACGCCGGACAGGGTTCCAAAGAGGTCGCCGGCCGACATGGTGTTGTCGGTGTCGGCGTCCACCCAGCACGCAACGTCGTAGGGGACCCCGGTGGGGACCGGGGTGAAGCGATTGGTGGTGAGGCTCTTCGAGCCGCCGCTGCCCTGGGTGCAGGCGTCGCCGGAGGTCGGGCACGCGCGGGCGCTGGTGCCGATGACCGGGGTGTCGGCGAAGGGCGGCACGACCTGGAGGCCGGCGCCGGCGGCGGCGAGCCAGCAGCGGACCGAGGCGTGGTCGTCGAGGCTCGGGCTGACGACCTTGATGGCCCCGTAGCCCAGCGGCTGGAGCTGGCTCTGGCTGATGACGACGGTGGGGGGCTGGAGCGCTGTGCCGCCGACGGCGATGACGGCGCCGCTGTCGTTGACCGGCTCGTAGTGGGCGGCGCCGGTGTCGGCGTCGTAGTCGAGGTCGCGGTTGAGGAAGACGTAGAGCTTGTACTGGCCGGGGGGGAGGGCGGCCTCGGCGTCGGAGCCGAGCTCGCGCATCACGAAGAGCGCGCGGCCGGCGCTGACCTGGGCGCTGCTGGGCGACCTCGCGACGAGCCGGGGCCTGGCCTCGGTCGTGACGAGCAGGGCCTTGACCTGGGCGCCGTTGGAGCTCGCGGCGTTGAGCTCGACCGTGACCTTCATGGCGCTCACGCAGGTGACGGCGACGTCGGTGATGTCGGCGTGCTCGACCGTGCCCTCGCCGCGGGCGACCGCGCAGACCTGGGTCGGGTTCGAGGGCTGGCGGTCGATGGTGACGGTGAAGTCGGTGTCCGGGAGGTGGCTCAGCGCGAAGGCGAAGGGGCCGTTCTGGGCGACGACCAGGCGCTCGACGCCGGAGGTGAGCACGAGGCGCAGCCCGGTGCCGGCGAGCCCGCTGACCGTGCCCCCGACGTAGTAGATCTCGGTCGTCGGTGCCGGGGGCTGGCAGATGATGGTGACCCCCGTGACGTCGCCGTGGTTGATGCGCCCGCCGGCGAGGATGGGCGTGCAGATCTGGGCCGGGCTCTCGGGCTGCCCCACGACGGTCACGAGGTAGGCCGCGTCGTGGAGGAGCTCGGCCTCGAAGGTGAAGTCGACCACCTCGTCGATGCTCGCCGGGCCGTCGAAGGTCAGGGTCCCGGCGCCGTTGAGCGCGAGCGCGAGCCCGTCGCCCGCGAGGCCGATGATCTGCCCCGAGACGAAGTAGGTCGGGAGCGTCGTGCAGGTGACCGCCGCGCCAAGGGTGGCCGTGGTGCCGACCGCGCCCGCGCCGCCGCCGGTGACCTGGCAGAGCTGCGCTGGGTCGCCGGGCTGCGACGACACGGCGATGTCGTAGCCGACGCCCTCCATGAACTGACCCGGGAAGGCGACCCGGCCGTTCGCCGCGACGGCGATCGTGCGGCCGCTCGTGCGCTCGATGAGGACGAGGCCGCCGCCGGCGACGCCGCTCACGTCGACCTGCAGGGCGACCATCGCCACGCTGCGGCAGGTGACGACCACGCCGACGGCGCCGCTGTAGACCTGGCCGCTGCCGCCCTGCACCGCGCACACCTGGCCGGCCGGCTGGCGGGTGACGCTGACCTGGTACTCGCCGCCCGTGGGCAGGGTGCGGCCGAAGGACGCCACGCCGCTCGTGGTGACGCGCAGCTCGTCGAGGCCGGCGACCGGCAGGCCCGCCCCGAGGCGGTAGCGGTTGGTGAGCACGAGCTCGCCGGTGAGGCCCTGCACGGCGACGTTGACCGGGTGGGTGACGCTGCAGACGACGTCCACCGTGGCGCCCGCGCTCGGCATGGCCCCGCTGCCCGCGCCGCTGATGAGGCACGAGACGTTCGCGGCGCTCGGCTGGCGGGCGATGAAGACCTCGTAGCGCCGCCCGTAGGGCATCGTCGTCGGGAAGGTCGCGGCGGTCGTGCCGGGCGCGATCTCGAGCAGATCGGCGATGGCGCCGCGGCTGTCCTTCCAGCCGACCTGGATGCCGTCGCCGAGGTCGCCGAAGAAGCGCACCTCGAGGCTCGCGTGGGGCACGGCGACCGAGGTGAAGCCCTCGTCGTGGCCGAAGTTCTTGAAGAGGCCGAACTCGAAGCTCGCGAAGACGACCGACGCGCCCGCGCCCTGGGTGGCGTTGTTCGGGTCGAGGGAGGTGTCGCCGCCGGTCCAGGTGTAGCAGGGCTCGGTGCGGAAGGCGTCGACGTCGACCGTGCAGTTGTTGGCGGTCTCGAGCACCGCGCCCGACTCGAGCGGCCAGTCGCGGTAGATGATGATGTTCTGCAGCAGCAGCTCGGCGTTGTCGCCGGTCACGGGGTCGACGACGTTGCAGTTGAGTACGGCGTACCCGTAGGTGGCGCGGTCGAACTCGAGCAGGCCGGTCGGGGCGGCGCAGGCGGCCGGGTTGGCCGCGCAGAAGGCGGCCTTCTCGTTGGAGCGCTCGCGGGCGATGTCGCCGTAGAAGACCTTCTTCGGGACGCCGTTGTCGATGGGCAGCATCCCGCCCTCGTAGCTGCACACGCGGTCGCGGGTGATGTTGTTCATGGCGCTGCCGCCGTCGACCGTGACGTCGAGCACGGCGACCGCGGGCTGGCCGCCCCACAGGAAGTCGTGCTCGCCCTGGGAGATGGTCGGGCAGCCGGCGTGGAGGTGGGCGCGGCAGAAGGAGATGGCCTCGTGCTCGGGCAGCTCGACGCGGTAGCCGACGGTGTAGCGCGAGCCCTGGGCCTGGTAGTAGCACGGGTCGGGCGCGGCGCCGGGGGTGCCGGCGGCGGCGGCGGTGCGCGCGAAGTCCGCGAGGCAGAACTGGTCGTCTTTGGCCCCGAAGCCGCTCGCGGCGCCGGTCAGGTTCTGGTAGGGCGCCGTGATGAGGCGCATGCGCAGGTCGTTGAACGGGTGCGGCGAGGAGACGACGTAGGGGTTGGCGTTGGCCTCGACCGCGGTGCTGTTGTGGACCATGACGCGGGCGATGCGGTGCCAGGTGCCGCCGTAGAACGGGCCGCCCTTGGCCTCGACGACGAGCTCGGGGGACTGGCCGTAGTCCTGCACGCCGTAGGCGGAGATCGCGATGGCGACGCGCTGATCGACGACCTGGGCGTAGCCGGGCCAGCCGCTCTGCGGGTCGGTCGGGACGTCGTAGCGGGCCGGGCTGCCGCCCGCGAAGCTGGCGGGGGCGAAGTCCCACCAGGTCCAGTCGTGCATGACGCACTTGCCCTGGTGGCAGTACTCGAGGACCGGGTCGCAGAGGTAGACCGACTGGCCGTCCTCGAAGGAGTAGCACTCGGTCTGGCAGGCGCCGGCGACGCACTCGAAGCTCTTGGTGTCGGGGCAGCCCTCCATCGTCGCGATGGTTAGCGCGCCGAGGTCCTTGACGACGTCGCGGCACTCGATGCAGGCGTGCTCCTCGGGGGCGCAGAAGCGGCACGGGCCGTTGAGGCAGGCCTCGGTGAAGCACTGCGCGTCGACGCTGCAGTCGGCGGCGCAGACCCAGTCGAAGGCGCTCGGGTCACCGCCCTGGCCGACGTTCTCCTGCTCGACCGGCAGCGGGCGCAGGGTGCAGCGGGACTGGGTGTTGGCGCAGGAGTACGGGTCCTCGGGGTCGCACGGGACGGTGACGCACTCCGAGGCGACGCACAGGTGGTAGGGGGGGCACTCGGCGTGGCTGTTGCCGCAGCTGGGCAGCAGCGAGGCGAGCTGCCCGTCGCGGCCGTCGCGGACGAGGCGCTCGATGCCGCGCTCGGCCTCGGAGCGGAAGGCGTCGGGGTCGCGCAGGCCGGCGTAGATCTTGAGGTCGTCGAGGCCGCCGCGCAGGGCCGAGAGGATGCGCTTGTGCTGGAGGTGCTGGACGCCGCCGACCCAGTTGCACGGGGAGAAGCGCTCCTGGCGCACCCAGTCGAGGCCGCCGAGGCGCGTCGGGTCGACGAGCAGCGAGGCGGCGCCGGCGGCGCCGAGCAGGTTCTCGGTGCGCAGCAGCACCGGGCGCGAGCGGCTGATGGCGGCGAGCAGCAGGCTCTGGCCGTCCGGAGCGAAGGCGGCGTCGTCGATCTGCTCGAAGAGGCCGGCGGTCGGGAAGAGCGTCGGCGTGGCGACGGTCGTGAGGTCCTTGATGAAGTGGTCGACCTGCGCGGCGCGGGCGAAGGGGGCGAAGGTGACGCTCGGGGCGGCCGGGCCAGCGCGCAGAAAGCGCAGGGTCGCGATCTCGCCGGCGACGAGCGGGGTCGCGTCGAGGGGGCTGAGGACCTCGATGCGGACGTAGGAGTGGCCGAAGGGCTCGACGGCCTTGAGCTTGAAGCCCTTGTGGAGGTCGGTGACGAGCACGCCCGGGGCGCGCGGCTGGCCGGCGGCGTCCTCGAGGACCGGGCGGTAGGCCGCGCCGTCGTACTCGACGTAGAGGTTGCGCACCTCGAAGGCCAGGCAGTCGGCGGTGGTCCAGGCGCCGTCGTCGTTGCGGTCCTCGTCGGAGTCCTGGAGGTTGTTGTGGTTGCGGTCCCAGCAGTCGCTCGCCTGGACGGGCGGGGCGTAGCGCACGCGGACGGTCGCGCCGGCGCTGTCGAGGGTGCGGGTGACGGTGAAGTCGGTGCTCGGGCGGTACTCGGTCAGGGCGCGCTCGAACAGCGCGAGCTCGTGGACGATGGGGACCAGGCCGGTGGTCTCGCTGTGGTGGGCGGCGAGGAGGGTGATCTCGTGGTCGGCCGCGCCGAGGCCGAGGACCGGCTCGTAGCTGGCGAGGTCGGTGATCTCGGGGATGAACAGGCGCTGCACGCCGTGGTCGGTGAAGCTCGGCGAGGAGGCGTCGAAGAGGAGCTCGCCGCGGCTGCCGTCGGGGCCGCGACCGCGGAGCCAGCGGGCGTCCTTGTGGTGGCGGTCCTGGGCCGCGCTGGTCAGGCGGAAGGTGTTGACGATCTGGTTGGACAGCAGCGTGTCGTAGTCGAGGGCCTCGGCGGTCGAGCCGTCGGGGAGGTCGATGGCGACGACGTCGTCGGCGGCGTCGAAGGCGATGTAGTAGAGGTGGGTGACGCGGCGGAAGGTGTTGTCCTGGGCGAGGACGTCGAAGACGTTGGACTCGAAGACGACGCCGGAGCCGTCGGGGGCCCAGCGGGGGCGGCGGGCGGTGATGCCGCGGGTGGCGTCGCCGAAGCCGACGGTGATCTGCTGGGCGTCGCTGCCGTCGCCGCGGGCGAGCCAGATCTCGAAGCTGCCGCTGGCGTTGCTGCTGTAGACCAGGCGGTCGAGCCCCGGGTAGTAGTCGGGGTCGCGGTAGGAGTACTGGCCGTCGCCGAGGATCGTGGTGGCGCCGAGGCCGCCCTGGTCCATGCGCTCGATGCGGTAGAGGTTGGAGCGGCTGGCGGCGTAGTAGATGAACTCGGGGGCGCGGCCGCCGAGGACGTTGCCCTCGATGTGGGGCAGGACGTCGGTGCCGCCGAAGAACTGCGGGCAGACGACCGCGGGGGCGGCGGGGAAGGTGTAGTTGGCGACGCGCACGCCGTCGAAGTAGAGGTCGATGTGGCTGGCGTCGGCGTCGAGGGCGAAGCCGACGTGGTGCCAGGTGCGCTCGGGGAGGTTGAGCGCGATGGGCACTCGGGTCGGGGCCGGGGCCCTGGAGAGGAAGTCGCCGTCGAAGAGCGACAGGTCCATGCCGCCGTCGGGGCTCTTGGCGAGCAGCAGGCCGAAGCGCGTGCGCTCGTTGGCGCCCTGATGGCTATAGAGGATCTGGGGGGTCTCCTTGAGCTCGTCGGCGGAGTTGCCCTCGGTGTAGAACCAGGTCGAGAACGAGAAGCTCTGCGCGGAGGGGGCGAGGGGCTCCTCGAAGTGCAGGGGCATGCGCAGGTGGTCGCTCGCGCCGTCGAGCCAGGCGGCGCCGTTGGTGATGCCGTCGATGGCGACCTTGGCGTCGAGGGAGCCGCGCTGCAGGGCGTCGAGGCGGGTCAGGATCTTCTGGCGCTCGACGTCGTCGGGCTCGTTGGCGCAGGCGGGGTAGCGGGCGCAGAGGGCGTCGGCGTCGGGGACGTTGGCGTAGGTGATGGGGAACTGGAGGCTGTCGAAGCCGTACCAGACGCGCAGCGTGGTCGGGACGTCCTCACGCGGGGTCAGCGCGATGGCGGGGCCCCACAGGGCGTCGTCGTGGAGGAGGGCCTGGCCGCCGGCGTCGCCCTGGAGCGGCGCGACCGAGGTCCCCTGCAGGACGTCGTCGTGGCTGAAGGCGATGTCCGTCGGGCCGTCGCCGACGCGGCGGAAGACGAGCTCGACGATGGGGCCGGTCGGGATGGGGTGGGTGCTGCCGGTGTCGAAGACCGACAGGCGCAGGGTGCCGTCGGAGAGGTGCGTCGCGGCGAGCTCCTTGCCCTGCAGCAGGAGCGGGGTCAGGGGGCGCGCGTCCTCGAGGGTGAGGGCGCCTTGGTCGTAGGTCAGGTAGAGGTCGAGGGCGCGGGCCGGGATCGGGGTGTAGTCGTAGTAGACGTGGACGATGACCTCGACGTCGTCCTCGGCCACGAGGGCGAGGTGGAAGGCCGTGCACGGGGCGCCGGAGCAGTCGCGCGGGGTGCAGAGGCCGGCGGCGAGGTCGGGGGAGTAGGTGCACTGCTGGTTGAAGGCGCACACCGAGGACGCGCCGCAGCGGCGCTCGACCACGCCGTCGTCGAGGCCGAGGTAGGCCTCGAGCCACGAGGGGACGCCGTCGCCGTCGCCGTCGGCGCACTCCTGGAAGGAGTGCACGGGGCCCGCCTCGCAGACGACGTCCGGGCAGTGGGCGGGGCGCTTCTGGTCGGGCCAGATGCAGCGCGGGCCGCCGGGGAGATCGTCGACGCACACGAGCTCGGGGTTCGGGTCAGCGGCGCACTCGACGTCGGTACATTCGGGGGCCGCCTCGCACACCGCGCCCGTGCACAGCGCCGCCGGGACCACGATCGTCTGGTCGACGTCCGCGTAGCAGACGAGGGCGCGGGTCGGATCCTGGGCGTCGTAGTACTCGAGCAGCGCGAGCTCGTGATCGGTGCGGTCGACCGGCGCGATGCCGTTCTTCTCCCACAGCCGCGGCGCGTAGCCGCAGTCGGCCAGGCACCCCTGGCGGCGCACGTGGTCGTCGTAGGTGGACGCCGCGTCGACCGTCGGGCAGGCGTCCACGCAGCCGAGGTACTGGCCGAGGTCGTAGAGCTCGGCGAGGCGCAGCGGGCGGGCCTCCGCGGTCGGCGCGAGGGCCACCGCGAGGCACGCGGTCAGCGCCGCGGCGGCGCCGGTGAGGAGCTTACGGGACATGGTTGACCTCGACGTCGTCGGACCACACGACCAGCGGCGCGCCGAAGCTCGCGCCCCACAGGGCGGCGTCGGCCGGCGGCGGCGCGAACAGCGCCTCGCGCTCGACGAGGCCGAGGCGCAGGACAGCGGGCCCTGCGGGCACGCCGTGGGCCGCCCCGAGCCGGAACTTCAGAAAGAGCCAGCGGCCCTCGCGGATGCGATCGGCCGAGCTCGTCGACATGATGAGGATCTGAATGGAGCCGTCGCTCAGGACGCGGAACGGTCGCCCGGTCTCCGGGTCTGGCGCCAGGTCCTTGTGCGCCGCGATGATCGCCTCGCCCACGGCCACCTGCACCAGCTCGACGTCGCCCTCGGAGGCGAAGCGGAGGTCGGCCATCCCGGGCAGCGGCGCGCCCGCCGCCGGAGCGAAGTCGAGGGCCACCGTCACGAGCCGCACCCGCTCGTCGTCGCCCTCGCGCTCGACGACGCTCAGCGCCAGCGGGCAGTCGCTGCAGGTCGCCTCGCGCGGGCAGGGGGCGCAGGTCCCGCCGCAGCCGTCGGGCTGCTCGCAGGTCGCCACGGAGCAGGCCGGCGCGCACACGCACTGGTGGTCGTCACAGGCGTCCTGGGGCCCGGCGCAGCTCCCGCAGTCCTCACCGCAGTGATCCCCGCACGCTAAGCCGAGCTGGGCGCAGGACTTGTCACAGTTATTCAGTGTGCCGTCAATTTGGCACTCGCCCATCGCAGAGCAGTGGAGACCGGCCGCGCACTCGCCGCACTGGCCGCCGCAGCCGTCGTCGCCGCAAGCGCGTTCGCCGCACTCGGGTGTACACGGTGCAGCGCCGGGTCCGTCCCCGCCGCAGGCGATGAGGCTGGGCGCCAGCAGGACCCAACAGAGCGCGCCCAGCGCGGCGCGGAGAGGGTGCAAGGCGTAGGTTTTCGGGGCTCTGTACATAATAACCTCGACCGTGCGTAGGCTGCCGACTCCGGTCAGGACGAACATCGGGAGGCCGCCGCGAGATCTGTAATCAAATGTAATCAGGTCCTGTGATTTCGCACCGCAACATGCGCATTATTGCGCCAAATCATATTACCACCCGGCCAGGCCAGGCCGGGGCGGGGCACCGCGGCGCGAATGGTCTGTTATGTTTCAGTGTGTTACGGTCGCGCAGGGGCTCTCGGGCCGCGGGGTGTTCAATGGTGACGGTCGGGTCCCGACCGAAGCTGGGCAGATCCCGATAGTGTCTTGTAAGGCAGGTAAACCGGCCCCGCAAAATACCTGGCAGATGATGACGTGATGCCGCATTGCGGCGTTCATTCGTGCCGTTTGGCGCGCCTGCCCCCATGGTGAATGTGAAGGAAGCATCACTTTCGTGATCGTTTTCTTCTCAAGATGCGATTCCGATGTTTCGTTATCCACCACGGACACCCGACTCCCCCCGCGAGGCGGCCTCGTCATGTTCTCACCGGAGTGGCTCATGCGCCGTTCGACAGCCACCGTTTTTGCCGCGACGCTCTGCCTCGCGGGCTGCGCCGAGGAGCTCGGGCCGACCACGCTCGTCGCCCCCGTCACGGCGACGCCGTGCCACCAGATGGCTTGCGACGACGTCGCGGGCACCTGCGTCGAGGTCCCGGTGGTCGACGGCGCCGCGTGCGACGACGGCGACGCCTGCACCAGCGGCGACCGCTGCGTCGCCGGCGCGTGCGTCACGACCCCGGTCGTGTGCGATGACGCCAACGCCTGCACCACCGATCGATGTGACACGGCCCTCGGCTGCGTCTTTGCGGCGACCACCGATCCCTGCGACGACGGCGACGCCTGCACCACCGGCGACACCTGCGCCGAGGGCGTCTGCGGCGGTGAGCCGGTGGTCTGCGACGACGGCGACGCCTGCACCGACGACCGCTGCGACCCGGCGGTCGGCTGCGTCGCGCCGCCGCGCGCGGGGCTGGCCGGCTACTGCGACCGCCTCGGCCAGCGGTGCCCCGCCGGCTTCGTGTGCAACGCCGGGCAGTGGTGCGAGAGCTGCGATGGCGGCGAGCTCTTCGTCCCCGCCGGCCGCTTCTGGATGGGCTGCAACGACGCCAGCGACCCGGCCTGCAGCGCCGACGAGCTGCCTCAGCACCGCGTGGTGGTCGACGCCTTCGCGATTCAGCGCACCGAGGTGACCGCGGACGCCTACCGGGCGTGCGTCGAGGGCGGCGGGTGCTCGGTCCCCACGACGGCGGCGGGGCCTTATGGGACCTACGGCGTCCCGGAGAAGTCCGATCACCCCGTGACGCCGGTCACCTGGTATCAGGCCCGCGACTTCTGCGCCTGGCTCGACGCCCCGAGCGATCGTCCGTGGCGCCTCTGCGCCGAAGCCGAGTGGGAGAAGGCCGCGCGCGGCTCCTGCGCCGTCTACTGCGACCGCGCCGACGACGACGCCTGCTGCCGCGCCGCGATGCCGGTGTGGCCGTGGGGCGACGAGGCGGCGACCTGCGAGCTGGCGATCATGGACGACGGCGGCAACGGCTGCGGCACCGGCGTGACCTGGCCCGTCGCCTCGCGGCCGGACGTGCCGAGCGCCTACGGCGTGCTCGACCTGGCCGGCAACGTCTGGGAGTGGGTCCAGGACTGCTGGCACCCCGACTACGAGGACGCGCCCGCCGACGGGAGCGCCTGGGAGGGGGCCTCGTGCGGGCCCGGGGGGCGCGTCATCCGCGGCGGCAGCTTCGGCCTCTCCGCCTCGGAGCTCCGCGCCTCGGAGCGCTTCTTCATCTCGCCCGACGTGGCCTACGACTACTACGGCTTCCGCTGCTGCCGCTCCGTCCACTGACGACCGGTGTCGACGCTCTTCCCGCGACTTGGGAGACCGAGGATGTTCTTGAGAGACCTGACCCTGCTTGGCTCGACCCTCTGCCTCCTGGCGTGGTCCGCCCCCGCCGCCGCGCAGAGCTGCCCCGACCTCGGCGCCGACGACGACGGCGACGGCTGGTCGGACGTCGACGAGGCGGCGTGTGGCTCCGACCCGTGCGACGGGGGCGTGTTCCCGATCGACACCGACGACGACGGGACCTGCGACACCGTGGACGACGACGACGACGGTGATCTCTACTCCGACGACGCCGAGCTCGCGTGCGGCTCCGACCCCTTGTCTGCGGCCGACACCCCCGCGGACCTCGCCTACGATCCCGACGGCGACGGCCTGTGCACGGCGGACGAGGTGAACGTCCACCACACCGACCCGGCGCTGGCGGACACCGACGGTGACGGCCTCGACGACGGCGTCGAGGTCAACACCCTCGGCAGCGACCCGACCCGCGTCGACACCGACAGCGACGGCCTGCGCGACGCCGACGAGCTGGCCTTCGGGCGCAGCCCCCGCAACCCGGACTCCGACGGCGACGGCGTCCTCGACGGTGACGAGGACAGCGACGGCGACGGCCTCTCCGACGCCGACGAGCTCTACCGGGTCGGCACCGATCCCAGGCTCGCCGACAGCGACGGCAACGGCTTCCGCGACGACGTCGACGACGCCGACGGCGACGGCCTCTCGAACCTCGCCGAGCTCGCCCTCGGCACCGATCCCAGGGTCCGCGACAGCGACGGCGACGGCGTCAACGACTTCCACGAGGTCGCCGCCTTCCACACCGACCCGCTCGTCTCCGACAGCGACGCCGACGGGCTGACCGACGGCGACGAGGTCATCGCCTTCCACACCGATCCGCTCGTCGCCGACAGCGACGGCGACGGCCTCCCCGACGGCCAGGAGGTCTACTTCTACGGCACCGATCCGCTCGTGTCCGACAGCGACGGCGACGGCCTGCCCGACGGCGTCGAGGAGGACGTCCTCGGCACCGAGCCGCTGATCGTCGACACCGACGGCGACGGCGTCGTGGATGGCGATGAGGACAGCGACGGCGACGGCCTCTCCGACGCCGACGAGGTCAACGCGACCCACACCGATCCGCTGCTGGCCGACAGCGACGGCGACGGCGTGAAGGATGGCGACGAGGACAGCGACGGCGACGGGCTCGGGGCGGCGGGCGAGCTCCTCGCCGGGACCGACCCCACCCTCGCGGACACCGACGGCGACGGCCTCTCCGACGGCGACGAGGTCGGCTTCGCGCAGACCTCGCCGCTGGTCGCCGACAGCGACGGCGACGGCCTCTCGGACTTCGAGGAGGTGACCCAGGGCGAGGTCGATCCCAACGACGCCGACAGCGACGACGACGGCGTGCTCGACGGCGCCGAGGCGCGCTGGGACGAGGACAGCGACGGGGACGGGCAGATCAACGCCCTCGACCCCGACAGCGACGGCGACGGCCTGCTCGACGGCACCGAGGTGGGCGTCGCCGTGGCGCACCCGGACACCAACGTGGCCCTGGGCTTCTTCGTGGCCGACGCCGACGCCGGCCGCACGGTGACCGATATGGTCCGCGTCGACACCGACGGCGCCGGGGTCCCCGACGGCGACGAGGACGTGAACCACGACGGCCGCGTGGACGCCGGCGAGCGCGACCCCCGCGACCCCCTCGACGACGGCGCGGGCGCGCTGATCGCGGTCGAGGCCCTCGAGCCCGGCGATCCCGCCTGCCCCCAGGGCGGCCAGCGGGTCGCCGTCGGCTTCGATGACGGCACGGGCGCGGGCTACCCCGCCGACGGCGTGCTCGACCCCGACGAGGTCGACGTCACCACGGTCATCTGCGATGGCGTCGACGGCCTCGTGTCGCTCACGCTCAGCGCCGCGCTCGAGGTCGGCGATCCCAACTGCGCCCTCGGTGGCACCCGGGTGGACACCGGCGTCGACGACGACCGCGACGGCGTCCTGAGCCCCGCCGAGATCGACCAGAGCGCCTACGTCTGCAGCCCCGAGGCCGAGGTCGGCGGGTGGGGCGGCGGCGGCTGCGCGGGCGGCGACGGCGGCGGTGGCGCCCCGTGGGGACCGCTGGCGCTCGGCCTGCTCGCCCTCGCTTGGATCGGCCTGCGCCGCTGCGCCGGGCGGAGGGGCTAGACCGTCATGCGGCACGCGACTCGCCATCACCGAGCGGGCGTCGCGGCGCTCGCGACGGCGCTGCTCACCCTGGGGGCCCCGGCCGGTGACGCCGTCGCCGAGTCGCCGTCGGCGGCGCGCCGGATCGACGTCGTGGTGTTCCGGCCCGCGACCGGCCCCGGCATCGTGACGGTGGACTCGGCGGCGCGCGCCGAGCACCTCACGCTGCGGCTCGGCCTCGCCTTCGACCTCGCCTCCGAGCCCCTCCACGCCGGCGGCAGCGGTCGGCCGGCCTACCTCGCGGTCGAGCGCTTCGGCGTGCTCGACGTCGCGGCCGCCGTGGGGCTGTGGGACGTCGTCGAGCTCGGCGTCCAGCTCCCCGTGGTCCTCGTCGCCTCCGGCTCGGACGGGGTCGGCGCGCCTACGGCGCTCTCCGGGGCGGCCGTCGGCGACCTGCGGATCGTGCCGAAGTTCGGCCTCGGGCCGTCCTCCGGACCCGGCTTTCACGCGGCGCTGCTGCCGATCTTCACCCTGCCGACCGGCGCCTCGGACGCCAACGCCGGCGAGCGCGGCGCGACCTTCGCCCCCGCGGTCGCGGTGAGCTACCGCTTCGAGGGTGGCACCGAGCTCGCGCTCAACCTCGGCTACCGGGCGCGCCCGAGCCTGCCCTTCGGTCGGCTGCTGGTCGACGACGAGTTCACCTTCGGCCTCGGCGGGCGCCTCCACCTGTGGCGCGGGCTGAGCCTGCTCGCCGAGGTCTTCGGCGCCGTCGGCGTCAGCGAGAACCCGGCCGATCCCGACCCGGGCGTCGACGCGAGCGAGATCCCGGTCGAGGCGCTCGGCGCCGTCGAGTACGCCTTCTCGGGCGGCTTCGGCCTGCGCGTCGGCGGCGGCGGCGGGCTGACCTCGGGCTGGGGGGCGCCGCTCTACCGCGTGTTCGTCGGCTTCACCCAGGTCTTCGACGCCAAGGTCCCCCCAGACTCCGACGGCGACGGGCTCGCCGACGGTGACGACGGCTGCCCCGAGGCGGCCGAGGACGTGGACGGCTTCGAGGACGGCGACGGCTGCCCGGATCCGGACGACGACGGCGACGGGATCGCCGACGCCGCCGACGCCTGCCCGCGCGAGGCCGAGGACGCCGACGGCTTCGAGGACGAGGACGCCGACGGCTTCGAGGACGGCGACGGCTGCCCGGACCTCGACAACGACGGCGACGGGATCGCCGACGCCGCCGACGCCTGCCCGGACCAACCCGAGACCAGAAACGGGGTCGACGACGAGGACGGCTGCCCGGACAAGGCCGAGGCCACGCTGACCGACAAGGGGATCGAGCTCGACGACGCCATCTACTTCGTCCTCGGCCGGGCGACCATCATGGCCAAGAGCGAGCCCCTGCTCGACAAGGTCGCGCGGCTCCTCGCCGCCAACCCCCAGGTGACGCGGATCCGCATCGAGGGCCACACCGACGACCAGGGCCCAGCGGGCTTCAACCTCGAGCTGAGCAAGCAGCGCGCCCGCGCCGTGCTCGACGCCCTCGTGGCGCGCGGCGTGGCCGCCGAGCGCCTCGAGTCCGACGGCTTCGGCTCCCAGCACCCCGTGTGTCGCGCCAAGACCCCGGCGTGCTGGGCCAAGAACCGCCGCACCGAGTTCCGCCTGATCGAGCTCAACGGCCAGCCGGTGCCCCCCGAGTCCGCCGGCCGCTAGCACCGATAATCGGTGATCGGCATTGCCGCGAGCACACCGCGATCAAGGCTCGCTTCGCTGGGTCTTTCTCGGGGTCCGCCTCCGATCACCGCCCTGGCTCGGGGGGGCTGCTCGCAAACGCACATCGGCCGGGTGTTATGGCCCAGGCGGCCGGGTGCCGCGACCGCGCTGCGGCGCGAGGAGGCCGCTCCCGTGGGGATCGGCGCGTTCCGGCACCGAACTTGCTCGTCATCCCCCTCATGCGCTCGCTCGCCCTCTCGCTGGTCGTCATCGGCGCGGTCGCGCTCGCGGCTGCGGGGTGGATGTGGTCGTCCACCCCGGGCGGCGCCGCGACCGCCTTCCGAGCGCCGCCCGCCCGCCCGCTGGTGCCCGGCTCCGCCGTCACCTTCCCGACCGCCCGGCGCGCCGCCGCGGTCCCCCTGGCCCCCGACGGCG
>PHBI01000089.1 GCA_002841945.1 Deltaproteobacteria bacterium HGW-Deltaproteobacteria-14
GTGAGATACACGTTGATCGCGTGGATGACCGCTGCCAGCGATCGCCCACCCGCCCTCGGTGTAAGCTCCCGAACTCGCTTCTCGCTGCGCTCGGAGAGCAACACCTCGGGAGGGCCGCCCACTTGGGGTTGAAGGCGGAACCCGAGGAAAGGCCGAGTCTCTGGGGCTGCGCGCGGACCGGCGAGCGCCGCTGCGAGGCGGGGGCCGTCGTCAACACCTGCGTTCCCGGCGCGCCGGGTCCCGGGCTCGACTGCGACCCGGCGACGTGCGCTGACGCGGTCGCCAACGGCGACGAGACCGACGTCGACTGTGGGGGCCCGGTCTGCGACCCGTGCGCGGAGGGCGAGGCCTGCGAGGTCGCGCGGGACTGCGCGGCGGGGCTGGTCTGCGCCGGCGGAGCGTGCGTCCCCGCCTGCGCCGCCGATCCCCTGTGCGACAGCGACGGCGACGGCGTCCCCGATCGCGAGGAGCCGGCGCTGGGGACCGACCTGCTCGACCCCGACAGCGACGACGATGGGCTCTCCGACGGCGACGAGGTCGGGGTCGGCGGCGATCCGTGGGTTCACGATCCCGGCGTCGACACCGACCCGCTCGACCGCGACAGCGACGACGACGGGCTCTCCGCCGGCGACGAGCGCGCCGGCGGCGACGACCGCCCGGCGACCGATCCGCTCGACCCCGACAGCGACGACGACGGGCTCCCCGACGGGCTCGAGGCGGGGGTGAGCTCGCCGCTACCCGGCGGGATCAGCGAGGTCGGCGTCCCTTATCGCGGCACCGACCTCGCCCACTTCCGCGGCGACGCCGACCCGACGTCGCGGACCGACCCGAGCGACGACGACAGCGACGACGACGGGCTCCTCGACGGCGACGAGGACGTCAGCGGCGACGGGCGGACCGTCAACGTGATCGGCCACGGCGACGGCACCGCCTGGGGCGAGACCGACCGGGGCTGCCCGACACCGACGGCGACGGCCTGCAGGACGGGACCGAGCTGGGCCTCGTCGCCCCCCGCGGCGCCGGGACGTCCCTCGACGTCTTCGTGCCCGACGCGGATCCGGCCACCACGACCGCTCCCCTCGACGTCGACAGCGACGGCGGCGGCGTCTCCGACGGTGACGAGGACGTCGACCACGACGGCCCGCGCGCCCCGACCGAGCGCGACCCCCTCGACCCGGCCGACGACCTCGCGGCACCCCCGCGGGTGGTCTTGCTCGAGGGCGGCGGCAGCTGCGCCGGCGAGGGCGGCCCGAGTGGGAGCGCGCTCGCCCTCGCGTTGCTCGTGGTCGGCGCCTCGCTCGCGCGGCGCGCCCGCAGCACGCTCTCGCGGGCCCGCACGCGCGTGCGCCCCCCTCAGTCCCCGCTGACCTCCACCCAGAAGAGGCCGCGCAGGTCCCCCTCGGCGTAGCCCGTGGCGTGGTCCTCGGGGTACAGCGCCGCCAGCTTGTCGCGGACCGCCGGCGCCACCTGCGCGCCGTGGCACTGCGTACACATGCCCGCCACCGCGATCGGCTCGACGTAGCCAAAGGCGCCGTCGGGCAGCGCCACGACCCGGTGGGCCGGGCGCGCGTCGGGCGCCGCCGCCGCGTACTCGGCCAGGATCGGCGCGACCCACGCCCGCGGCGCGTTCGCCGGGTTGCGGAGCCGGTCGCTCGTGCGCCCGACGACAATCCCGTCGCGGGACGCCGCCGCGGCGATCTTCGGCGCCTCGTCGCGGCAGACGGTGATCGCCGCCTCCGGCCCACCGCTCGCCATCGCCTCGGTCAGCGCCTTCATCAGCCCCTGCTTGAGCGGCTTCAGCGCGGCCTGAGCGCGCGCCTCGACCCCGGCCGGCGCGACCGCGGCGTCTGGGGCGGTCGAACCAGCGTCACCCTTACAGCCCTGCGCGACGACGCTCCCGAGGAGCAGCGCCAGCGCCACGAACACCGTCGATCGCGCGCTCATCGCAGGTCTCCGATGCCGCCGGCGTTCGTCACGCGGTCGTAGCCCGCCGCGAGCAGCATCTCCTTGGCGATGCCCGAGCGCCGCCCCGAGCGGCAGTAGACGACGACCGCGCGCTGCTTGTCACCGCCGGTCAGCCGCTCGACCTCCGCGAGCCGCGCCTTGAACTGCTGCACGGGGATGTTCACCGCCCCGGGCAGCGCCCCCGCCCCGAACTCCCCCGGGGTCCGGACGTCGAGCAGCACCGCGCGCTCCTCCTTGACGAGGCGCCAGGCCAGCTCGGGGTCGTAGTCGGGCAGCGCGGTCGCCGCCGCCCCCCCGGGACCCGCCGAAGCCGCCGAGGCCGCGGGGGTCGCCTCGGAGCACCCCGCCGCCCCGGCCGCCACGCCGGCGAACAGCGCCAGCGCGCTGGCGGCGACCACGCGCCGCGCCACAAAACCTCTTATACCGTTGAGACTATCTGTCATTTCACACTCTCCATGAGTCGCGATGAAGCGGGCTGACGCCCGGAGGCGGGCGCGGGCGGATCGCCGGGACCGGGTGCGCGCCCCGCGTGGCAGGCCCGGGCGATGTCCCCGGCGTGGGTGACGGCGGCGTGGACGTCCTCGAAGAAGTGGTCGGCGCCGAGGCGGTCGCAGAAGCCGGCGCGCTGCATCACCTGCCGCACGGGGTGCTTGACGTTCGCGAGCAGCAGCGTGACCCCCTGGGCTTCGAGGTCGGCCCGGAGGTCCTCGAGGGCGGTCGCCCCCGAGGAGTCGAGATCGTTGATGGAGCTCGCGTCGACCACGACCGCCTTGCACCCGTCGGCCGCGTCCGCTCCCAGCTCCGACGTGAGGATCCGCTTGAGGTGCGCGACGTTGCCGAAGTAGAGGCGCGCGTCCATGCGCAGCGCCAGCACGCCGGGGGTGCGCTCGGCGCTCGGGTGGTTCTTCACGTTGCGGTAGTAGGTCGTCTGGGGGAGGCGCCCGAGCACCGCGGTGTGTGGGCGGGTCGTCTTGATGACCAGCCAGCCGATGGACGTCGCGACGCCGATCAGGATCCCCTGCTGGATCCCGAGCCCGAGCGTGGCCGCGAAGGTGACGACCAAGAACACCAGGTCGCTGCGCTTCACCCGCCACAGGCGCCGCACCTCGCCCACCTCGATGAGGCCGAGCACCGCCGTCACGATGATCGCGGCGAGCACGGCCTTCGGCAGGTAGTTGAAGAGCGGCGTCAGAAACAGCGCGGTGACCGCGATGATGGACGCCGTCACGAGCGCCGCCACCCCGGTCTTGGCGCCGGCCTGGGCGTTGACGGCGGTGCGCGAGAAGCCGCCGGTGACCGAGTAGCCACCGCTCACCGACGCCGCGACGTTGGCGGCGCCGAGGGCGATGAGCTCGCGGTTCGCGTCGAGGTCGTAGCGGTTCTGGCGGGCGAACACCCGGGCCACGCTGAAGGCCTCCATGAACGCGATGAGGGCGAGGGTGAGGGCCGTCGGGAGGAGCGCCTCGACCCGCGCCGCGTCCAGCGCGGGGAGCGCGAGGGGGGGCAGGCCCGCCTCGAGCTCGCCGACGATGGGGACGCCGGCGGAGTGCAGGTCGAGCGCCCACACCGCGAGCGAGGCGACCGCCACGACGACGAGCGCGCGCGGCACCCGGGGGGCCCAGCGCTTCAGCGCGACGAGGGTGGCGATCGACGCGGCGCCGATGACGACGGTGGGCAGGTTGACGTGCTGCAGCTGGGCGAGGACGTCGTCGAGGACGCCGTGGCCGGCGCTCCCGGCGAAGAGATCGACGGCGAGGAGGTGCTTGAGCTGGCCGAGCCCGATGATGAGGGCGGCCGCCGAGGTGAAGCCGCTGACCACGGGCTGCGAGAGGAAGTTCACGAGGAAGCCGAGCCGGAAGACGCCCATGCCGATCTGGGCGAGCCCCGTCATGAACGCCAGCAGCAGCGCGAGGGCGATGTACTCGGCGTTCCCGGTGGCGGCCAGCGGGGCGATGGCGCTCGCGACGAGCAGCGAGTCCATCGCGACCGGCCCGACCGCCAGCTGCCGGCTCGTCCCGAGGAGCGCGTAGGCGACGAGCGGAAGCATCGAGGCGTACAGCCCCACCTCCGGCGGCAGGCCGGCCAGCATGGCGTAGGCCATCGCCTGCGGCACGAGCATGATCGCGGTGGTGAGCCCCGCCATGGCGTCCGAGCCAAACGCGCCGCGATCGTAGCCGCGTAGCGACGCGAACAAGGGCAGGATCTGGCGTAGACGTTCCATGGGGCTCCGAGGGCTTGCGCCGGAGACTGTTACAATCCCCGTGCCACGCGGTCTCTCCACGTGATTTCAGCACCTTGGACGTGAGCACCCGGCCCACACGGCGCCGGCGGGTGTTCCACGTTGCAACATGTCGCAACAGCGTGGGACGCTCCACGGCACCGAGCCACGGTCCCGCTGCGGCCGGGCTTTGGGTCTGTCCACACCGCGTGAGCGGCGCGAGGGGGGGGCGACATGGTCACAGCGCCAGTGGGGCCGCCGGATCGACCCGTGGTGAACTTCCACGGCATCGTCACGGCGTCGCCCGAGATGATGCAGCTGTTCGAGCTGGTGCGAAAGGTCGCCAAGACCGAAGCGCCGGTCCTGGTGCGCGGGCAGACCGGGGCCGGCAAAGAGCTCTTCGCGCGCGCCATCCACCAGCTGAGCACGCGCGCCAAGGGCCCGTTTCAGGCGATCAACTGCGCGACGCTCAGCCCCGAGATGCTGGCGAGCGAGCTCTTCGGCCACGTCAAGGGGGCGTTCACCGGCGCCATTCGATCGCGGCCCGGGCTCTTGCGGCTGGCGGACGGCGGCACCATCTTCCTCGACGAGATCGGCGAGATGCCGCTCGACATCCAGGCCCAGCTGCTGCGGGTGCTGCAGGACAAGACCTTCACGCCGCTGGGCGGGACGGAGTCGGTCAGCGTCGACGTGCGCATCGTGTCGGCCACCCACCGGTCGCTCCGGAGCGCGGTGCAGGCGCGGCTCTTCCGCGAGGACCTGATGTATCGCATCCGCGTGGTCCCGATCTACCTGCCGGCGTTGGCCGAGCGGACCCACGACGTCGAGGCGCTGACCTGGCACTTCATCCGCGAGATCAACCGCCGCGGCGGGCGCCAGATCGAGCGCATCGGCCCCGGCGCGATGGAGGCGATGCTCGAGCACCCCTGGCCCGGCAACGTGCGCGAGCTGCGCAACGTCATCGAGTACGCCTACGCGGTCGGCGACGGCCACATCCTGACCTGCGACGAGCTGCCGCCGGAGCTGCGCGGAGAGTCGCCGCCGGACGAGCTCCCGCGCCCGAGCGCGGTCGACGACAGCGAGCGCCAGCGCATCGTCGAGGCGCTGGCGCAGAGCCGGGGCAAGAAGGGCGACGCGGCCGAGCGCCTCGGGATGAGCCGCACGACCCTGTGGCGCAAGATGCGAGAGCTGCGGATCGAGTAGCGGCGCCGTCCGAAACCCTGGGGTGGTTTGGGACCGCTGTTGTTACGGGCGTCTTCCGAGCTTTCGGGGACGCGCAGATGGCGGCGGATCCGCCGGCAAGACGACAAGTTCTTTCGGCACGGGCCCTTAGCCGCGCTGGGCGACGAGACCGCGCAGGTACGACCAGGTGTAGATGCCCTCCTTGTGGCCGTCGCCCCAGGTGATGGCGAGGCCGTAGTTGCCGACCGGCTCGACCTGCTCGATCACCGTCTGCAGCGCCGCCCCCTTGAGCTTCACGCTCGACAGGACGTTGAACGCCTTGGGCTGGGTCCCGTGGGTCCCGCGGCACTCGGCGCACGGGCACACCGCGCGCAGGAGCTCGGCCGAGAACTCGCCACTGGCCTCGTCGTCGAAGGTGACGCGCATCGCCCCGGCCTCGGTCCACGCCAGGTCTGCCGGCGTGACCCGCGCGTAGCGCTCGCGGGTGTCCAGGGCCTGCTCGATCATCGCGTCCACGGCTTCATTCTTCATCGCTGGCTCGCTTCGGTCGCGTCACGACCAGGTGCGGCTGGTTGTTCACGTCGGGATACCCAAAGAAAAACGAAATGTCGCGAGAGGGCTGCGCCGCGAAGTGCGCCGCCATGTCCTTCGCCCCGGAGTGCGGCGCGCTGAACATCGCGCCGGCGAAGCTCCCCCAGACGTCCTGGGTGAACCCCGCCGCGGCGGCGTCCGTCGGCGTCGGGCCGGTGCTGTCGGAGATCATCCACGCCATGTTCGCCAGCAGCCAGTCGCGGATGTTGGCGAAGGGCGTCCGCCACAGGAGGTAGCTCGCCGCCTTGGTCATCGCCGTCACCCGCCCCTTCGCGAGCAGGTGCCGCATGAGCGGCGACTCGAGGGTCAGGTGGTCGTCGGCGAGGTTCTCGCGGATGTGGCGGAACACCTGGATCGGCGCGTCGGGGACCCCGCGGCGCCGGAAGCTCACCTCGACGTTGGCGAAGGCCTCGTTGCGGGCAGCGAGGGCCTTGTTACTGCGACCGCTCATGACCATTTCATCAATCTTAGCGATGTCTTCCGCCGTCAGATACTGCACCGCACCAGCGGCGTCGAGGCGAAAGTAGCGCACGCTCACCAGCTCGCGGTCGTGGATCGCGAGGCCGACCAGCGCGAACACCAGCGGCGCCGGGACCGGGTCGTCGACCAGCGCGTCGAGATCGATGGTCCGGTTGTGGTTGACCGCGATGAGCTTGGCGATGAAGTCGCGGGTCAGCTTCAGGCTGTGGGCCAGGCGCTGCCCGCGCAGCTCGCGGATCGTGCGCGGGTCGCCGCTGTACTCGAGGGAGATGGTCGTGATCTCGCGCGCGTCGGGGAAGACCGCCAGGGCGTTGGTCAGGTCCGCGCCGCCGAAGGGGTAGACGACGACGTCGGGGAGCCCCTTCGGGACGACCTCGGCGAAGAACGGCAGCGCCTTCGGCAGCCACCGCGTCTTGTACTTCTTCATCGCGAGCGCGATGGCGCGGCAGTGGTAGCCGACCTCCCGCGCCGTGACGCCGTCGGGCAGCGGCGCGGCGAGGTCACTGCAGGCGACGACCCGGGCCAGCGCGCGGGCGTCGGCGGTGAAGTCCTGCGGCTCGGCGGCGCGGGCGGCGCTCGACAGGACGGTGGCGGCGAGGAGGGCCCCGGTGAGGGCGCCGGAGCGGGCGAGGAGGGTTCGGATCATGGCGGATTCTGGGCTCGGGTTGTCCCCGCAACGCGCCGGCGGCCGCGCGGCTTCCGCCGACGGCGCGCGTCAGCCGCGGCGGCGGGCCAGGCGCTGGGCCAGGAGGAAGGCCATCTCGAGGCTCTGGGCGTAGTTCAGGCGCGGGTCGCAGAGGGTCTCGTAGGCGTGCTGGAGATCGGCCTCGGACAGCTCTTGCGGACCGCCGGTGCACTCGGTGACGTCCTCGCCGGTCAGCTCGAAGTGGACGCCGCCGAGCACGCTCCCGAGGCGGTCGTGGACGTCGAAGGTCTCGCGCAGCTCGTCGAGGATGCGCGCCACCTCGCGGGTCTTGACGCCGCCGGCGGTCTTGATGCTGTTGCCGTGCATCGGATCGCACGACCAGACCACGGTGCGGCCGCTGGCGCGCACCGCCTCGATGAGCGGTGGCAGCAGCGCCCCCACGCGCCCGGCGCCGAGGCGGGTGATGAGGGTGATCCGCCCGGGCCGATCCGCCGGCTCGAGGACCGCGAGGAGCCGCACCAGCTCGGCCGCCTCGGTCGACGGCCCGATCTTGACGCCGATCGGGTTCTCGATGCCCCGGAAGTACTCGACGTGCGCCCCATCGATGGCGCGGGTGCGATCGCCGATCCACAGCATGTGCGCGCCGAGGTTGTACCAGCCGGCGCCGACCCGGGCCGTGTGCGCCTGCTCCCAGGGGAGCAGCAGCCCCTCGTGGGAGCTGAAGAGCTCGACGGTGTCGAAGGCGTGGGTCTCGACCCCGGTCGACTCGACGAACTCGACGGCGTCGAGGAGGCGCGCGACGACCGCCTCGTACTCCGCCCGGCTCGACGCCTTGCGGACGAAGGCGAGCTGCCAGTGATGGGGCTTGTGGAGGTCCGCGAAGCCGCCGTCGAGCAGCGCACGGGCGTAGTTCAGGGTCGCCGCCGAGTGGAAGTAGGCGCTGACGAGGCGCTCGGGATCCGGCTCGCGGGCCTCGGGGGTGGGCGCGCTGTCGTTGACGTGATCGCCGCGATAGGACGGCAGCTCGACGCCGTCGATGACCTCGGTGTCGCTCGAGCGCGGCTTGGCGTACTGCCCGGCCATGCGGGCCACGCGGATGATCGGCAGGCGCGCCCCCCAGGTCAGCACGAGGCTCATCTGGAGGAGGATCTTGAGCTTCGACTCGATGGGCCCGCGGGCGCAGTCGAGGAAGCGCTCGGCGCAGTCGCCGCCGTGCAGGACGAAGGCCTCGCCCTGGGCGGCGCGGGCGAGGTGCGCCCGCAGGGTGTCCACCTCGCCGTGGGCGACGAGCGGCGGCAGGGCGGCCACCCTGGCGAGGGCTCGGCGGACCGCCTCGGGGTCGCGGTAGCGCGGCTGCTGCTGGATCGGGTGCTCGCGCCAGCTGTCCGGCCGCCAGCCGCTCACTTCGGCTCCTCGTCCCGCCGTGGGCCGGCGTTCGTCATACCGCCGAGGGCGCCGAGCGCGTTCGTCGACACCCCGGCGCTCATCGCGTCGCGGGGGGCGCCGAGGCCCGCCAGCGCGCTCACGTCCTCGTCCTCGTCCTCGCCGCCCGCGGCGTCGTCGTCAACCACGCCGGCGTTCGGCGAGGGGTCGGCCTCCCAGCGATGGTGAACACCCGCGAGCTCTTCGACGATGCCGGTCAGGGTCAGCACCGCCCCGTGCAGGATCGGGAGCTCGACCACCGGCTCGACCCGCCGCACCGTCAGGGCGAAGCCGTGCTCGGGGGCGTCCTCGAGGGGGAAGCGCTCGAGGATCTCGAAGCCCGCGGCGGCCGCGCTGGTGGCCGCCTGCTCGCGGCTGGCCTCATCGGGGAACAGGAGCCAGTGCGTGACGCCGCGCGGGCCGGCGAGGTCGTCGCCGGCGCGGGCGAGCATGCCGACGGCGCGCGCGTCGGCGAACCACTGCACGGCGTCGGGGCTCGGGAAGGCGTCGAGGAAGCGCTGCCACTCCTCGTCCTCGGCATGCTCGACGACGAGGGTGTGGTGGGGGAACTCCTCGGCCAGCTCCTTGGCCGCCGCCACGGCCAACGCGGCGGTCTGCTTCTTGCGGAAGAAGCCCTTGGTCCGCGGCGCGTAGAAGGTGTGGACCTGCCGGCCGGCGCCGGTGACCCGCAGCACGTAGCGCGCGTCGGTCGCCTCGACGACGTCGTACTCGAGCGCCTCGCGGAGGCTCACGAGGAGCTCGTTCTCGGCCTCCTCGGGGAGCCCGTCGGCGTCCGGCGCGTTGACCGCGAGGGTCACGTCGATGCGCACCGGCCGGGTGCGGTCGGGGGCCGCCTCGAACAGGTCGACCCGCCACGCCACGTGGTGGGTATGTCCGTCCTTTTCGATGGGGTAGCTGTCCCAGATCATCGGCCACCTCCGCGCTTGGGGTGGCCCTTCTTACACGGCTTTGCGGCACGGTGCGAGCCCGACGCGTGGCGGGCGGGTGCGTCGACCACATCGACCGGCTGCGGAGGCGAGGGCCGGGTGGGTCGGCCGCCCGGCCCCCGCCCCCAACCGAGGTCGCTCAGCGGTCGTCGTCGCGCCCGTGGTGGTGGTCATGCCCGTGGTCGTGGTCGTGGTCGTGGCCGTGGCCGTGCCCGTGGCCGACGGCGCACCCCGCGTTTCCCCAGCGCTCCTCGCCCGCCGGCAGGTTCTCGGCGACCGGGTCGTCGATCTCGCCGGGGTGGTGCGCGAGCCAGGCGAGGCGACCGTCCTCGGCCAGACGGAACTCCCAGCGCCCGATGTTCGTGAGATCGGGGGCCTGCACGCGGAAGTCGGCCTCGCCCATCGGCCCCTGTGGCGTGTCCACGACCTCGATCGGCGCGGGCAGATCGAACAGGACCTCGCGCGGGGTGAGGGCGAGCCAGCGCCCGACGTCGCGGCGCCCGACGATGCGCTCGACCAGGCGGCCGTGGTTGTTGAAGAAGCCGTAGCGGTCGATGGCCATCTCCGGCGCGATGGCCGCGTCCACCGCCGCGGCCTCGCCGAAGCTGTTGAGGGCCGCGACCCAGCGCGCGAGCGCCGCCTCGAAGCGATCGGTACGTGCGTCCTGCATGGGCGTACACTGCGCGGCGGCTCCCGGCGCCGTCAAGCGACGTCCGCCGTGGCCTCGCTCACCGTTCCCGCGTGACCCGCCGGCTCGTGGGGAGCATGGTCGCCGTGATGCAAAAACACTACGACCTCTTCCTGGCATGCGCTCCGGGGCTCGAGCCCCTCCTGCACGACGAGGTCCTCGCCCTCAGGCCCGTGTCCGCCGTCGCCGAGCCGGGCGGGGTGGCGGTGCGCGGCGGCCTGGATCTCCTGCACCGCGTCCACCTCGAGCTCGGCCTGGCCCTGCGCGCGCAGCTCACGGTCGACCGCAGCGCGGCCACCCGCCTCGACCACCTCGCGACCCACGCCGCCACCCTCCCCTGGCACGCCTGGCTCCCGGTGGGCGCGAACGTGACGGTCCGCGCCCACGCCCGCGGCTCGCGCCTCTACCACACCGGCGCCATCGCCGAGCGCGTCGCCGCCGGGATCGCCGTGCGCCTGGGCCCGCCGCGCGCCGGAGGCTCCGAGCAGACCGTCTACGCGCGGATCGTCGACGACCACTGCGCCCTCTCCATCGACACCGGCGGCGAGCCGCTCCACCGCCGCGGCTACCGCCAGGCCACCGCCAAGGCCCCGCTGCGCGAGGACCTCGCCCGCGCCGCGCTGATCGCCAGCGGCTGGGACCGCAAGACGCCGCTCGTGGACCCGATGTGCGGCTCGGGCACGATCGCGATCGAGGGGGCGTGGCTCGCCCGCGGGATCCCCCCCGGGCACCTGCGTCGCTTCGCGTTCATGGATGGGCCGCTGTTCGATCCCGAGCGCTGGCGGCTCGCCCGCGAGCGCGCCCTCGACAAGGCCCTCCCCGCCGCGCCGCCGATCCTGGCGAGCGACCGCGACGCCGGGGCGATCGCCGCGGCCAACGCCAACGCGGCGCGCGCCGGGGTCACCGCGGATCTCGACTGCGCGTGCGCGGCCCTCGGGCACGCTCCGGGGCTGCGGCGACCGCCGAGCCCGCCCGGGGCGGTCGTCACCAACCCGCCCTGGGGGCGCCGGCTGGGCGGCAAGCAGCCGCTGCGCCCGCTCTATCAGAGCCTCGGGACGCGCCTCAAGGAGCTCCCCGGGCGCTGGCGGGTGGGGCTCGTGCTGGCGGATCCGGACTTCGCGCGCGACGTCGTCCCCGGGCTCAAGAGCGCGCTGATGACCGACGCCGGGGGCACCAAGATCTACCTCTTCGCAGGCACGACGCGGCGCTGACCCGAAGCGCCGGCCGGTCGCCGACCGGCGTCCGGAGCTGGCGCCGCAGGGTCGCGCGCCAGCGCGGCGCCGTCGCCACCGCGGGGCACGGGGCGCAGCGCCCGGGGCTGTCGGCGACCGATGCGACGCCACGGTCTCGCGACCGTCGGTCGCGCGGAGCGCGTTCGCGGCGCTGAGGCAACCCGCGCTCCGCTTGCGAGGCCCGGCCCTTTCGGCCAGCATCAGCCGTCTTCGGAGCCCCAGGAGGTGCCCATGCGAGTCTCCCGATCCCTGCCCGCCGTGGCCGCCCTGGTGGTGGCGGCGCTCGGCGTCATGACCGCCGCTCCGGCGCAGGCCGCGGACGCACCGCCGGACGTCGACCTGCCGTTCGAGAAGTACACCCTCCCCAACGGGCTCGAGGTCGTGCTGCACGTCGATCCGTCGGCGCCGCAGATCGCGGTCAACGTCTGGTATCACGTGGGCAGCGGGGACGAGGTCCCCGGCAAGAGCGGCTTCGCCCACCTGTTCGAGCACATGATGTTCCAGGGATCGAAGCACACCGGTACGGACGTCCACTTCTCGACCCTCGAGAAGCTCGGCGCCAGCGAGGTGAACGGCTCGACGACCACCGATCGCACCAACTACTTCGAGACGGTCCCGAAGAACGCGGTCGAGACGGCGTTGTGGCTCGAGAGCGACCGCATGGGCTACCTCCTCGACTCGCTGACCGAGGAGAGCTTCCGCAACCAGGTCGAGGTCGTGCGCAACGAGCGCCGGCAGCGCTACGACAACCGGCCGTACGCCCGGGCACGCTTCGCCGTCGCCGAGGCCCTCTACCCCGAGGGGCACCCGTACCGCTACCTGACCATCGGGCGCCACGAGGACCTCGAGAACGCCTCGCTCGACGACGTGCGGGGGTTCTTCCGCACCTGGTATCGCCCGTCGGACGCGACCCTGGTCGTCGCCGGGGACTTCGACGTGGCGGCGATGAAGGCGCTGGTCGAGAAGTGGTTCGGTGGCTTCCCGAAGCTCGACAAGCCAGCGCGGCGGGACGTGCCGATGCCCTCACTCGATAAGTTGATCAAGGTTGATCAACCTGATCCGATGGCGCAGATCGAGCAGCTGCAGCGGACCTGGATCGCCCCGGCCAACCTGGCCGAGGGGACCTTCGAGCTGGCGGCGGTGGGCGACGTCCTGGGCGCCCAGGGTTGGGGCCGGATCTACAAGCGGCTCGTCGTCCAGGAGGCCCTGTGCGGGGTCGTCTACGCCGGCTACGAGGGGCGCGGCCTGAGCGGCGAGTTCTCGATCATCGCGCGCCTCAACCCAGGGGTCGACCGCGCCAAGGTAGAGGCGATCCTCGACGAGGAGGTCGCCAAGGTGCTGGCCGAGCCGGTCAGCGACGCGGAGCTGCACCGGGTGGTGATCAACACCGAGAGCGAGTTCATCTGGGGGCTCGAGGACCTGACGGGCCGCGCCGACCAGCTGCAGTGGTTCAACCACTACACCGGGGATCCGGGGTACGCGGCCAAGTACCTGAGGCGGCTCCGCGCCGTCACGCCGGCGTCGCTGCAGGCGGCGGCGAAGGCGTGGCTCGGTAAGCCTTACGCGCAGGTGGTGACGGTGCCGGCGCCCGCTGGCGGCGCGGCCCCCGAGGAGCAGGGAGGGAGCACGCCGTGAAGCACACGCTCTGGACGATGACAGTGGTAGCGGGGGTCACGGGCGCGCTGGCGCTCGTCGGGTGCAAGAGCAGCGGGCCCGAGCGGCCGGACATCCAGGCGGTGGAGCCCGACGCGGCGGCGACGCCCGCGACGCCGGACGCCGGGGGGCCGCCGGCGGCCGCCCCGGACGCGGCTGAGCCGGCGGTGACGGACGTGACGGAGGCGGCGCCCGCGCCGGACGCCGGCGAGGCCGCCGCGGTGTTCCCCGAGGAGGCGTTCCGCCAGCACGAGCCGGAGGTCGGGCCGGTGGCCGACCTGACGCTACCGACGATCGAGCGGTTCACGCTGCCGAGCGGGCTCGCGGTCTACCTGCTGCAGCAGAAGCAGCTGCCGACGGTGTTCATGAGCTTCGAGTTCGACGTCGGGGCGGTCAACGACCCGCCGAGCCAGGATGGGCTGGCGAGCGTGTGCCTCGACCTCTACAGCGAGGGGACGGCGAAGCTCGACAAGATCGCCTTCGCCGAGAAGCAGGCCGATCACGCGGTCAGCATCTGGTCGCCGGCCGGGCTCGAGATGTCGACCGTCAACTTGAAGGCGCTCGAGGGCCAGCTCGGGCCGGCGCTGGATCTGCTCGCGGAGCTGCTCGAGTCGCCCGGGATGCGTCAGGAGGACCTCGACCGGATCCTGCAGAAGCGCAAGGCGGACCTGAAGCAGGAGCGCGCGACCCCTGACGGCATCGCCCAGCGGCTGTTCGACCCGCTGGTCTGGGGCAAGCAGCACCCGTACGGGCACGTCGTGACCGAGGCCGACATCGACGCCATCACGCTCGACGCGTGCAAGGGCTGGGTGAAGCAGCTGCGGCCGGGCGGCGCGCGGCTGTGGGTCGTCGGCCGGGTGACGCGGGAGCGACTCGAGAAGGAGCTCGGCGAGCGGCTCGCGGGGTGGACCGGCGAGGCGCCCAAGGCGCAGGCCTACCCGGCGGCGACGGCCGCGAACGGCGCGATCACCTTCGTGCAGGTGGACGGCGCGGCGCAGTCCTATGTGATGGTCGGCCACCCCGGACCGAAGCGCGACGCCGCGGACTACGAGGCGACGTTCCTGATGGCGCAGATCCTCGGGGGATCGTTCTCGAGCCGGGTGAACATGAACCTGCGCGAGGACAAGGGCTACGCCTACGGGGCGTTCGGCGGCTTCGACTACCAGCGCGCCGGGAGCGCGCTGCAGGTAGCCGCGTCGGTGGAGACGTCGACCACGGCGCTGGCACTGCGCGAGATCGCTAAAGAGATCAAGGGCATGCGTGAAGGCGAGCCGACCGAGGCGGAGCTGACGCGGGAGCGCGACGGGGCGCTCAAGGGGCTGCCCGCGAGGTTCGCGACGCCGACCGACACGCTTTCGCAGCTCAAGCGGTTGGCGTACTTCGGGATGCCGCTCGACTGGTACGCGGGCCATCAGCAGCGGCTGCGCGCGATGGACGCGGCGGCGGTGCTGGCGGCGGCCAAGGCGCACCTCAGCGGCGGCGACGTGGCCGTGCTGGTGGTCGGCGACGGCGCGGCGAAGGCCAAGGGCGGCGACGACACCGTGCTGGACGAGCTGAAGAAGCTCGCCGCCGAGAAGGTCTTCGGCGGCGGCGGGCTCGTGACGCTCGACGCCGACGGGCAGCCGGTGGCGGCGCCCGCGCCGGCCACTCCGCTCGGTGGCAACGACGCTCCGAAGTAGCTCTCAGCGGACGACGGTCACCGGCACGCTCGCGTGCCGGATGACCTTGTCGCTGACGCTGCCGATGAGGAGCTCGCGGATCGGTGACAGGCCGCGGCTGCCGATGACGATGAGGTCGGCGCCGAGGTAGCCCGCCTGGTAGACGATCTCCTTGGCGGGGTCGCCGTAGGCGTGGATCTCCTCGATCGGCACTCGGACCTCGCCGAGCTTGTCGCGCGTCTCCTTGATGACGAGGTCGATGACGTCGTGGGGGACGGCGCGCGGGCCTTCGCCAGTCGCGGCGCGCGCGGCGTCGACGCGGGCCGCGCCGAGGGGCGCGACGTGCACGAGGAGGAGCCCCGCGTCGATCGAGGCGGCGAGGCTCGCCGCCCAGCGCGCCGCCCTGACCGAGCCGGGCGAGCCGTCGGTCGGCACCAGGATCTTCTTGATCGGGATGGACATGCTGCCTCCTTGCGCTCCGGAGCGGGTACACCGAGTTCTGGAGCAAGCGGCGTGCCAGGGGACTGACCGAAAATCCCGTATAACTCATAGGGGTTGTGGAACGCGGGAGCGCCCGGGTGGGCCAAGCGCCCCAGATCCGTCGCCGGGTGCGCGTTTCGACCCGAAGTCCAGCCCGCCGCCGGTCCTCGGCAGTTGGCGCGGCGCCCGCGGCGTCCGCGGGGCATGCACCTGCCGCTGCGACTTTTCTCGGAACATCTCGTCCGACCGGGTGTCGCACCCATCACCCCGGCCACGACGCCAGCACGCGTTCCTTGTGCGGCGCACAGGTCCGTGCGCGCGGGGAGTTTCAAGACCTTACGGTTAACGCTCGAGGTGCATCGCGCCCCACGAGTGCGCCGCACAATCATGCCTTGGGGAGGGTGTCACATGCGGGTTGGACACGTGATCGCGTTGGTGGGGGCGCTGCTCGCGCTGCTCGGGGGGACGGCGTTCGAATGGCAGCACTTCGAGCTGGCCGGGGTCACCGCGCGGGGGTTCGAGGTCGCGCTGGCTGGACAGGCGATCCTCGTGTTGGCCGGGCTGGTGCTGGCGACGAGCCTCGCTGGGCTGGTCACGCGGCGGCGTCATCAGTTGGCCGGAGCGTCGCTGGTGGCGGCGCTGTTCGCGTTCGGGTGGCTGGTCTACGGGAACGTCGGCAAGGTCGACGCGTTCGGGACCATGCCCTTCGAGTCGATCGAGATGCTCGGCGGCTACACGCTGGCGGCGTGGGGTGCGCTGTTCATGTTCGTGGGGCCGCTGGTGGTGCTGGCGTCGGAGCCGGCGTGGGACCCGCGGTCGCGGTTCTTGCGGGTGGCGCTCTTGTGGAAGGACACGGTGGTGCAGGAGAGGGTCCTGCAGGACGCGCGGACCGTGACGATCGGCGACGCGATCCGCAACGACCTGGTCATCCCGGAGACGGCGCTGCCGGCTCGGTTCCCGCTGTTTCGGGCGAACCGCCGGGGGGAGTACAGCGTCGGGCTGAGCCGGGACCTCGACGGCGAGATCACGGTCAACCAGAGGACGCAGCCGGCGCGGGCGTTCCTGAGCGGCGCGGGCGACGTCGACGCGGACGGCGTCGCGTACGTGCCGATCGGCGACGGGGATTGGGGGATGCTCGAGCTCGGCGAGATGCGGGTCTTCTTCCAGTTCGTGACGCCGGACGCGCGGCGGCGGCGGACGGGGCTGGTGAAGTTCGAGGAGACGGCGTGGTCGTCGATCGCCATCTCGTTCTTCGCGCAGGTGACGTTCGTGGTGATGGGCGTGCTGATGTGGGACGAGGGGTTCACGCGGTCGGCGTTCGTGGAGCAGAAGCGGCAGCCGGACGTGGAGGCCGCGGTGATGACGGTGAAGGAGCCCGAGGCGCCGCTCGAGCTCGAGACGGAGAGCCCCGACGAGCGGTCGGCGAAGGCGGCGGGCGGTGAGGCCGGGAAGTTCGGGGATCCGGACGAGGACCCGGACAAGCGGTCGCGGGTGCCGATGCGCGAGGCGAAGATGGTGGACCGGGTGGACGCCAAGCGGGTCGGGCTCAACGACCTGCTCGCGACGAACAAGCTCGGCGGGAGCGGCGCGATCTCGGAGATCATGAACGCGTCGAGCGAGGGGATGTCGAACAAGCTGGCGGTGGCGATGGCGGGGCCGGACGGCGACTTCGTCGTCGGGCACGGGACCAACGGCATGGCGTTTCAGGGCGACGGCCCCGGGGGCGGCGATGACGGCGTCGGGCGGATCCACGGCCAGGGGAGCATCGACACGGGCGGCCCCGGGATCGAGGCGGGGCTCGGGCCGAAGCACCGGCGACGGGTCGGGACGGTGGACATGCAGGATGGGACATCGCGCGGGTTCTGCAAACAGAGCCACATCGCTAGCGTGGTGAAGCGGCGCGCGGGTGCCATCCGAGCGTGCTACGAGCAGCGGCTGCAGGTGGCGAAGGACCTCAAGGGCAAGCTCACGGTGCGCTGGACGATTCAGCTCGACGGGAGCGTCGAGGGGGTCGCGGCGGTGGCGAACACGCTCGGCGACTCGGCGACGGCGAACTGCATCTACCGAAACCTGCGCCGGATGCGGTTCCAGAAGCCGGACGGGGGGATCTGCGTGGTGCAGTGGCCGTTCGTGTTCAGCCCGGGGTGAGTTGGGCTGGTGCGGCCCCGTCGCGAGGCGGGTGCCGCGCCCATAATGTCATAGGGTGACATCGCGGGTTGACAGGGTTCGTCAGGCGAGGCAGCCTCCTTGAAATGTCATAGTGTGACACGAGGTTGCCATGAAGCTGCCAGAGCGGGGCCGGCCGGCCGACGAGGTGTTTGCGACGCTGGAGGCGTACGCGGGCGGGGACTTTCCGTACGAGAGCGGGCGGGCGTTCAGCCATGTGTTCGAGCCCGACCCGGCGGTGTCGGCGTTGGCGCGGCGGGCGTACCTGCGGTTTCTGACGCCGAACGCGTTGAACCCGGCGGCGTTCCCGAGCGCGCTGCGGCTCGAGCGGGAGATCGTGCAGATGATGGCGGCGCACCTGGGTGGTGGTCCGGAGACGGTGGGCAACTTCACGAGCGGTGGGACCGAGAGCATCATGCTGGCGGTGAAGGCGGCGCGGGACCGGTTCCTCGGGACGGCGGGGCGGCGTCCGGGGCGGGTCGCGGAGATGGTGCTGCCGGACACGGCGCACCCGGCGTTTCACAAGGCGGCCGCGTACCTCGGGGTGAGGGCGGTGGTGGTGCCGGTGGACCCGGGGACGTTCCTGGCGGACGTGGGGGCGATGGCGGCGGCGGTCGGTGAGGACACGGCGCTGCTGGTGGGCTCGGCGCCGTCCTATCCGCACGGGGTGATCGACCCGATCGAGGCGCTCGGGGTGTTGGCGCTGGAGCGTGACGTGTGGCTGCACGTGGACGCGTGTATGGGCGGGCTGATGCTGCCGTACTTCCGCCGGGCGGGGGGGACGGTGGCGCCGTTCGACCTGTCGGTGCCGGGGGTGACGACGCTGTCGGTGGACCTGCACAAGTACGGGATGTGTCCGAAGGGGGCGTCGCTGGTGCTGCATGCGGACCGGGCGCATCGGGCGCACCAGCTGTTCGCGTACACGGCGTGGCCGGGGTATGCGCTGCTGAACACGACGGTGCAGTCGAGCCGCTCGTTGGGGCCGATGGCGGCGGCGTGGGCGGTGATGAACGCGATGGGGGACAGCGGCTACGAGGGGTTGGCGCGGGCGTTGATGGAGACGACGCGGCGGCTCGTGGACGGGGTGCGGGCGATCGACGGGCTCGCGGTGGCGGGCGAGCCGGACTTCACGCTGTTGACGTTCTATCCGCGCGCAGGGGGCGGCGGCTATCGGCTGGCGGACGCGCTCGGGAGGCGGGGGTGGCTGGTGCAGCCGCAGCCGGCGTGGGATGGGTTGCCGGCGAACGTGCACCTGTGCGTGTTGCCGGGGAACGTGGGGCACGAGGGGGCGTTCCTCGCGGATCTTGCGGCGGCGTGGGAGGAGGTGCGGACGGCGACGGTGCCGATCGCCGGGTCGGGCAACGCGGCGGTGGATCTGGCGGGGCTGATGTCGGGGCTCGGGGTGAGTCCGGACCGGCTGCCCGACGAGATGGCGCCGATCAACGAGCTCCTGGAGACGATGCCGCCCGAGCTGCGGACGGACTTGCTGCGGCGGTTCGTGAACCTGCTGTACGGGTGATGTCGCGTCGATGGGCGCGGGGCTGTCGCGAGTGCGGCGGCCCTCTTCCTCGATCACGGATGCGGCGGGGTGATGTTTGCGGAGGGGAGCGGTGGGAGCGGCGCCGGGGTTGGGGTCGAAGCGCGAGCGGACGCGCCGGGCGTTGTTGTCGTCGGCGACGACGCTGTTTCGGGTGCAGGGCTACGACGCGACGACGGTGGAGCAGATCGCGTCTGGGGCGGGGGTGACGTCGCGGACGTACTTCCGGCACTTCGCGACGAAGGACGCGGTGGTGTTCGCGAACGCGGAGGCGCGGTTCGCGGCGTTCGTGGCGGCGCTCCGGGGCGATGAGGTCGACGAGGCGCCGCTGGTCGGTGTGAGGCGCGCGTTTCGGGAGACGGTCCTGGAGTTCGCTGAGAATCGGCACGAGTTGGTGTTGCAGCATCACGTGATCGAGTCGTCGCCGACGCTCATCGCGAAGGAGCGCGAGCTCGACCGCCGCTGGGAGGGTGCGCTCGCGGCGCACCTCGGCGGGGACGAAGCGGACCCGGCGCGCGCGCGGCGCGCCCGCCTCCTCGCGGGCGCCTTCATGGGCGCCGCCCGCGCGACCCTCTCGGAGTGGTACACCACCGACGGCAAGGAAGACCTCCGAACCATCGCCGAAGCGACGATGACCCTACTGTCAGGCCCCTCCCCCACCACCCAGAGTCATTTCGCGACGCCCTGAATCGGCCTCCCGCCCGGGGCCCGCACTCGCGGACCACTGCGCGAACGCCGGTTAGCGCCCGAACTCGTCGTGGATGAGCAGACGGCGGCGGTTCGCCATGACCACCGCCGCGATCACCTGCACCCCGTAGAGCACCGCTCCCAGCGCCAGCACGTACTCGAACGCCGCCCGCACCACCGCGTCAGGGCGCATCATGAATCGCCTCTCCACACACCGCCTGGTGACCAACAAGACGCCACCGGGCACCGCTGGCCTCGGCAACGGATCTCGACGGTCCTTTGCCGTCAACACCCGCTTTCGTTCCGCTTTTTTTCCTGCGCCCTCCAGACGAGGCGCCCTCGACAGCGACCCGCACCGGCGCTACGCAAGTCCCACCCACCACGGAGGCACCATGCGCATCACCTCCCCGAGCTTCGCCCACAACACCGAGATCCCCCGCGAGTACACCTGCCAGGGCGCCGACCTGTCGCCCGAGCTCCGCTTCCACGACGTCCCCCCGGGCGCCTCGAGCCTCGCCCTCGTCGTCGACGACCCCGACGTCCCCGATCCCCGCAACCCCCGCCGCGTCTGGGTCCACTGGGTCCTCTACGACATCCCCCCGACCTCCGGTGGCCTCCCCGCCGGCGTCCCCGCCTCCCAGCTCCCCCCGGGAGCCCACACCGGCCTCAACGACTGGGGCCGCCCCGACTTCGGCGGCCCCTGCCCGCCCATCGGCCGCCACCGCTATTTCTTCAAACTCTACGCCCTCGACATCACCCTCGGTCGCCGCGGCGCCCTCGCCAAACGCGCCCTCCTCGACGCCATCGACGGCCACGTCCTCGCGACCGCCGAGCTCATCGGCACCTACCAAAAGACCTGACCGAGCGAGCGTCCGACCGGCGATTGCTGCACTGCAGCATCAATGATTCCGCAAGGATCCCAACCACTTTTCGCCCTCTGTCAAAACCGGGTGAAAGTGCACACCGCCCTCAAAAACTTGATCCAGCGCAAGGCCTTCGGGCGCGCCCGCAGGTAGCTTCCGGCTCCGACTCGGAGGCCCACCCTGCGCACCACGATCCTAGGCGCCGCCGGATTTCTCGGCATCAACCTCGTCGACGCCCTCGTCAGCGCCGGGATCACTCCCCGCTGTGGGCACCGCCGCCGCACGAACGTCATCCCGCTGCGCCGCCGCAAGGTGCCCCTCACCATCGCGGATCTCGACGCCCCCGAGACGCTCGCCACCGCCTTCGCGGACACCGACGTCGTCTTCCACCTCGCCGGCCACTACCCCCGCCACGGCCGCTCCCCCGAGCAGACCGTCGCCCGCGCCATCAACGAGCTCAGCACCGTCCTCGACGCCGCCGCGGCCGCCGACGTCCGCCGCCTCGTCTACGTCTCCAGCACGGCCACCGTGGCCAAGCGCACCGACGGCCAGGCGTCCACCGAAGCCGACGTCTTCCCCTCCGCCCCCGACTTCGGCGCCTACCACGCCGCCAAGTGGGCCATGGAGGACCTCGCCCTCGCCGAGGATCGCCTCGAGGTCGTCGTCGCTTGCCCCGGAGCCTGCCTCGGCCCGTGGGACCTCCGCGTAGGCACCTCGGCGCTCATCGTCGCCATCGCCAACGGCGTCGCCCCACCCCACCCCGACGGATGGGTCAGCCCGATCGACGTCCGCGACGTCGGCCGCGCCCTCGCCCACCTCGCGACCCTCGACGCACCACCGCGGCGCGTCCTCCTCGCCGGCACGAGCCTTCGCCTCCAGGCCCTCCTCGAGCTCCTCGCGGATCGCTACGGCGTCGCCGACCCCGGCGCCCCCCTCAGCGACGCAGACGCCGTCGCCTTCGCCGACGCCGAAGAAGAGCGCGTCCAAGACACCCCCCACCGGGCCGCCCTGGCTCGCGAGATCGCCGATCTCGTCATCCACGGCGCCCGCATCGACGCGCGACTCGGCGCGCGGCTCGTCCCTGGCGGCCTGACGCCGCTGTCCGAGACCCTCGACGCCTTCGACGCCTTCGCGCGCCGCATGCGCCTCATCCCAAGCCCCCAGACGGCGGAGCACCCCTCCGCCGCGGCCGCCAACTCCGGAGCAACCTCATGAGCACGCCGAGCCTCGACCACGTCTTCGCCACCGTCCGCGACCTCATCCTCCAGGTCAGCCCCGTCAAGCCCGAGCTCGTCACCGCCGAGGCCCGCCTCCGCGAAGACCTCGCCCTCGACTCCGTCGCCTCCATGGAGCTCCTCTCGATGCTCGACGAGTCCCTCGGCCTCGAGCTCGAGATGGAGGACGTCCTCGGCATCGAGACCGTCGGCGGCGTCGTGGCCCTCGCGGCCAACCGCCTGGGAGCGGTGGCATGACGACTACCGTGGCGCCGCGCGACGCGGCGCGTAGCCAGGACGACCCGGTCCAGGCCTTCTGCGGCGAGCTCCGCCGCTTCCTCGCCGTGCGCGTCGACTCCGCCCGGATCGACGCCGAGCACGCCCTCCCCGCCGGCCTCCTCACCGAGCTCGCCGAGCTCGGCGTCTTCGGCGTCTCCATCCCGGAGGCGTGGGGTGGCAGCGAGCTGGGCCTCTCCGGCGCCTGCGCCGTCGTCGAGTCCCTCGCGCGCTACGATCGCGCGGTCGCCACCACCGTCGGCCTCCACCTCGGCCTCGGCACCCGCGGCCTCGTCGCCTTCGCCGACGACGCCCAGCGCGAGCGCTGGCTCCCGGACCTCGCCAGCGGCAAGCGCCTCGGCGCCTTCGCCACGACCGAGCCGGGCGCCGGCAGCGATCTCTCGCGCCTCGCGACCCGCGCCCGCCTCGACCAGGCCACGGGTCGCCTGCGCGTGGACGGCCAGAAGATCTACGTCACCAACGGCGGCCTCGCCCAGACGTACACGGTCGCCGTCTCCACCGAGGGCCTCGGCGGCGCCGCGAGCGGGCAGAACCTGCTGGTCCTCGAGCGCGACGACGGGCTGAAGATCGGCGCCGAAGAGGTGAAGCTCGGCCTGCGCGGCTCCTCGACGACCTCGCTCTACCTCGACGAGCTCGACATCCCGATGGACCGCGTCGTCGGCGTCCCCGGCGCCGGCCACCGCGACATCAGCCAGGTCCTCGCCTTCGGCCGCACCGCCATGGCCGCCGGCTGCAACGGCACCGCGTGGGCCGCCATCGACCTCGCCACCGCCCACGTCGCCGAGCGCAAGCAGTTCGGCAAGACGCTCGCCGCCCAGCCGGTCATCCGGCTGCAGCTCGCCGACATGGCCGCCAGCCTGTTCGCGATGCGCGCCATGGTCGCCGCCACCGGCGACGTCGAGCACGACGACGCCGAGCTCGAGCGCCGGTCGGTCGCCGCCAAGGTCTACTGCAGCGAGACCGACTGGACGATCTGCGACACCAGCCTCCAGCTCCACGGCGGCAGCGGCTACATCGAGGAGACCGGCGCCCCGCTGCTCCTCCGCGACGCCCGCATCACCCGCATCTTCGAGGGGGCCAACGACGTCCTCGCGAGCCGCATGGGCGCGCTCGAGCTGATCCGCCCCGGCGGCCACGCCACCACCGGGACCGAGGCTGACGAGATCTCCCTCATCACCCACGAGGTGCGCACCAACTGGCAGGCTCGGGACGGCCTCAAGGTCCTCCGCGACCCGGTACGCCTCCACAAGCTCGGCCGCCTCGCCATCCTCCGCGAGGTCGCCGTCGCGACCGTGGCCTACGCCGGCCCGCACCCGAGCCCACGCACCGCCGCGCTGCGCGACCACGCCCTCAGCCGCCTCCTCCAGGCCGCGGAGGCCGCGGCGCGGGCCGTGGCCCCGATCGCGACCGTCGACGCCATCGTCGACCCCCTCTTCGACTCCGGTGTCGCATGACCAAGAAGATCCTGTTCGTGTACCCGCGCTTCGAGCGCCACGCCGACAGCCACCCCGAGCTCCGCCAGTTCGTCCCGATGAACGAGTACCTGGGCTCGCCCTCGCTCGGCATCTCGACGATGGCGGCGATCACGCCTCCCGACTGGGAGCTCGAGTTCCGCGACGATCGCGTCCTCGACGCCGCGCGTCCCACGGACGCCGACCTGGTCGCGCTCTCGTTCTTCACCCCGGCGGCCACCCGCGCGCTGGAGCTCGCCGACCATTTCAAGGCAGAGGGCCACACCGTCGTCGCCGGTGGCCTCTTCTCGACGGCCCTGCCCGACGTCGTCCAGCCCCACGTCGACGCCGTCGTCGTCGGCGAGGGTGAGGCGAGCTGGCCGAGCCTCCTCGCGGACTTCGTCGCCGGCCACCTGAAGCCGCGCTACACCTGCCACGAGAACGTCGACCTCTCGACCCTCCCGCCGCCGAAGACCTCCCTCTACTTCGACAATGAGCTGCCGGGCCATCACCCCGACGACTACCCGCTGCAGCTCTCGCGCGGCTGCGCCTTCAACTGCCACGCGTGCATCCTGCCGCGCAGCATGGGGACCTCGCTGCGCCCGTTCCCGATCGAGTACGTCGTCGCGCAGCTGCAGAACCTCGAGGCGGCGGGCAAGCGGGCGTCGCTGACCGAGGACACGAGCTGGCTCCCCGGCGGCGGGCGGAAGATCCTCGAGGCGCTCCTCGACTTCCTGATCGAGCGCAAGGCGGCGGCGACGGTCAGCTACATCGGGACCTCTTTTCCGATGATCCGCGCGACCCCCATGCGCCTGCTCGAGAAGGCCCGGGCCGCCGGGATCGACATGTACTACCTCGTGACCGGCTTCGACCCGATCAGCATGAAGGCGTGGACCGGCGAGCACCCAACGGCGCTGCAGCGCGCCGAGGAGGCCATCGCCAAGGCCTTCGACGCCGGCATCGAGCCCTACGCCTCGTTCCTCTACGGCAACGATCAGGACGACGAGGGCACGGTCGATCGCGTCCTCGAGTTCTGCAACAAGACCGGCATCCGCAAGGCGGAGTTCGCGATCGCCACGCCGTACCCGGGCACCCCCCAGTGGGCCCAGCTCGAGTCCGAGGGGCGGATCCTCACCCGCCAGTGGAGCCGCTACAACGACGCCAACCCGACCTTCAAGCCGCTCAAGCTGACCCCCGATCAGGTGGTCGACGGCTACCTGCGGCTGTGGCGCGAGTTCTACGCCCCCCGCCAGGAGCTCGTCGGCACGATGTCGGACTACGACCGCATCATCCAGTTCTGAGCGTTCTGATCACGCGCGCGGCCAGGCCGCGAACGGGCGCGTCGGTTCGACGCGCCCGTTTTTTTGTTTTCGGTACCTTACGCGGCTCACGTTGTTTTGCGCGCAACAGGCATTGACGCGAGCGCGCGCGTTATGCACTCAAGTCTTCCGTTCCCTGGACGAACGGGGGGCGACAACGCCATCGCGCCGCGCTCGCGCGGTCGACTTCGCAGGATCGAGACCAGGAGCACCGGACGTGGTCGTAACTTCAAGCAAGGGGAAGGACGTAGGTACCAAGCGCATGTGCGCATCCTGCGGCACGAAGTTCTACGACTTCGGCCGCCCGGAGCCCGCGTGCCCGCGCTGCGGGACCCTCTTCGACGTCAACGCCGCGCCGGCTCCAACGCCGCGCATCGAGCCGGCGGCAGCCGTCGTGCCGGACGAGGAGGAGGTGCGGCGCAGCAAGCTCCTCGCCGGGCTCGACGACGAGGAGCTCGAGATCGCCGGCAACGCGGAGGAGGAGGACGACGTCGACTTCGGCGACGACGACGACGACACCGAGCCCTTCGAGGAGGACGGTGGCGGCGACGACGACGACGACAAGAGCGGCGGCGGCGGCGGCAGCGACGACGACTGGTAGGCGCCCGCGCGCCAGCGACCGACGACGCAAGAGCGCCAGGGGATCCCCCTGGCGCTCTTGCGTTGTGCCGACCCGCCACGCGCGGAACCGACGGGACCCGCCCGCGGGTATCGACACTTCTACCCCACCCATCTAGGCTCGGCGCGTGTGTGACCACGCCGATCTCGGAGAACTGGTTTGAGGCGCGTCCGCCACGCCCCGTGGGCGCGGGCGCGCGTCGACGAGGCCGGGACGTGGCTCGCCCACCACCCCGCCGCCGCACCCGCGCTGGTCGTGGCCGCCAACGGCGAGGCCGGCGCCGAGCTCCTCCGCCG